>NZ_JAFCLR010000099.1:0-1429 GCF_018131065.1 Bradyrhizobium sp. AUGA SZCCT0431 | reverse complement strand
GGTTGCGAAGCCAACCCCATCACCTCCAACCGCGAACGCCACGCCCGCCATGACCGACGATACGATTCCGCCCTTCTCGTTTCCAGCCATTCACGCCAAGAAAGTCACAGCTGCCTTCGATGGTGGGCGCCTAACCTCGAACGGGGGCGTGATGCTTCTGGCGATGGCCGAGCGGCGTCTCGGCTTGGCCGACAATCTGGCCCGGGTGTTCCCGGATCGGCGCGATCCGACGCGGGTCGTGCACAGCCTGGTCGATATGTTCCGCGCGCGCATGTTCGCGATCTGCTGCGGCTACGAGGACGCCGACGACCTCGATCATCTGCGGTCCGATCCCGCATTCAAGCTGGCCTGCGGACGGCTGCCGGACACGGGCCGCGATCTGTGTTCCCAACCGACGCTGTCGCGGCTGGAGAATGCTCCGCGCCTGCGCGACGTGATCCGGCTGACCTACATTTTGGTCGACGCATGGATGGATAGCTACCCGCGCGAGCCGGCATCCGTCACGCTCGACATCGATGATACCTGCGACGTCGTCCACGGCCATCAGCAGCTCTCGCTGTTCAACGCTCATTATGACGAACGCTGCTTCCTGCCGATCCACGTCTACGACACGGAGAAGAGCCGGCCCGTGGCCGTCGTGCTGCGGCCCGGCAAGACGCCGGGCGGCGTCGAGGTGCGTGCCCATCTGCGCCGCCTGGTACGGCATATCCGGACGCGATGGCACAACACGCAAATTACGTTCCGTGGCGACGGGCACTATGCCCGGCCGGAGGCCATGGCGTGGTGCGAGACCAACGGCATCGACTACATCTTCGGTCTGTCCGGCACCAAGCCTCTCGCCAGAAAAGTCGACGAGGTCGCCGACGACATCCGCACGCGACGCGCCATCGAGAACCTGCCGGTTCTGCGTGGCTATACCGAGACGCGCCACAAGGCAAAGTCCTGGGATCGCGAACGGCGCACTGTCGCCCGTATTGAGGCGACGATGCTCGGCCTCGACATCCGTTTCGTCGTCACCAGCCTCGATGTCGGCTCGGCCGAGTGGATCTACGACAGCCTGTATTGCGCGCGCGGCCAAGCCGAGAATCTGATCAAGCTGCATAAGACGCAGCTCGCCTCCGATCGCACCAGCTGCCGTTCGGCGCTCGCCAACCAGGTCCGTCTCGTGCTCCATACGGCCGCTTATTGGCTGATGCTGACCGTGCGCGACGCCATTCCCAAAGCCCGGGAATTGGCCACTGCCGAGTTCGCGACGCTGCGTCTTCGTCTCTTGAAACTCGCTGCCCGTGTGGTCGAGACCACGAGCCGCATTCGCCTTGCGTTTGCCGCGGCATGTCCCGAAGCCGACCTGATCTGCGGCTTGCCCGGCGCGCTGCTGCCGCTCGGTCCTTGACCGGCGGGGCGTCCGCCCCCGTTCGCCCAACCCATC
>NZ_JAFCLR010000098.1:0-1482 GCF_018131065.1 Bradyrhizobium sp. AUGA SZCCT0431 | reverse complement strand
AGCGGACTCATGCACCGCAGCAAACAACGGCTCTATTCGATCACTTCGTCGGCCCGAGTGAGAAGACAGTTGAACAGCACCACCATCACTTAGAACGGTGAGCGCTTGCGCGCGCTCCCCTATCATCGTCGCGAACGCTTGTTCAAGTGCGTCCAGTCCGCGTGCTTCGGCCGGGACAAGCGTCAACCCCAGCGGCCCGGCGGCGTCTCGCGTCGACTTCAGACGCTCCAGATTGGGCGCAAAGTCCGGCGCTGCGCGACGACTGGGGGCAAAACGCGCAGATCAGCCAAGGCAGACATAGGTTTGGCCGCGCGGACGGCAAGGGGCTAGGTCAGCATCCCTCACTTGAACTTCCTTGAGCCGCGCCCAGTTTTAAGAAAGGTTAGGTTTGATCGATAGGTTCTCGCACCGGCTAGCACCAACAAGAGACATAAGAGACCCATAGCGGCCACTGTCTAAGGCTAGAGCAAAGTCGAGCGCATCAATCCCAACTGTAAACGAAAGGACCGCCGGTCTCCGGCGGTCCTTTTGTTTGGGTGAGCCGGGGCGATCAAGGTCCTCGTGATATATTTAAGCCAAAGCAAGGAGGGCTGGCATCATGCCCACCGGATTATTTAAAACACCAGATCAGTCGGCTCAGGTTGAATACGACGGCGTTTCCATCCCGATACCTAGGTCGACATACGAGAAGAACGGCTACAAGCCCGATTTCGACAAACTGCCCCTCGAAGACGAATATAAGGCGGCCCAGGAGAAGTTGCGTAATGCCCCGAGGCCCTAAAGGCAATTCACCCCCTCGGGCTGACTGCTATCTGCAGGATCACCCCTGAAAAACAATTATCGAAGGTGCTGCGCTTTGGCGATGTGTTGACCAATTTCGTTCGCCTGATTGGCTTCGCCGGCATCAGTCAACAAATGCTGAAGCTGGGTAGCACCAGTCAAATCCAAGCCGACCAGCGGATTTCCCGTTGATCGAAACCACAGTCGCGGCACACCCAATTCATCTTTGCGGGCTTCGATTTCGCATTCGGTGGGTGGTATTCCGAACATGCTGAAGAACTCTGATTTCATCTCAGCCTCCGGTGCCCCATCAAATAATGTGGGAACGAAAATGCGACTTTAAAGGCAAAGAAACCGAAAGCGGCCCCGACCGGGGATAGAAGAATTACCGAGGCCGCCCGGCCCGCCGCTACAGAGTTCCGATTTCTAACCGTCCTTCGACTTGGCAACCTCTCCCGCCAGTCGTTCAGCCTTCAGCCGTTCTAGGTTTTTGCGCAGCGCTTTTTGCTCCTGCTCGTATTCGTTCAGGGGCCTATCCGATGGACGGAACTTGCTTGCTTCATTTTCACATTTGCTCATGACGTGACCCTTTTGATGGATGGATCCCCACGCCTGAATACCGCGCATCGTACTGGCTCAGACTAACATACTTGAAGGGGCCGATGTCAGTTCTGGCGGCGAACTAATGTCTCAGTTGGGTCA
>NZ_JAFCLR010000097.1:0-1514 GCF_018131065.1 Bradyrhizobium sp. AUGA SZCCT0431 | reverse complement strand
ACGTCAAAGCCCTGAGGGGCCTAAATCGTTCTGAATCAAGGTGCGGCGCTGCCACTTTACGACTGTTCGACCCGGTCTTCCAGCGACCGAGGTCCGAAATGGATCATTCGCGTCGGTTTGGCCGAACCACGGCGACTTCCGGTCTACCCCGGTGAACGGACATTCTCAGGATAGGCGGGCATGTCTCAAAGGCGCCATAACCGGACTCATGCGCCGCAGTAACAGCATCTCTATTCGATCAACTCGTCGGCGCGAGCCAGTAACGCGGGCGGCACGGTAAGGCCGAGCGCCTTGGCAGTCTTCATGTTGACCACTAGCTCGAATTTGGTCGGCTGCTCTACCGGCAGATCGGAAGGCTTGGCGCCTTTGAGGATCTTATCGACGTATCCGCCTGCACGGCGGAACAGATCGGCCACATCGGGGCCGTATGAAATCAATCCGCCATTGGTGGCGAATTGTCGGAATAGATAGAGCGCGGGCAGACGATGCTTCGCCGCCAGCGCAGTAACTCGTGGGGCGTTGTTAAAGGTCAACGGATCGCCAAAAGGAACTATTGCATCGACCTGCTGGGTTGCGGCCGAGGCAAAGGCGATGTCCAGTTCTTCCGCCGTGGTCGCCTCTACTATCGGGAGAGCCACGCCTAGCTTGCGGGCCGTTTGGGGCAATTCCTCGGCTACTATCAACCTGTGAATTGGATTGCCCGGATTGACCAAGATCGCAATTTTCGAGGCGGTAGGAACCATTTCCCGCAGGGTTTCTATCATCTTGGCGGTGAAATCTCCTGGTACGTAGGTCGCAAGACCCGTTATGTTGCCGCCTGGTCGCGACAGGCTTTGGACGAGGCCAAGCCGCACGGGATCGGCCACAGCCACGAATACAATCGGAATGGCAGCGGTTGCTGATTTCAGGGCAACGGCTGGCTGCGGGCCGGAGCCAATGAGCAGATCGGGCCTGAGGGCAACGAGTTCGGCCGCAAGAGCCGGTATGCGCTCGGCATGGCCCTCAAAATATCGGTAGTCCACGATCAGGTTCTTGCCCTCGATCCAGCCCTTTTCGCCTATGCCGCCGCGCAGAGTTGGCGGAAATTCGGAACCGCCCAAGTAACCGATCCGGCGAGGCTTCCCCTGCGCGTGCACATGCCGTGGCGAAACGAGCAGCGCCGCAGTGCCCGCGATGAACTCCCGCCGCTTCATTTGATCCTCACGGCAGCTCGAGGACGAGGGGACGCAGATTATCACGTCTCCATGGTGGTCGCACTCGCTGAGGGCGCAAAATGCTGCGTCGCAAATGCTGCGCGTGGCGCAGGAAGGCTATGGGTCATTCGCGTCGTTTTGACCGGACCGCGGCGACTTCCGGTCTACCCCAGTGAACGGACATTCTCAGGATAAGCGGGCATGTCTCAAAGGTGCTAAAACCGGAAGTGGCCTACCTCATTCGATCACTTCGTCGGCTCGCACAAGGATCGTTGGAGGAATAGTCAAGCCGAGCGCCTTGGCGGTCTTCAGATTTACCCC
>NZ_JAFCLR010000096.1:0-1569 GCF_018131065.1 Bradyrhizobium sp. AUGA SZCCT0431 | reverse complement strand
CCAGCAACGGGGTGTCAGGACCACGCGCCTTCGCCGTACGCCTCTGTCGCGTTACGTCTTCGCAACATCGGCGTCCATCGCATCCCGTCCAACGTCCGTGACGACGGCCGACGCCCTTCTGAGTAGGACGGGATGACCAAACATATGGCCCTGATTTGCCTTCGGGAAAAGCGAAATATTTTTTATTTCGAGGCTTGACACGATTTCCGTAAATCAGAACTGATTTGCCCGACGGGCCAGATGTTGTGGTCCGTAGCCCGGAGGAGCAGAGTGATTTTCAGGCATTCTCGCACCGGTGCTGCCTTGGCACGCGTTCTGCACTGTGCCGAGCGACCTGGTAACGGATCAAAAGGAAAGACAGTGGCAAGATTTGTGAACGTCGCAGCGGGACAGTTGGGCCCTGTCGCCCGAAGCGAAACGAGGACCGAGGTTGTCGCGCGGCTCATGGCGTTGATGCGCCAGGCGCACGCCAACGGATGCGACCTGATCGTCTATCCCGAGCTGGCGCTGACGACGTTTTTTCCGCGCTGGTACATGGAGGATCAGGCGGAAATCGATTCCTTCTTCGAGCATGAGATGCCCGGTCCGCAGACGCGTGCCCTGTTCGACCTGTCCCTGGAACTGGGCATCGGATTTTGCCTGGGTTACGCCGAACTGGCGGTCGAGAACGGCGAAACCCATCGGCACAACACCTCCATCCTCGTGGACAAGCGCGGCAAAACCATTTCCAGGTATCGCAAAGTGCATTTGCCCGGCCACGCCGAACACGAGCCCTGGCGCCGATTTCAGCACCTGGAAAAGCGTTACTTCGAGCCCGGCTCCGGCTTTGGCGTGGCCGACGCGTTCAATGGCGCGATCGGCATGGCGATCTGCAATGATCGCCGCTGGCCCGAAACCTATCGCGTCATGGGACTGCAGGGCGTCGAAATGGTGCTGATCGGCTACAACACGCCGGTGCATAATCCGCCCGCGCCTGATCATGACGACCTCTCGCTGTTCCACAATCGTCTTGTGATGCAGTCCGGCGCCTACCAGAACGGGACCTGGGTCGTGGGAGTCGCCAAGGCCGGGATCGAAGAGGGTGTCGACCAGATTGGCGGTAGCTGCATTGTGGCGCCATCAGGTGAAATCGTCGCCGCTTGCACGACCAAAGGTGACGAAATCGCATTGGCGCGCTGTGATCTGGATTTGTGCAACTCCTACAAGCGCACCACCTTCAACTTCGACGTCCACCGGCAGCCCCATGCCTACGGGTTGATTGTCGAACGAAGGGGCCAGCACATGATGGCGGATGGAACGCCTGTGCCTTCGGGCAAAAGCGGTCGCGGCCTGTAGCCTGGATGAGCCAACGGGTCGCGCGAATGCACGCCCGATGACAGGCTCCGCGATATCCGGGTATTTTCCCGCACGGCCCCGCATGTCGCTGCGCTCATGCGGGCTACGCGCTCAGCGTCGTCATGCCCGGGCAGAAGCGCGAAGCGCGTCTTCGCGCTAGAGCGGGATGAATTTAGGTTGAGGCGTATCCGGCGTTTTCGAAGTAGTTGGCACATTCGTTTGGCATGAAGGCTG
>NZ_JAFCLR010000095.1:0-1968 GCF_018131065.1 Bradyrhizobium sp. AUGA SZCCT0431 | reverse complement strand
GCCAGAAACTTCCCGCCCTCTCGTAAGAGGGCGCAGGGAAGACCGGGTGCGCGCTGCACCCGCGGTCTCGCGTGCGGTCTGCACAAAACAAAGTGCACACGAGCATACAGGTCCAGCGGAGAACACCCGGCCTTCCCTGCGCAATGGCTTTACGGCTTATATCGTGCTCTCCCTGGTGAACGGGCTTTCTTGCCACCATCGCTCCTGATCAGCGTTTGGCTTCTCAGGAACTTGACGCCAGCAACGGGGCGCCGGGACCACACGACTTCGCCGTACGCTTCAGTGCCGTTCGTCGCCAGCACATCAGCGTCCACCGCGACCCGCCCAACGTCCGTGACGACGGCCGACGCCCTCTGAGTGGGACGGGATGGACAAAGATATGCATCTGATTTGCCCTTCTGGAAAAGCGAAATATTTTTGATTTCGGGGCTTGACACGAATTCTGTAAATCAGAATTGATTTGCCCGTCGGGTTGATTTGTCGCACCTGGGGCGGCAGAATAGCGCTTGCTCGCGAAGCGACGCAGCAACGTCGGTCGGGCGGACCTCAAAATACACACTAAAGAGGATCGACTACAGTCTGCGAATGGTGCGGCGCGTGTCCGATGATTCCCGCTGAGCGGACGTCGACCGGCATGCCGGAAGCGACGCGAATGAGTCAACTCAGACATGTGACCAAACCAGCGATTGCCACTAACCGGGGCCAATTTTACCCGTTACGATGTCGCCCGTTGAACCGGCGAGCGGGAGTCGTATTGCCTCTCGCTTCATCGACGGAGGCATCGATGACCAACCTTTATTTTGAAGAACTGCAAATCGGAATCCGCAGCGCGGCGGGCCCCTATTCGCTCTCCAAGGAAGAGATTATCCGTTTCGCCAAACAATACGATCCGATACCCCGCCACATCGACGAGGAACTCGCGGCACAATCGGTCTTTGGCGGATTGACGGCATCGGGGTCGCATACGTTTGCGATCTACATCCTGCTCTCGGGTCAGCTTCAACCGCACTTCCAGGTCCTGATGGGATTGGGTTGGGATGAGCTGAAGCTGACGAACCCGGTACGTCCGGGTGACGCGCTCGATCTCGAAATGACGGTTCTGGAGCTGCGCCCCTCGAAATCGAAACCTGACTGGGGAATAGTCCGCAACAAAAACCTGCTGCGCAATCAAAAGCACGAGACGGTGCTGGAATGCATTTCCACCATTTTCGTTGCGCGGAGGCCGGACGCGAATGTGTCTCCTCGGTAATGTCCGTCTTGGCACTTCTGAGACATGCCTTCGCAGGACCACGATGTCCGTTCTTTAGGGTGGACCGGAAGTGATCGGCGGGCGGTCAAAACCGACGCGAATGACCCAATACGGGCATCTATCGGCCAATGAGACGTCCGAGCATGCTATAACCGTATAGCTTGAGGCTTAATCCGCATGTTCTAGAAACACGCCTATGGGAGCGAACAATGCCTGCTTACATGATTGCCCTGAACAGACGCGTGCATGATCGACAAAAACTCGAGGCGTATTGGAAGGCTGCCCGCCCGACTTTTGAGGGACGGGGCGCCAAGTTCCTTTCTGTTTATACACCGCTCGCGCCACTAGAGTTGATGGGGTCGCTCGAAGGTGTCGTCCTGATTGAATTTCCCGATGTGGCGGCAGCCAAGGCTTGGTACGAAAGTCCGGCTTATCAAGAGGCAATTCAACTCAGGGACGGTGCGGCGGATGCTGAGTTGTTCATTATTGATGGCGGTTTTGTCCCGCTTGAAGATCGTCTGCCGCACATCAATAACCGGCAGGCTTAGTCCATTCCGCATCTGGCACCTTTGAGACATGCCGACGACGGCAACGATGTCTGTTTATAGGGGTGGAGCGGAAGTGGTCGGCGGCCGGCCAAAACGACGCGATTGACCCTGGCTGTGTGAAAACGCCGCTGCTTTGCTATGATTCTCTCGTGATTCTGCGGGGGAAGCTGA
>NZ_JAFCLR010000094.1:0-2147 GCF_018131065.1 Bradyrhizobium sp. AUGA SZCCT0431 | reverse complement strand
GCCGGACTCAGCTTCAATGCGGACGGCAGCTACAGCTTCGACGCCTCGAGCTATGACGCGCTCAACGCCGGCGAGGAGCTGGTGCTCACCATCGCCTTCACCGCGACCGATGAGAACGCCGCGACCTCGGCATCCGCCAATCTGGTGATCACCATCACCGGCACCAACGACACCCCGGTTGCCACTGCGGCCGTTGCCGCGGTCGCCGAGGACGCCGGCATCTCCGGCAACGTCTCGGCGACCGACGCCGACACGGGCGAGACCGCGGCCCTGACCTATGCGCTGGTCGATCCGGCGCCGGCCGGCCTGAGCTTCAATGCGGACGGCAGCTACAGCTTCGACGCGTCGAGCTATGATGCGCTGAACGCCGGCGAGGAACTGGTCCTCACCGTCGCCTTCACCGCGACCGATGAGAACGCCGCCACCTCGGCACCGGCCAACCTGGTGATCACCATCACCGGCACCAACGACACCCCGGTTGCCGCTGCGGCGGTTGCCGCGGTCACTGAGGATGCCGGCATCTCCGGCAATGTCTCGGCCACCGACGCCGACACGGGCGAGACCGCGACGCTGACCTATGCGCTGGTCGATCCGGCGCCGGCCGGCCTGAGCTTCAATGCGGACGGCAGCTACAGCTTCGACGCGTCGAGCTATGATGCGCTGAACGCCGGCGAGGAGCTGGTGCTCACCATAGCCTTCACCGCGACCGATGAGAACGCCGCCACCTCGGCACCGGCCAACCTGGTGATCACCGTCACCGGCACCAACGACACCCCGGTTGCCGCTGCGGCCGTTGCCGCGGTCGCCGAGGACGCCGGCATCTCCGGCAACGTCTCGGCCACCGACGCGGATGCCGGCGAGACCGCGACGCTGACCTACGCGCTGGTCGATCCGGCGCCGGCCGGCCTGAGCTTCAATGCGGACGGCAGCTACAGCTTTGACGCGTCGAGCTACGATGCGCTGAACGCCGGTGAGGAGCTGGTGCTCACCATAGCCTTCACCGCGACCGATGAGAACGCCGCCACCTCGGCATCCGCCAACCTGGTGATCACCGTCACCGGCACCAACGACATCCCGGTTGCCACTGCGGCGGTTGCCGCGGTCACTGAGGATGCCGGCATCTCCGGCAACGTCTCGGCCACCGATGCGGATGCCGGCGAGACCGCGACGCTGACCTATGCGCTGGTCGATCCGGCGCCGGCCGGACTCATCTTCAATGCGGACGGCAGCTACAGCTTCGACGCGTCGAGCTATGATGCGCTGAACGCCGGCGAGGAGCTGGTGCTCACCATAGCCTTCACCGCGACCGATGAGAACGCCGCGACCTCGGCATCCGCCAATCTGGTGATCACCATCACCGGCACCAACGACACCCCGGTTGCCACTGCGGCCGTTGCCGCGGTCGCCGAGGACGCCGGCATCTCCGGCAACGTCTCGGCGACCGACGCCGATGCCGGCGAGACCGCGGCCCTGACCTACGCGCTGGTCGATCCGGCGCCGGCCGGCCTCAGCTTCAATGCGGACGGCAGCTACAGCTTCGACGCCTCGAGCTATGACGCGCTCAACGCCGGCGAGGAGCTGGTGCTCACCATAGCCTTCACCGCGACCGACGAGAACGCCGCCACTTCGGCACCGGCCAACCTGGTGATCACCGTCACCGGCACCAACGACACCCCGGTCGCCACCGCGGCGGTTGCCGCGGTCACCGAGGATGCCGGCATCTCCGGCAACGTCTCGGCGACCGACGCCGATGCCGGCGAGACCGCGGCCCTGACCTACGCGCTGGTCGATCCGGCGCCGGCCGGCCTCAGCTTCAATGCGGACGGCAGCTACAGCTTCGACGCCTCGAGCTATGACGCGCTCAACGCCGGCGAGGAGCTGGTGCTCACCATAGCCTTCACCGCGACCGACGAGAACGCCGCCACCTCGGCACCGGCCAACCTGGTGATCACCGTCACCGGCACCAACGACACCCCGGTCGCCACCGCGGCGGTTGCCGCGGTCACCGAGGACGCCGGCGTCTCCGGCAATGTCTCGGCGACCGACGCCGATGCCGGCGAGACCGCAACGCTGACCTACGCGCTGGTCGATCCGGCGCCGGCCGGCCTCAGCTTCAATGCGGACGGCAGCTACAGCTTCGACGCCTC
>NZ_JAFCLR010000093.1:0-2284 GCF_018131065.1 Bradyrhizobium sp. AUGA SZCCT0431 | reverse complement strand
GTGTGCGCATTTTTCTGTGCAAATTGCACACGGGACCGCGGGTGCAGCGCGCACCCGGTCTTCCCTGCGCCCTCTCATTTCGAGGGCAAGGAACTTCAGGCAAAGCTCGGGCGCAGTGCGTCGCGAGAACGCGAAACCATATCCACCCATAACCACAGGGAGAAGTTTTGCGAAAGGTCTTTGCTACCGAGCCTTTATCGAGAGATCACGCGGTATGGGTCCCCGCGTTCGCGGGGACGACCAGAGGGTTGGGCGGCAGTCACCGCAATCACGCCGCGACGGGCTCCACATCGTCGATCAGCGCCGACAATTCCCTCGCATCCGAAACGCTCCGCACGATCATCGGCTCGTTGCGGCCGCGGATCTCGACTTCATGTTGCGGCAGCGCGTCGGCGGATAGGCCTGCGGCGGCGCGAACCTCGTCCGAGATCACCACCTCGCAGGAAAGGCTCTTGGTCATGTCCTGCAGGCGTGCGGCGACATTGACGGGATCGCCGAGCGCGGTGAACACCATATGGTCGCGGTAGCCGATGTCGCCGACGATCACCTCGCCGCCATTGATGCCGATACCGAAACGGATCGGTTCGCGCAGATCATGTTCCAGAAACTTGTTCACCTCGTCGACATTGGCGGCGATCATGGCGGCGGCCCGCAGCGCCTGACGGCAGGCCTCCGCTTGGTTCACGGCAAGCCCGAACAGCGCCAGCATGCCGTCGCCGACGAACTGGTTCGGCCGGCCGCCGCATTCGATCACCGCCTGCGACACCGCGCCGAGGAATCGATTGACGATGAAGACGGTGTCGAAGGGCAGGCGCTTTTCCGCAAGCTTGGTCGAGCCGCGCATGTCCACGAACATGCTGACGAGATACCGCTCCTGGCCGATTCTGGTCGGACTCGACGACGGCGCGTCGGCCGACATGGTGTGCGGCAGGAAGAGCTGGAAGAAGGAGAGGTCGTTTGCCGGCCGCAACTGACAGGCGAGGCGGATCGACGGATCCGACGTGCCGACGCGGCTGAGCACGAAGGCCTCGCGCTGCGAGGGCGCGGGCAGGTCGTGGCAGTCTCCGATGATGCGGATGCGACAGGTGGAGCAGCGCGCGCGGCCGCCGCACACGCTGGCGTGCGGCACGTTGTTGCGCAGGCTGGCCTCGAGCACGCTGAGCCCTTTCGGCACCCGGACCGTTCGGCCGTTGCCATAGGACAGGTTGATCATGCCGCCGCGGCGCTCGTGGATGGCGCGCGCGCCTTTTGCCAGCAGGACAATAACGAGCAGGCCCCAATAGCCGATCAGAAGATAGTTCGTGATATCGTTCAACACGGCCTTTTCAGCCGATGTCCCGATCTGGGATGGTTTGAGATTCTCCGCCCGCCATTCGACGCTGTCGCTGTCGACGACGATGCGTCCGCCCTGATAGAGGCCGAGCATGGCAAGCGTCGGAATCAGCACCGCGATGGCCAGCAGATAGGGCGCGGCGGTCTTGTAGAACGCCTTCATGCGCAGCCACAAATACAGACCGATGCAGCCGTGCGTCCAGGAAATCACCAGAACCGCAAACAGCATCCACATTTTGAGCGGCGGCCATGAAATCCAGTACGCAAAGAATACCTGCGGGTAGAGTATTTCGAGGCCGTACAGCGAATGGCCGAGCCTCACGCCGATCACGTGGGTGATGATCATCGCGGGAATGCTGAGGCCCAGCACAAGCTGCAGCGGCTCGATTGCCTTCCAGCGGAATTGCCGGCGCTCGTACAGCGCCCAGAGGCCGAGCCCGGTGTGAATGAGGCAGGCCGCATAGAACACCAGCGTGACCGGCAGAGAATGCCAGAACAGCGTGTGCCAATAGACGCCGCTGGCCAGGGCCTCCATCGAGATATTGCCGAGCGCGTGGTTGACGAAATGGCTGACCAGATAGGCAAACAGCACCACGCCGCTGGCCAGACGGATTTGCCGCAGGCTGGTGCCGCGCAGGGTGGCGGTGATTTGTTTCCGGGACAGGGATGCCATGCGGTCCATAGGATGAGTAATAGCGATGATAGTGCTTAACTTCTTCGACCGATACCTTCCGGCGTCGTCCCGGCCTAGTGCGCCATTGCGCACGGGGGCCGGGACCCATACTCCGCGGCCCATCGATGGGCGCCGAGGCCGGAGTCATTTTCCTTACCACAATTGGTGGCTATGGGCCCCGGTCCCCGTGGGCAATTGCGCACTAGGTGGTGTGGACACTAGCGCATCCAGAGGACAATGGCTGCGAGAGTGACGACGGCCCGGTAATTGCGGGCCGTT
>NZ_JAFCLR010000092.1:0-2284 GCF_018131065.1 Bradyrhizobium sp. AUGA SZCCT0431 | reverse complement strand
ATCGCGGCCTGAGACCGAACCGGTCCTGGCTTCTCACCGACTTCCTTGGAAGGGTGTTTTTACACGGCCAAGACCCATTCCGGACCCTGTTGTCGCGACAATGCGCGCTCAGCGGCCAACGCTCTTTCAAGACTAAATTCGCGAGGTCTGGTGTTGCACCATAACCACAGACGCACAGTGCCAGCCGCCGGCGGCGCCACCATGCCTTTCTTTCAACAAAGAACGGACATCCCCTGCCGACTGCAACGGCAGGAGACCATCCATGCCCATCTCCATTCTGCGGCTGCTCGCGAGTGTCCTTTCGCTGGCGCTCATAGTCTCTACATCCGCGACTGCAGAACCGAAACTTGAAATGCATCGCGTCGGCGTTAACGTAGACGATGGCTCGGGATGGTATCCGGCCGTTTCGACCAAGGGCTCGTTCTCGATCCTCCTGCCAATTCCCTTCAATGATTTCACGACTCGCGACCCGGGCACGGACGAAGTGAGCCATGTCGTCGGCGGCAAGAGTTCTGAGGGAATCAAGATTACAGCGGTCGAACTGCAGGCAACTGCAAAGACGCCTGCCGACCTCGCGGCGATCCCCAAATCTTTCTCATCCAATCCGGCAAACAAAGTGTCTGACGTCAGCCGCAATACCAAGGATGACGTCGATGATCTGTTCTTCTCAGTCGCCAACTCGGCAACGACTGCGCATTTCCGCTACATCAGGATGAAAGGTACGCTCTACATACTAACGATTGAATACCCCAATGCGTATCGCGACGTGGTGGCGGAAAAGAAAGAAAAATTCTTCGGATCCTTTAAACTCAAGGGGAAGTCCTGATCGAGCAGAATCGGGATTGTCCGATCGGAATGTCTCCTCCCGGCACTTTCGAACTTGACGCGATGTCCGGTTAGAGTCCGCAAGACGTCGAACAGCGTTCATGGATCAAGCCGCGCTCATGAATCTCGATTTTTGAGGACACGGTCTACTTCGGAGCCCGCTTCACCGCCGCTTCCAGACTCGCTTTCGCCGAACCCGGCCGCAGCGGCTTTGGCTGGCTTTCATGCGGCGCCCAGCCGGACAGCCAGATCACGTAGAAGGTCGCGCGGATGCTGCCGTCGGAATCGGCAAAGCGGCTGGTGTAGATCTCTGCCATCCGCACCAGCGTGGCGCGGCGCGTCGGCGTCCGTCGCCGTTCGATCATGACATTGGTCGCACCCATCGCCCTGAGATCGGCCATCAGCGCGAACGCGCTGTCGTAGCGCACCACGACGCGATCGACGTCGGTGACCGGCAACGCAAAGCCCGCGCGTTGCAATAGCGCGCCGACATCGCGCAGATCGGCGAACGGTGCGACGCGCGGCGACACACCTCCAAGCGCTTTCGGTCGGCATTCCGCCGCGCAATGGCGGGAAGGCATTGGGTTGGCTTCCTTCGCCTCGCGGCGGAATAAGTTTCGCTATTTCGCCCCTTCGAACCACCGACAGAAGAAATTAGACAGTGACAGTGCCTCCTACTGCAGGAGCTCGGCGATAGTGCCTCATTGACGACCGATCGCCGAGCGTCCAGGCAGCGCCAACCAGGTAGAGGCGGCCCGTCGGAGATCGGAAGCCGCTATGGAAGCTCGGATATCAGCTTGGTCCATTCGGCCTCGGGCCAAGCTCGGGAGGTGCAGGTGCGCACGTTTCCCAGTGAACCGAGCGCAAGCGCGAATTTGGTGACATGGTCGCCGAGGGGTGCTTCCGCGATGACAAGGATGTCATGCTCGCCAGAGGTGAGATAAACTTCCTTGATCTCGACCCCGACTTTCTGGGCGAGTTCTCTCGCCGCTTTGCTGCGCTTGGGGGCGTCCTTGACCGCGCGAATTCCCTGGTCGGTCCAGTTGATTGTTAATAAGAATGTCGGCATGTCTTCCTCCATAGGCTACACAAGCTCATTGCTTGCCGCTCGCGCGGCAGGCCAACCTGCTATGTTGAAGTTGCGAGAGCGCCACAAAGGTAGGCGCGTCTTTCAGACTGCGAGCCTGCCGACGGCCTGATCGCTGCCCATTCCATCAAGCGGCGACGTCGGCTCGTCCCGTCTTAAAGGGCAGCTCATCATATGCTACGCGATGTCACGCGCCTGAGAAAGGGGCTCCCGCGTTGCTAATCCCGATCTGACTCGGCCGGGATTCCCCAATCCTGCGGGATTGACTGGAAATTCCGAACGTTCCCTCCTAGCAGATTGTGTTGCAAAAGTCGAAAATCGAATACCCCTAAAAATCTCGCGAACGTTGATCTTTGGACTTCTCTGCCGCTG
>NZ_JAFCLR010000091.1:0-2356 GCF_018131065.1 Bradyrhizobium sp. AUGA SZCCT0431 | reverse complement strand
CGCAATCGGATATATCGCTCCGATCGAGATGGAGCTAAAAGCCGCTTAAGCCCGTCCACTTTCTCGGGGGAAGATCAGCCATGCCGCTGTGACGCCAATCCCGGCGATGAATTCGCGCCGCCTCATTGAGCCTCCGGAGAAAGTGCCTCACTGATGTCTGACCTTAGCACTTTGCAGAGTGGCGAGGGCAAACAAATGGGGCGGGTCGAGGTCCGTTGTGGGTCAGTCGCGTCGTTCTGATCGTGTGTCGATGACTTCCGGTCTACCCCGGTGAACGGACATTCTCAGGATAGGCGGGCATGTCTCAAAGGTGCCAAACGCGGAAGTGTTAGCCTCGCTTGGGGAACAGCTTGTCGCGGATGTAACGAGAGGTCGGCGTTAACCGGATGCCGCGCGGTTTACGCCACGTCGCCTTGTCTATTTCCCTCCTGTCACCGATGGCGAGACGACCGGACACTTTATTAGCGATGAATATAGCATCGCTCATCTTCCGTCCTGATGTGGGGTTCCTGGCCCTTGACCTCTTTCCAGAGCTTCAAGCGCCCCAGTTTGAGCTTTGGAAGCTCCTCCCGGATTTCCCTGCGCAGGCAATCTTTTTCCGTTTCCAGGCCACGCCTACGGCCCCCGGGAAACATCCATAAGCGGTCGCGCCTTCTTCTAACCAACAAAATCCGCCCGCGCTTTGCCGCAATGAGTTTTGACGACTTCGCCATTACTGTCCAATAAATCCACGCAGCTTTTTCACCGTTTCGGCGGCGTCCTTGGCTTCCTCGGTTGTCAGGACGGTGATCTCACCAGTACGCCTGTGCAAGACGCTGTGATGGATTGCCGCGCCTGAAAGGCCGTCCACATCCGACTTCACCGCGATGTCGTCGATATCGGAGAGCGCGAACGCGACAGGCTTTCTGTTCCACAGCAGCATTTTTTGCTGCAGCGTTGCCTTGCCGGAATCCTTGTCGAGTGTAAGCGTCGTTGAGCCTGCTTTCAAAACGAGCTTGCGCGGAGTTTCTTCGATATTAGCCATGGCAGGTCCCCGCTGGTCCCTACTTTCACATGTCAATTATCGGGCGATTTATGCGCTGTGTCGAGCAGGCAGACAAATTGACACCATAAAAACAGTGCCCGTTTGCGCCAATGGATGGGGTGGTCCGTCACCTTGGATGGCGTCGATGTGCCGTTCTGGGCGAGTTGGATTGCCGTCACCGTGGCGAGCGCGTTGAGCTTCGTCGGCTTCCGCGCCGCCATGCGCAGCTAAAGGCTGGCAGAGCCCGCCCGGGCCGATCTGTCGCCGGGCCGCGGAGCCACTTCCCTACTCGCGGGCATCGAGCCGTCGTGCTCTACCGCGACAGCGGTTTGGTGCAATATATGTTTTGCGACCCCAATATGATAGCGGAGGTTCATCGAAAGGGGCGACTTCCCGTGTGGGTCAAGCGCTACACGTGGTTTGCCGCTGGGCTGGACGCGAAGTCCGCTTAGACCCCGAAAGCCGACCTAATTCCAAAGCCTGATCCGGTGGCACATGCTTCTCGCCCTCTGTAACCTAGCCGAGGAGTATGGCCATGCAGGATCAAGCGAATGGCACCCCTGAGCATAAGCGAGTGCCGTGGAACAAGGGAAAGCTCACCGGTGCAAAGCCACCGCTGCGACCTAAACACGTCTGGTCGATCCGGACCAAGCTCCAGATCGAAGGCCGCGCTCGCGACCTCGCCATGTTCAATCTGGCAATCGACAGCAAGCTTCGCGGCTGTGATGTCGTCGCCATCCGCGTCGAGGACGTAGCCGCAGGCGGATACACAGCGGATCGCGCAACGGTGCGGCAGAAGAAAACCGGGCGGCCAGTCAGATTTGAATTGAGCGAGCAGACCCGCCAAGCAGTCGATGATTATCTAAAGTCCACCGGCAAACGGCTCGGCGAGTTTTTATTCACCGGCCGTCGCGGCCCTGACCGCAACGTGACAACGCGCCAATATGCCCGGCTCGTGTCGGAGTGGATCGGAAGCGTCGGGCTGGACCCAAGGCTGTTCGGGACGCATTCACTGCGACGGACAAAAGCGACCCTGATTTATCGGCGAACGGGCAACCTGAGAGCCGTTCAGCTCTTGCTCGGGCACACTAAAATCGAAAGTACCGTTCGATATCTCGGGATCGAAGTTGATGACGCCCTGGCAATAGCGGAACAAGTTGATGTCTGAAATACCCGGGCAGAGCGGACATACTCTGCCCGACCTCTAACCGCCGGTTTGTGCCAACAAGAGACTCGTGCATCGCAGCAAACAGCATCTATTCGATCACCTCATCAGCGCGAAGGAGTAACGGAGTCGGCACGGTGAGGCCGAGCGCTTTGGCAGTCTTCATG
>NZ_JAFCLR010000090.1:0-2734 GCF_018131065.1 Bradyrhizobium sp. AUGA SZCCT0431 | reverse complement strand
TGGGCGCACGCGCGCATTTCGGCGGCGGCCATTTCGCGGGCCGCGCTTTTGCGCACCAGGGCTTTGCGCACCATGGCTTCTCGCCTCGGTTTGCAGTGCACCGCGGCCACTTCCATCACCGTCATCACCGCTTCCATAAGTTTGCCTTCGTTGCCGCACCCGTCGCTTTCTCCGCTTACAACTACAGCAGCTGCTGGCGCAGGGTTTGGACACCCTATGGACTGCAGTGGGTCGACGTCTGCAGCGATTATTACGGCTACGGCTACTAGCGGAAGCGAAGTACATCGCGATGGATGTACATCGTGATGGTCGTCACCTAACATCCCAGCAGAAGCAATATCTGCCACGGCTGGTGACGACCGTCACGCGCACTCATTTGCAGCCTCCCAAACGTTGGATTCCTGAGGCAACCTTTGGATTACGTGTGAATTAATTCTGACCGATATGCTGAAGTGAATTTCGGCTTTGACCAGTCGTTCGGAGACGGAACGCCATGATGGGAGGTCACCGCCGCATTCTGGTTGTTGAGGACGACCCGGAAACCGCCGGTCAGCTCGTGGATTCGCTCGCGACCAGCGGCTACCAGGTGGATCTGGCGGCCAATGGCAGTGAGGCACTGAGCCGCGGCGTCGCCAGCGACTATGCCGTGATCACGATTGATCGCATGCTCCCGGACATCGATGGCATTACGGTCATGCGTCAATTGCGCCACGACGGCATCGCAGCACCCGTCCTGATCATCAGTGCGCTTGGAGAAGTCGACGATCGCGTGCGTGGCTTGCGAGCCGGGGGCGACGATTATCTGGTCAAGCCTTTCTCCTTCGTCGAACTGCTGGCGCGGGTTGAGGCGCTTGGCCGCCGCAGTAACACCATTGTCAAAGAAACCATCTTGCGTGTGGGCGATCTCGCGATTGATCTGGTGTCGCGAACCGCCAGCCGATGCGGCAGGGAAATTTCTCTTTTTCCGCGGGAATTCCAACTTCTGGAGTATTTAGTGCGCAACGAAGGTCGCGTGGTATCCCGGGCAATGTTGTTGCAGCACGTCTGGGATCTCCATTTTGATCCCTCAACAAACATCATCGACGTGTATGTTGGGCGGGTCCGTCGCAAAGTCGACGGCCAGCAAGCCTATCCGCTGATCCATACGGTTCGCGGTATCGGGTATTGCCTCCGTGCTCCTGGCTAAGACCTTAAAGTCATCAACCTTCAGGGTCGCGATGATCGCGATCGCCGTCTTTGGTGTGATCGGGTCGGCCATTTTTAGCTACGTCTACCTGTCCACCTCCTCCTATGTGCGCAGCCGATCGGATCGTGCAATCATGACCGAGTATCTGAGCCTGCAAGCTGCTTACGAGCGGGCGGGGCGCGCCGGGCTGATCGCCCTGATTCAACAGCGCATGACCGACAAGAGTTTTGCAGACAGCGCCTACATTCTTGTCGATCCTTCATTGGCCGCTCTGGGCGGGAACATCAAGGTATGGCCGGCGACGGTCACGGCAGCCAGGGGATGGACAGAGTTTCGCGCAGCGGAGCCGTTGCCCGGCACGACAAACCGGCCGCTGCTCCGGGCAATGCTCGAAACATTTCCGAGTGGCGATCGTCTGCTGGTGGGAAGGGATATCAGCGACCTCGACAGCTTTACCGACCAGATCGAGACAGCCGTGATCGCGGGTGTTGCATTGATATTTGTGCTTGCGGGGGTCGCGAGCATCCTGGTGACGCGCCGGACAGTGGGGCGGATTGAAGCGATCAACGCTACCAGCCGAGCCATTATGCTCAGCGGTCTCGACAAGCGGATCCCGCTCCGAGGCACCAACGACGAATGGGATCGCGTTGCGGAGAACCTCAACCTGATGCTGGACCGCATCGAAACCTTGATGGGGGAGGTCAAGCAAGTGAGCGACAATGTCGCGCACGATCTGCGGACTCCACTGACGCGAATGCGGGGACGGCTGGAGAAGGCCTATCACGGTCAGCGCATTGGCGACGATGATCAGTCACTGATAGGCGACACCATCGCCGACCTCGATGCTGTCTTGCGGATATTCTCGTCACTGACGCGGATTGCGCAAATTGAGACCCAGGCACGAAAGGGGGCGTTCCGCACCGTGAATCTGGCCGAAATAGCCAGTGAGGTCGTCGAGTTGTACGACGCAGCCGCCGAACAGGACGGCACCCGTCTCACCGTTGTCGGTGATCGCGAGGTGCTCGTGACCGGCGATCGTGACCTGATCTTTGATGCCATCGCCAATCTCGTGGACAATTCCATCAAGCACGGCCGCGCCGGAGGGCAAATCGTCGTTGCGATCAAAAACATTGATGGCACGCCGGTCATTTCGATCACTGATGACGGGCCCGGAATTCCCGCCGATCAATATGAACACGTTTTCAAGCGCTTTTACCGGCTCGAACACAATCGCTACACGCCGGGAAACGGTCTCGGGCTCAGCCTGGTCGCCGCCGTTGCCCGTCTTCATGGTGCGCGGATCGAAATGCTTGATAACTCGCCAGGTCTCAAGCTCACACTTTGGTTTTCAGCGCCGACTAGTTAGTCGCGGATTGAAGCGACGCGTCGGCGTGATAGCAAATGTCCGCATTTTTCTTTTCGGACATCGCTGCTTTGGCAAGAGTCCGCTTTGGGTCACTCGCGTCGTTCCGACGATGTCCCAGCACATCCGCTTTAGCGCCGCGAACGGACATGATCGGCGCGACCGGTCAGGTCGGAAAAGTGCCA
>NZ_JAFCLR010000009.1:0-240704 GCF_018131065.1 Bradyrhizobium sp. AUGA SZCCT0431 | reverse complement strand
GTGCACTTTGTTTTGTGCAAACCGCACGCGAGACCGCGGGTGCAGCGCGCACCCGGTCTTCCCTGCGCCCTCTCATTGGAGAGGGCAGGAAGTTTCCAGCAAACCTCGGGCGCAAAGCGTCGCGAGAATGTGAAGCCGTGTTTTTCGTCATTGCGAGCGCAGCGAAGCAATCCATCGCGCCGCGTGAAGAAAGAGTGGATTGCTTCGCTGCGCTCGCAATGACGGTTCCTTACATGCTCTGGAATTTTGGCGCCGCGATCGCATATTGGACTTCCGGACTTCAGCGAAGGAACCGCGCATGAGTTTGCAGGCCGACTTCACCAGCCAGGATTTCTTTCGCGATCCCGCCACCGCGATCGAGAAGCTGCGCACCACCGGGCCGGTGGTGGAAGTGCGCTTTCCGATCATCGGCAAGGTGTGGGCCACGACCACGCAGGCGCTCGCCGATCAGGTGCTGAAGGATACCGATACCTTCACCATCCGCCGCGACGATGGCAATGTCGCCGGGCTGCAATGGTGGATGCCGGGCATCGTGCGCACGCTCGCCAACAGCATGCTGTCGATGGACGAGCCCGACCACAAAAGGCTGCGCGACATCGTCGACGAAGCGTTCCGCCGCCGTGCCGTGCTCGACATGGAGACGCATATCCAGGCGATCGGCGACGCGCTCGCCGATGAATTGTTTGCCGAAGGCAGTCCGGCCGATCTCGTCGAGCGCTTTGCGCGCAGGCTGCCGCTGTCGGTGATTTGCGAACTGCTCGGGCTGCCGCTCGCCGATCGCGCCAAATTCACCGCCTGGGCCAGCGGCTTTACCCGCTTCACCGGCGCGCTCGGCTTTCTCGGCATGATGCCGAAGATTTTTGCCATGCGGCGCTATGTCGAGCAGCATCTGGAAACCGTTCGCCGGCAAGGCGGGCAGGGGTTGATCGCCGAGATCGTACGCGTCGAAAAGGACGGCGGGAAGATCAGCCGCGATGAGATCGTGTCGATGGTGTTCCTGCTGCTGTTCGCCGGCCACGAGACCACGACGCATCTGATCAGCGGATCGGCGTTCGAGCTTCTGAAGAATCCCGGACTGCGCGACTGGCTGCGCGAGGACGAAAGCCGGCTCGATCTGGCGGTCGAGGAATTTCTGCGCTTCATCACGCCGGTGCAATTCACCAAGCCGCGCTATGTGCGCCGGGATGTCGAACTTGGCGGCGTGCAGGTGAGGAAGGGCGACAAGGTGATGGCGATGCTCGCCGCCGCCAACATGGACCCGCAAGCCAATCCGCATCCGGAGCGGCTCGACCTGCAGCGCAGGCCCAACCGCCACATTGCGTTCGGCACCGGGATCCATTTTTGTCTCGGCCATCAGCTGGCGCGGATCGAAGGCCGATGTGCGCTGAAATCGCTGTTCCGGCGCTGGCCTGAGCTGGCGCTGGCGGTCGATCCATCCGAAATCAAATGGCGCAAGCGGCCCGGCCTGCGCGCGATCGACCGGTTGCCGGTTGTGACGATCAGGCAAACACGCGGTCCGGGTGGCGTAAAGCAGGAGTAGCGGGAATTTAGTTCCACAGCCTGTGCGGGTTGTGCCATCGATCGTTGCCCGTTTGCTACGATTGTTGCGCGGCCGCAACAGTTGCTGAACATTTAACCGTCAAATCAGCCAGCTATTGCCTGCGCCGCTTTTTAGCCACACCCCTGCATGAAATCATGCCTTCATAGGCTGATGGCCACAGCGCTCGCGAAGTCGAGACGGCTGGGGAAACAGGTTCGCGATGCACGCAGGGACCAACATCAAGAACAGGCTGCCGAGCCGTCACGTGACGGCGGGTCCCTCGTGCGCGCCGCAAGCCTATGCCGCCGTCGTCGCGGCTTCCAGCGGCGCGAGCAATGCTGCACCGCACCTGCCGGTGATCACCAGTCACTGCCGCATCAAATTCGATTTGATCGACGTCGCCGAAATCTTCGCGGGGAAAATCTTCAAAAAGACTCCGTGTGCCGCGGGTTTGCAGCCGGGCGGCCGTTATGTTGCCAAAGACATACAGGAAATTGGGAGCATATCGCTTCTGATGAAGACGCTGCTCGACAATGGCCACCTGCGCGGGAATTGCCTTACCGCCACGGGCCGGACGATCGCCGAAAACCTCAAGAGCGTAAAGCCGATGGCCGCCACCGGCGGTATCGTCGGCCCAAAAGAAAATTTTGCGCAGGAAGGTGCGGTCGTGAAGGTCGCGGGCATGTCGAAGCCGAAATTTCCAGGTTCTGAATTTCCAGGTTCTGTCCGCGGCTTGGACCGCGAAGAGGCCGCCGCGGCGAGTCTTAACGTAAAGTTGACCGGCGCCGACGCCCCTGGACATGAGACCAAACGGCAGTCCCGAGCGACTAACCTCAAATCGGCTGCGCTGTGGAAGGACGCCCAAAGGATCGGGCAGGCGATGGGTGACGCTGTTTCCCATCCAGGCGGTGCGCACGAGAAACAGTGTTATGCGGACATCTAGGCGTATCATTCTTGCGTTGATGTTAGGGGCCGCGCCGGTGGCAGGTTCCGGATTCGCGTTCGATGGTGCGCCGGTAAATCCCAAAGATGCCGCTCTTCCCGTGGTTTCCCAGCCCGCCGCCCAGGCGTTGAACGCCCAGGCCTTAGGTGGAGGCTTGGGTATTCCGGGCCAGAAAAAGGCGATTCCGCCGGCAACCACGGCGGCTGCCGCGACCGCGCCGTCACTGACCTCCCTGCAATACGCCGCTGAAGGCGGTCATCCCGTGGCCCAGTGGAAGCTCGGCCGGATGTATGCCAACGGCGATGGCGTCACCCAAGACGATCTGCGGGCGTTCGAATATTTCAGCCGCATTGCCAACCAGCATGCCGAGGATAGCCCGTCGGCGCCTCAGGCGACGATCGTGGCCAACGCGTTCGTGGCGCTGGGGCGGTACTACCTCAACGGCATTCCCAATTCGAAGGTCAAGGTCGACAGGGAGCGGGCGCGGGAGATGTTCTCCTATGCCGCGTCCTATTTCGGCAATGCCGACGCCCAGTACGATCTGGCGCGGCTCTATCTGAAGACCCCGGACGCTTCGCGGGAAGATTTCCGCTATGGCGCCCGCTGGCTTGGTCTGGCCGCCCAGAAGGGCCAGCATCAGGCACAGGCGCTGCTCGGCCAGATGCTGTTCAACGGCGACCGGTTGCCGCCGCAGCGCGCGCGCGGGCTGATGTGGCTGACCCTGGCGAGCGAGAGTGCGGCGCCGGACGAGCTCTGGATCAAGGAAAGCTACACCCGGGCGATGTCGAAAGCCTCCGGCGACGACCGCGCGATGGCACTGCAGATGCTCGAGCATTGGGTGCAGGGCCGCCGGGACTGATTCCCGCCGCAGCCTGGTTGCTGCCGCGGCTTGGCTTGAGCGGCGCTTATTCGCTCAGGCGGTTTCGAGATCGAGATCGGCCCAGACCGGGACATGGTCCGACGGCTTCTCCCAGGCGCGCACGTAGCTGTCGACGCCGACATTGGTGAGCCGGTCGCTGGCCTGCGGCGACAGCAGCAAATGGTCGATCCGCAAGCCCCAGTTCTTCTGCCAGGCCCCGGCCTGATAGTCCCAGAAGGTGTACTGTCCGGGGGCGTCGTTCACGGCGCGCAGCGCGTCCGTCAGTCCAAGCCCGAGCAGCGATTGGAAGGATTCGCGGGTCGCGGGGCGAAACAGCGCGTCATTGGCCCAGGCGGCGGGATTGTAGACGTCCTGGGCTGCCGGGATGACGTTGAAGTCGCCCGCCAGGATCAGCGGCTCCTCTGCTTTAAGTCGCTCCCTGGAGTACTCAAGAAGCCGCGACATCCATTTGAGTTTATAGGGATATTTATCTGAATCCGCAGGATTGCCGTTGGGCAGATAAAGGCAGGCGATGCGCAGCACGCCCTTCTTCAGGGGAATCACGCCTTCGAGGAACCGGGCATGGGCGTCCTCGTCGTCGCCGGCGAGGCCGGATTTGGTTTCCTCGAACGGCAGCTTCGACAACAGCGCAACGCCGTTGAAGGTCTTTTGGCCGTGGGTGACGACGTTGTAGCCGAGCGCCTCGATCTCGAGCCGCGGAAAGGCCTCATCGATGCATTTGATTTCCTGCAGGCAGACGACGTCAGGCGCGCAGTCCTTCAGCCAAGTCAGGAGATGGTCGATCCGCTGCCGGACCGAATTGACGTTCCACGTAGCAATACGCATTGCAAAAGCCCGGATTGTAATCGCACATTTTCGCTGCAGTGGCATACCATGTGCCGCGATGCTGTGATAACTATCTAGAAATAAGGCGTAAAAGTCGCCGTCAAGGGGGCCGGGAGCAGCTGTCCCGCCCTTTGCGGACCGGCGGACGTGAAAAATTATGAAAAAGCGTAACTGGATACTTGTTGCCGGCATTATCGGCATTGCTGCCGTCGCGGCCTACACAACCCGCTCGTCGTGGATGGGGAGCAACGCCAGCGCACAGGGGCCGCAGCGCCCGCGCATGGTCTCGGTCGAACTGGCGAAGGCGGAGCGCAAGTCCGTGCCCGTCGATGTCGATGCCAACGGAACCGTCACGCCGATCTCCAGCGTGGCGCTGAAGTCGCGGCTGGAAACCACCATCGTGTCGGTCCATTTCCAGGATGGCGCCAAGGTCAACGAAGGCGACTTGCTGTTCACGCTCGATGCGCGCCAGATCGACGCCCAGATCGAGCAGGCCGAGGGGGTGCTGGCGAAGGACCAGGCCCAGTTCGAAGGTGCGCAGCGCGATGTCCGGCGGTACAGCGAACTGATCGGCAAGGGCGCCACCACGCAGGTCAATCTCGACAACGCCAAGACGACGGCTGACATCCTGGCTGGAACCATCAAGGCCGACCAGGCGGCGCTCGACAATCTGAAGGTCCAGAAAAGCTACACCACGATCCGCGCACCGTTCTCGGGCCGGATCGGTGCAGCTAACGTCAAGGTCGGCAATTTCGTGCGGCCGGCCGATCTCGCGCCGCTCGCCGTCATCAACCAGATGGCACCGGTCTATGTGACGTTCGCCGTCCCCCAGCGCGTGCTGGTCGATCTGCGCGAGTCGATGGCGAAGGGGGCATCCGGGGTGACCGCGACGATCCCGGGTCATCAGCGCTCGGAAAGCGGCAAGGTTGCGATGGTCGAGAACACGGTGGATGCCACCACGGGCATGGTCACCGTGCGCGGCATCATGAACAACGAAAACGAGACATTGTGGCCGGGCACCCTGGTCGCGACCCGACTGACGATCCGCAGCGAAGATGCGATCGTGGTTCCGACGGTCGCCGTGCAGCGCAGCCAGAGCGGTAATTTCGTCTTCGTCGTCAAGGACGGCACAGCCAAGGTTCAATCGGTCACGGTCGATCGTACCTCGCAGGGCATGTCGGTGATTTCAGAAGGGCTCGCCGGCAACGAGAGCGTGGTGGTCGACGGACAATTGCTGCTGTCGGACGGAACGCGGGTCGAACCGCGGGCGAAGAAGGCGGGGGCGTAGCCGATGACGCTCTCGGAGCTCTGCATCCGCCGGCCGGTCATGACGACGCTGATCACGGCGTCGATCATCGCATTCGGCATCTTCGGCTTCCGCCTGCTGCCGGTATCGGCGCTGCCGCGGGTCGACTTCCCGACCATTGCCGTGACCGCGACCTTGCCGGGCGCGAGCGCGGATACGATGGCAGCCTCGGTGGCCGGCGTCATCGAGCGCCAGCTCTCGACCATTGCCGGCATCTCCTCGATGTCGTCGAGTTCATCGCAGGGCTCGAGCCAGATCACGATCCAGTTCGATCTCAACCGCAATATCGATTCCGCCGCGCTCGACGTGCAGACGGCGCTGACGATCGCGCAACGCCGGTTGCCGATCGAGATGAGAATCCCGCCGAGTTTCCGCAAGGTCAACCCGGCCGATTTCGCGATCCTGTTCGTGGTGCTTGGCTCATCCACGCTGCCGCTGTCAGCTGTCAACGAATATGGCGAAATCACCATCGGCCAGACTTTGTCGCAGATACCGGGTGTTGCGCAGGTCAGCGTCTACGGCGCGCAGAAATTCGCCGTGCGTGTCCAGGCCGATCCGGAAGCCGCCGCGGCGCGCGGATTGTCGCTCGAAGACATCCGCGCCGCGGTTTCGGCCGCCAATTCGTCGACCCCGGTCGGCACGCTGAATGGACCAAAGCAGGACGTGGCGCTGCAGGCCTCCGGCCAGATGGACAAGGCGGCTGACTACAGCAAGATCGTGGTGGCCTGGCGCAACGGTTCGCCGGTCAAGCTCGATGAGGTCGCAAAGATCTACGACAGCGTCGAGAACGAGCGGATCGCAACCTGGCTGAACGACGAGCGCTCGATCGTGCTCGGCATCCAGAAACAGCCGGACGCCAACACGGTGGCGGTGGTCGATGGCATTCTGGCCAAATTGCCGGTGCTGCGGGCGCAGATCCCGCCGTCGGTGTCGATCAACGTGCTGATGGATCGCTCGGTATCCATTCGTCAGGCGGTGGCCGACGTCGAGGAAACGCTGCTGATCGCGATCGGGCTGGTCATCCTCGTCATCTTCCTGTTCCTGCGCTCGGCGTCGGCGACCTTCATTCCGGCGCTGGCGGTTCCGATCTCGCTGTTCGGCACCTGCGCGGTGATGTACGCGCTCGACTATTCGATCAACAACATGACACTGCTGGCGCTGACCCTGTCAGTCGGGTTCGTGGTCGACGACGCCATCGTCATGCTGGAGAACATCGTCCGCCATATCGAGCATGGGATGCGGCCGTTCGAGGCGGCGCTGAAAGGCGCGCGCGAGATCGGATTCACGATCATTTCGATCACTTTCTCGCTGATCGCCGTGTTCATCCCGGTGCTGCTGATGGGGGGCATCGTCGGCCGGGTGTTCCGCGAGTTTGCGGTGACGGTATCGGTCGCGATCATCGTGTCAGGATTCGTTTCGCTGACCTTGACGCCGATGCTGTGCGCACGCGTGTTGCGGGCACACGACCCGAACAAGAAGCCGAACATCGTGCTTCGCGTTTTCGAGGCGATGTTCGAATCCTGGCTGCGTGCCTATGAATGGACGCTCGACTGGGTGCTGGCGCGCAAGGCGCTGATGCTGGCCGTGACGCTGGCGACGCTGGGCGGCACCGTCTACCTCTATATGATCGTGCCGAAGGGCTTCTTTCCGCAGGAGGACACCGGCTTCCTGATCGGCGTGACCGAGGCTGCGACCGACACGTCCTTCGATGCGATGAAGGAGAGGCAGCGGGCGCTGGTCGCGGTGCTGAGAAGCGATCCCGCGATCGAATACATCAACTCCACCGTCGGCGCCGGCGGACCGAACACGACGGCGAATTACGGACGGCTCTTCATCGCGCTGAAGCCGAAGAAGGAACGCGACAACCTCACGACGATCATCGGGCGGCTGCGGGGCAAAGCCCGCCAGATTCCAGGCATGCAGGCGTTCTTCCAGCCGATCCAGAACCTCAATATCGGGGGGCGGATCTCCAAGAGCCAATACCAGTATGTGATGCAGAGCGGCGACACCGACTCGCTGTACCGGCTGGCGCCGGAAATGCGCGACAAGATCGAGAAGGTGCCGGGCCTGCTCGACGTCACCACCGATCTCTACATCAAGAACCCGCAGATGACGGTCGATATCGACCGCGAGAAGGCCGCCGTTTACGGCGTCACCGTCGACCAGGTTCGCAACCAGCTCTACAACGCCTACGGCTCGCGCCAGGTCGGCACCATCTACATGCCGTCGAACGACTACCAGATCATCCTGGAAGTGCAGCCGCAGTTCCGGGTCGATCCGTCCGATCTGTCCAAGCTCTACATGAAGACCCAGAACAACCAGACCATTCCGCTGTCGGCGGTGGCGAAGCTGGTTCCGACGGTGGGGCCGCTGCAAATCAACCATCAGGCGCAGCAGCCGGCGGTGACGATCTCCTTCAACCTCGCGCCGGGCTATTCGCTGGGCTATGCGGTCGACCAGATCACCACGCTTGAGCAGAGCTCCAACCTGCCGGCGACCATTGCCACCGGCTTCTCCGGCACGGCGCAGGTGTTCCAGGATTCGCTGCGCGGGCAGGGCGTCCTGATCCTCGCCGCCGTGTTCGCGGCCTTCGTCATCCTCGGCATACTCTACGAGAGCTTCATCCACCCGATCACCATCATCTCCGGCCTGCCGTCGGCCGGCATCGGCGCTATCCTGACCCTGATGCTGTTCGGAATGGAGATGTCCGTCATCGCGATGATCGGCATCGTGATGCTGGTCGGCATCGTCAAGAAGAACGCCATCATGATGGTGGACTTTGCACTGGAGCGCCGCAGAGTCGGCCTCAGTGCGGAGCATGCGATCCGCGAAGCCGCGCTGCTGCGTTTCCGCCCCATCATGATGACGACGTTCGCCGCGATCTTCGGCACGCTGCCGATCGCGCTCGGCGCCGGCGCCGGCGCCGAACTGCGCCAGCCGCTCGGCGTCGCCGTGGTCGGCGGTCTGTGCCTGTCGCAACTGCTGACGCTGTACATCACCCCCGTGATCTACATCTATCTCGACCGCATCGACCGCCGCCTGAAGCGCCGGCTCGAGCCGCAGCTCGAAGAAGCCGACGGCGAGCGGCCGCACGTGGTCGCGGCCGAGTAATGGTCCTGGCGCGGGCAATGCGGACCGCCTTGCGATGCATCGTGATCCTGATCGCGCTTGCGTGGAGTGCCGGGACGAGGGCCGTTGCGGCCGAGCCGATCGAAATCTTCGACGCGCATCTGCATTACAATTGGGAACCAAAGCCCTATTACCAGCTCGACGAGGTGCTCGCGCTGTTCAAGAAGCATCGCGTCACCGGCATCCTCGCGACCAGCCGCCCGAACAGCGGAACGCATGCGCTGGTGGATGCGAAGGCCGACGGCCTGCAGGTCGTGCCTTTCATCCGGCCGTACCGCGTCCGGTCAGATATCCAGAGTTGGTTCGGCGATCCCGTGATCTTCGATCTCGTGCAGGACGAATTCAAGCGCGGCTATTACCGCGGCATCGGCGAATTCCATCTGTCGGGCAAGTCGGCGGAAAACGAGTGGGTGAAGAAGACCGTCGATTTTGCGGTCGCCAACGACCTCTATCTGCACGCCCATGCCGATGACGAGGCGGTCGAGATCCTGATGCGGCACAATCCGAAAGCCCGGATCATCTGGGCGCATACCGGCTTTGGGCTGTCGACCGATCGCGTCACGGCGATGCTGTCGAAATACCCAAAGCTGTGGGGAGAGTTGTCGTATCGCAGCGGCATCACCGACGGCGCAGGCAAGCTGACAGCCGAGTGGCGGACGCTGTTCGAACGCTATCCCGATCGCTTCCTGCTCGGTTCGGACACCTGGGTGCCTGAGCGCTGGGCGAGCTATGGTGAGATCATGGCCAGCTATCGCGCTTGGCTGGCGCAGCTATCGCCAAAAATCGCCGAGCAGATCGCCAACGGCAATGCGAAGGCGCTGTTCGCCGCGCCGCGCTGATGTCGCTCAGATCGAAAAACTGGTGCCGCAGCCGCAGGAGGCGGTGGCGTTCGGATTGACCACCCGGAACGACGCGCCGATCAGGTCGTCGACGAAATCGACTTCCGAGCCGGCCAGGAACGGCACCGATGCCGGATCGACCAGCACCACCGCGCCCTCGCGCGCGATCACCAGATCGTCCGCGGCCTGGGCGTGCTCGACGTCGAACTTGTACTGGAAGCCGGAGCAGCCGCCACCTTCGACGGAGATGCGCAGCATGGCGCCGTCGCCCTCGGTCTTGAGGATTTGCCCGATGCGGCGGGCGGCCCGCTCGCTGACGGTGATGGCAGTGGTCATGCGTAGTCTCCGGTCGAAGGCGTCATACCCAATTCATTTGGTATCCCGCGCTCCCCATAGTTAAGTATGTAATCTCGCAGAATCAAATGGATAAGGACTAAAAAAACGTGTCGGTCGGAATGGCTGCCCCCCGCGCGCTCTATGCCTGCGATCCCGATCGCAGCCGCGGCCGGCTGTTTACGGAGCCGCCGAGCAAGACCCGCAGCCCGTTCCGGCGCGACTGCGACCGGGTGATCCATTCCACCGCCTTCCGCCGCCTGAAGCACAAAACTCAAGTCTTCGTGTTCCATGAAGGCGATCACTACCGCACCCGGCTGACCCATTCGCTGGAGGTGGCCCAGATCGCCCGCGCGCTGGCCCGCCAGCTCGGGCTCGACGAGGACCTCACCGAGACGCTGGCGCTGGCCCACGACCTCGGCCATCCCCCGTTCGGCCATGCCGGGGAGCGGGCGCTGGACAAATGCCTGCAGGCCCATGGCGGCTTCGATCACAACGCGCAGACGCTGCGGGTCGTGAGTTCGCTGGAACATCGCTACCCCGAGTTCGACGGGCTTAATCTGAGCTGGGAATCGCTGGAGGGCATCGTCAAGCACAATGGCCCGCTGACGATGCGGAGCGGGGACCCGGCCGGACGTTACAGCGACAGCGGGATTCCGGTCGGGATCGCCGATTTCAACCGCAAATATGATCTGGAGCTGTGGACCTACGCCTCGCTGGAGGCCCAGGTCGCAGCCTTCGCCGACGACATCGCCTATGACGCCCACGATATCGACGACGGCCTGCGCGCGGGCCTGTTCAGCGTCGACGACCTCAAAGTGATGCCGCTCACGGCAGCCATCATCGCCGACATCGGCAAGCACTATCCCGATCTCGATGACAGCAGGCGCGGCGCGGAATTGGTGCGCGAGCTGATTTCCTACATGATCTCGGCTGTTGTGGCGGAGGCCGGCAGGCGGATCGAGGCCGCCAAACCGCAATCGGCCCATGATGTGCGCCACTGCGCTCAGCCGCTGGTCGCGTTTCCGCCTGCCGTGGCGGCGGAGGAGGCCGACATCAAGGCGTTCCTGAAGCTGCGGATGTACCGCCACAAGCGGGTGATGCGGGTGATGGGCGAGGCGGAGCAGATCGTTTTCGACCTGTTCGCCCGCTACCAGAAATCGCCGGATGACCTGCCGGCCGAGTGGGTCGAGGGCACCGAGCGCGAGTCCGAGGGCGAACGTATCCGCCGGATCGGCAATTTCATAGCCGGGATGACCGACCGTTTCGCCCTGATCGAGCATCAAAGGCTTTTTGACTCGACCCCGGATTTGCGTTAGGCGGCGGCCCAGGACTTTAGAAAATGGCCGAAAAACCCACTTCTCCGCACCTTTTTGCCGATGTGCTTGCGCGCGTGCACAGAATCTGTGCTGCGCTTGCGGCCGAGGAAAACTGGCCCGCGGGCATCGATTTCTCCCGCGTCGTTGTCGAGCCGCCGCGCGATGCGAGCCATGGCGACATGGCGACCAATGCCGCGATGGTGCTCGCCAAGGAAGCCAAGGCAAAGCCGCGCGATCTCGCCGACAAGTTCGCCGAGAAACTGCGCGCGGATGATCTGATCGCCTCCGTCGAAGTCGCCGGGCCAGGCTTCATCAATCTCGCCTTGAAGCCAGAGGTGTGGGCCGACGCGCTGCGCACGGTGCTGCGCGAGGGCGCCGCCTACGGGGCGAGCGCGATCGGCAAGGCCGAGAAGGTCAATGTCGAATACGTCTCGGCCAATCCGACCGGGCCGATGCATGTCGGCCATTGCCGGGGGGCGGTGTTCGGCGACGCGCTATGCAGCTTGCTGCAGTTCGCGGGTTATGACGTCACGCGAGAATATTACATCAACGACGCCGGCGCGCAGGTCGATGTGCTCGGCCGCTCCGCCTATCTGCGTTACCGCGAAGCGCTCGGCGAGGATATCGGCGCGATACCGGAAGGCCTCTATCCCGGCGATTATCTCGTGCCGGTCGGGCAGGCGCTTGCCGCCGAATACGGCGACAAGCTCAAGGCGATGTCGGAGAACGCGTGGCTGCCGATCGTGCGGCTCAAGGCCATCGATATGATGATGGACATGATCAAGACCGATCTCGCCGCGCTCCACATCAAGCACGATGTGTTTTTCTCGGAGCGCTCGCTGATCGAGTCCGGCAACAACAAGGTCACCGAGACCATCGATTATCTGCGTTCCAAAGGCGATGTCTATGAAGGCCGCCTGGCGCCGCCCAAAGGCAAGGTGGTCGACGACTACGAGGACCGCGAGCAAACGCTCTTTCGGGCCACCGCATTCGGTGACGATGTCGATCGTCCGCTGATCAAGTCGGACGGCGCCTATACATATTTTGCGTCCGACATCGCCAACCACAAGAACAAATTCGATCGCGGCTTCACCAACCTGATCGACGTGTTCGGCGCCGATCATGGCGGCTACATCAAGCGCATGCAGGCAGCGGTGAAGGCCGTGACCTCGGGCAAGGCGGCCCTCGACGTCAAGATCGTGCAACTGGTCAAGCTGCTGCGCGACGGCGAGCCTGTGAAGATGTCAAAGCGCTCCGGTGAGTTCGTCACCTTGCGCGAGGTGGTCGACGAGGTCGGCTCGGACGCCGTTCGCTTCATGATGCTGTTCCGCAAGAACGACGCGGTGCTGGATTTCGACCTCGCCAAGGTGATCGAGCAGTCCAAGGACAACGCAGTGTTCTACGTCCAGTACGGCCATGCCCGCGGCCATTCGATCTTCAAGAACGCGCGGGAACTGGTTCCCGACCTGCCGGAGAGCGACTCCGCCCGGGCGGCCTATCTTGGGGATGCCGCGGTGGAGCGGCTGACGGACCCTGCGGAACTCAGCCTGCTGAAGCAGCTGGCGCTCTATCCCCGGATGATCGAGGCGGCGGCGGTGGCGCATGAGCCCCACCGAATCGCTTTTTACCTCTATGATCTCGCGAGTGAATTTCACGCGTTGTGGACCAGAGGGCGGGATTTGCCCTATTTACGCTTCATTATCACTAATGATGCAGAGATTACGAGGGCGCGACTGGCAATGGTCCAGGGCGTCGTCTCGGTTCTGGCATCGGGCTTAGCCGTTCTCGGCGTCCACGCTCCGACCGAGATGCGGTAGGCAGGGGCGAAGTCCCTCACAATGGGGATTGTGAGGGTATCTGGCAGGGGCCAATTCGTATTTCATGGCTCGTATGGTCATGGCGGGTTGGCGCTGTCCCGAAGGGGATGCATCTTCACGATGGCTGATCGATATCAGGAACGACCTTTTGCTTCCGACGCCGACGATGATCGCGGCGCGAACCCGGCTGCCCCGGCGAGGGGCGACAACGATCCGCTGGCGGAACTGGCGCGGCTGATTGGGCAGTCCGATCCGTTTAGCGGCAGCGCCAAGACCCCGCACCCATTGCAGTCACGAGCCAACGTGCGCCCGCAATACGACGCCGTGGATGAGGAAGAGGTCAGTGTAGCCGCGGGCCCGCCGCCATGGATGCAGCGCGCCAGGCACGATGCGCCACCACCGCAACCGGAATACGAAGAGCCGGAGCCGGAATACCAGCCGAGCCCTGTGCATCCCTTGCACCGCTACGCGGCCCAGCAGCCGGCGGCACATGAACAGGACGATCCCGCGCCGGCGCAGCAATACGCGGACGAGCAGCCGGTGGATCCCTCGCGGTACGATGACGCGCTGTATGGCCAGCTGGAATCCGGGCAGCATGAATATGCGCGTGATCCAGCCTTCCCGGATGATCCCTACGCCTTCCAGAGCGACTACGAGGAAGAGCCCGAGCAGCCGCGCAAGCGCAGCAACGGCTTGATAACGGTTGCCGCGGTGCTGGCACTGGCCGTGGTCGGGACGGGGGCTGCCTTCGCCTATCGTACCTATGTCGGTTCCCCCCGCAGCGGCGAGCCGCCGATCATCAAGGCCGACAACAGTCCGACGAAGGTCATGGCGACGCCCGGCGATGGCGCCACCGCCAAGACACCGGACCGCATGGTGCCCGGCGATGGCGGCGAGAAGATCGTGTCGCGTGAAGAGACACCGGTCGACGTCAACTCCAGGTCCGGCCCACGCGTGGTGTTTCCACCGCTCAACCAGAATGGCAGCCCGCCCTCGGTCGCAAGCGTCTCTCCGGCCGCACCGCCGCCAGCGACCGCCGCGAACGGCTCCCTGCCCAACAACGAACCGCGCAAGATCAAGACCCTTGCCGTGAAGGGCGACGGCGATAACGGTGGCGTTCCTGCAGGGGTTGCAGCGGCAAAGCCGACGCCGGCTGCCCGTACGGCCGCACCGGCGCCAGCCCCGGCCGCGGCGCCGCGCAACCCGTCATCCGCCAACGCCAGCGCCAATGGCCCGCTCGCGCTGACGCCGCAAGGCGGCGCAGCGCCCGATCCGGCGCCCACCCGTGTCGCCGCAACCAATCCGGCGCAGGCCGCGCCTTCCGGCGTCGGGTACCTCGTTCAGGTCTCCTCGCAGAAGAACGAGGCCGATGCACTGGCGTCCTACCGGGCGCTGCAAGGCAAGTATCCCTCCGTGCTGGGGACACGTTCGGCTTCGATCAGGCGGGCGGATCTCGGCGAAAAGGGCGTCGTTTACCGTTCGATGGTCGGACCCTTTGGTTCTCAGGAGGAGGCGGCGCAGTTGTGCGGCAACCTGAAAACCGCCGGCGGACAGTGCGTCATCCTCAGGAATTAACGGCCGTTTCCTTGACCCGGGAGCTGTGAGGGGCCTAATCGGCCCCCATGAGCAGCCGCGCATTCATCACAGGCATATCCGGACCGGAATTGAGCGCTGATGAGCGTGAGTTCATCCGTGCCGAGCTTCCATGGGGCTTTATCCTATTCAAACGCAACATTGAGACCCCAGCGCAAGTTGCTTCGTTGGTTGACGAATTACGCGATTTGATCGGCAACGCCGACGCGCCGGTCCTGATCGACCAGGAAGGCGGGCGGGTGCAGCGGCTCGGACCGCCACACTGGCCGGTCTATCCGCCAGGCGCCGTCTTTGGGGCGTTGTACGACATCGACCCTCAATTGGGCTTCAAGGCCGCCCGTTTGAGCTCACGGCTGATCGCAGCCGACCTGATCGACCTCGGAATTACGGTGGACTGCCTGCCGCTCGCAGACGTACCGATTGCGGGGGCCGACGCCGTCATTGGCAACCGGGCCTATGGAACCGAGCCGGGCAAAGTGGCCGCGATCGCCCGCGCCGTCACCGAGGGGCTGGAGCAGGGCGGGGTGTTGCCGGTCCTGAAGCACATTCCCGGCCATGGAAGGGCCACAGCGGACAGCCATTTTCGGCTGCCGACGGTTGATTCGACGAGGGAAGAGCTCGATCGGACCGATTTTGCCGCGTTCCAACCGCTGGCGGACCTGCCGATGGCGATGACCGCACATGTTGTGTTTAGCGCGCTAGACCCCGTCCATCCGGCGACGACTTCTGCGACAATCATCCGGCAGGTGATTCGCGGCGTAATCGGGTTCCAGGGTTTGTTGATGAGTGATGACGTGTCCATGAATGCGTTGGCGGGATCGATCGCCGAGCGGACTCGAGCCATCGTCAACGCCGGCTGCGACATGGTTTTGCATTGCAACGGCAAGCTCGACGAGATGCGCGATGTCGCAGCCGAGACGCCGGAACTGACGGGCGAGGCACTCAATCGCGCCAACCGGGCGCTGGCCTCGCGAAAGGCGCCTCTGCCGCTCGACCGGCAGGCGGCGCGGGCTGAACTGGATGCGTTGATGGATCGGGTAGGGACGGTATGACCGCGGAGATTCTATCGTTTGAAACCGGACGGCCCGCCGCTGACGTCACCGACAGCGAGCCCTCGCTGGTTGTCGACGTCGAGGGCTATGAGGGTCCGCTCGACCTGTTGCTGACGCTGGCGCGGCAACAGAAGGTCGACCTGTCCAAAATTTCGATCCTGGCGCTGGCCGACCAGTATCTCGTCTTCATCGAGGCGGCGCGCAAGATTCGCCTCGAACTCGCGGCCGACTACCTGGTGATGGCGGCCTGGCTGGCGTTCCTGAAATCGCGGCTGCTGTTGCCCGAGCCGGCGACGCCCGACGGCCCGAGCGCCGAGGAGATGGCGACCGCGCTCGCCAACCGGCTGCGCCGGCTGGAAGCCATCCGCGAGGCGGCCAACCGGCTGATGAACCGGCCGCAGTTCCAGCGCGATATTTTCCCGCGCGGCAATCCGGAATCGATCGCGGAAATTCGCCACCCCAAATTCACCGCAACCCTGTTCGACCTGCTCACGGCGTATTCGGCGCAGCGCCAGCAGCGTGTGCTGGCGACGGTGCATCTGGCCAAGCGCACGGTGTGGTCGCTCTCGGAAGCGCGCGCCTCGCTGGAGCGGCTGGTCGGCATGGCCGAGGACTGGAGCTGCCTCGACGAATTTCTTCTCAGTTATGTTGTCGATCCCTCGCAGAAGGCGACGGTATTTGCCTCCACCTTTGCCGCAGCGCTCGAGCTGGTGCGGGAAGGCGAGATGGAACTGAACCAGAAAGAGGCGTTCGCGCCGCTGTATTTTCGTAAGCGTCAGCCGCAAGCGTCCGGGGCGATGTCCGCTTCGGATCTCTCGGTCGAGTAAGTGGAAGAAGGAGACCTAGCCATGGCGAGCCTCGCGGAAAAGCGCATGGAAGATGCCGAGGAACATTCCGTCGATTCCACGACCGAACCTGAAGGGCGGCCGGAGGAATTGCGGCTGCTGGAAGCGCTGTTGTTTGCTTCCGCCGAGCCGATCGATCAGGCGGCGCTGGCCAAGCGCATGCCAGACGGCGTCGACGTCAAGGTCGCTTTGGCGCAACTGCAGGCGGAATACGCCACGCGGGGCGTCAATCTGGTGCGGGTCGCGAACAAGTGGACGTTCCGTACCGCCGGCGATCTGTCGTGGCTGATGACGCGGGAGAGCACCGAAACGCGGCGGCTGTCGCGCGCGGCCATCGAGGTGCTCGCGATCATCGCCTACCACCAGCCGGTGACGCGCGCCGAGATCGAGGAAATCCGCGGCGTGATCACCTCCAAGGGCACGCTGGATGTGTTGCTGGAGACCGGCTGGATCCGTCCCCGCGGCCGCCGCAAGACGCCGGGCCGTCCGCTGACTTTCGGCACCACAGAGGGGTTCCTGTCGCAGTTCAGCCTGGAAGCACTCGGCGATCTGCCGGGCCTCGAAGAGCTGAAGGGCACGGGCCTGTTGGATTCGCGGCTGCCCTCCGGCTTCAGCGTTCCGACCCCGTCGGACGATGTGGCGCTGCGAGAGGACGAGGACCCGCTGGATGCCGGCGACACCTTGGAACTCCTGCTGGCGCCCGCGGCCGAGCCCGAGACCCCTAGCGAAAGCTAGGGCGTGGACAAAATATCGAAAACAACCCCATGCAAAGTAGAATTGGCCCGGTTGGGAGCCAGCTCCAAAACGGCGCCGTTCGGTCCTCGAAACCGGATTAACGGTAGCAATAATACGTAGTCGCGACAGCGATTTGCCGCGGCGTAGGTCCTTGTTTTTGACACCTCCCGGGCCTACCTTCCGGCAAAGCTTGGGCCGGATGCCGGCCGTCTCTTTTGGAGGGTTGCAGGATGGGTTCGCTTAGCATTTGGCACTGGATCGTCGTGATCGCAGTGGTCCTGCTGTTGTTCGGCCGCGGCAAGATTTCGGACCTGATGGGCGACGTCGCGCAGGGCATCAAGTCCTTCAAGAAAGGCTTGCAGGACGATGACAAGCCTGCGGAAAAGCCCGCGGTCGAGCCGACCAAGACCATCGATCACAATGCGGCGCCGACGGCGGCACGCACCGATGTCGGCAGCAAGGCTGTTTGACGGTTTAGTTGTAGGCGCCCGTCTGGCGCGGACCGGTGTCCGGTGAAGCCATGGACGCCGGTTGAGAAAAGACGCGGGCCGCCTCAAAATCTTGCTATGGAGATTTGGGTGGGGCGGGGTCGCGTAAGCGGAAATTTTCATGTTCGATATCGGGTGGAGTGAACTGGTCGTCATCGCGGTTGTCGCGCTGATCGCCATCGGCCCGAAAGAGCTGCCGGGCGTGCTGCGCATGGTCGGGCAATGGATGGGCAAGGCCCGCAAGATGGCCTCCGAATTCCAGGGCCAGTTCCAGGAAGCGATGCGCGAGGCCGAAATGGCCGACCTCAAGAAGAGCTTTGACGAGGTCAAGGACGTCGCGACAGGCATGTCTCCCACCAATCTGATGACCTCGCTGCAAAAGGACGTCGGCGACGCCTTGCAGATCGGGGATATCGACAAGCCCGTGAATTCGCAGGTGGAAACCTCGATCGGCGAAACCGTGACGCCCGAAATCGTCGCGCCGACCACACCGGCCGCCCCGACGGCCGAGACCTTCGTTGAGGCTGAGGCCCATCAGGCGGCCTCCGAGCCGCTGATCATCACCCGCGAAGCTCAGGCGGCGTCGCAGGACATCGCGCCACCGGCCCCGGACATTCTCAAGGACGCCAAAGCGTCATGAGCGACGAAGACATCGAGGCCAGCAAAGCGCCGCTGATGGACCATTTGATCGAGCTGCGCTCGCGGCTGATCAAGGCGCTGCTCGCGTTCGGTATAGCCTTCATCTTCTGCTTCTTCTTCGCCAAGCAGATCTACAACGTGCTGGTGTGGCCGTTCGTCTGGGTCGCCGGCCCCGAGAATTCGAAGTTCATCTACACGGCGCTGCTGGAATATTTCCTCACGCAGTTGAAGCTCGCGCTGTTCGGCGCCGGCTTCATCTCGTTCCCGATCATCGCAACCCAGATCTACAAGTTCGTGGCGCCCGGGCTCTACAAGCACGAGCGCGGCGCGTTCCTGCCATACCTGGTGGCGACCCCGTTCTTCTTCGTGCTCGGCTCGCTCCTGGTTTATTTCATCGTGCTGCCGATGCTGGTGCGCTTCTCGCTCGGCATGCAGCAATCCGGCGGCGACGAGACCGCACAGATCCAGCTGTTGCCGAAGGTCGGCGAATATCTGTCGCTGATGATGTCGCTGATTTTCGCCTTCGGTATCGCGTTCCAGCTGCCGGTCATCCTGACGCTGTTGGGGCGGATCGGCATCCTCACCGCGCAACAGCTGCGCGAAAAGCGGCGCTATTTCATCGTGGTCGCCTTTGTCATCGCGGCCGTCCTGACGCCGCCCGACGTGCTGAGCCAGGCTTCGCTCGCGCTGCCGTTGCTGGTTCTCTACGAAGGCTCGATCCTCGCAGTCGCCCTGGTCGAGAAGCGGGCCGCCGCAGCCAAGGCCGCGACCGGCACGCCCCCCTCCGCGACCCCGCCGCCGGCGGCTAATCCGGCCGAGTAGGGTTGTCGTCATACCCCGCGAAAGCGGGGTATCCAGTACGCCGCGGCCTCTCGAATCCATAGCTTCTGCTCTGGAATACTGGATCACCCGCTTTCGCGGGTGATGACGGGTGTGGTACGGGAAGCGCACCGTTAAATGTCAACGTATTGCGTTGGCATTTGACGAATTCAGGAATGACCCGCCATGCACGACATCAAATCGATCCGCGACAACCCGCAAGCCTTCGACGCCGGACTGAAGCGCCGTGGCCTGGCGCCGCTGTCGCCGTCGCTGCTGGCGATCGACGAAAAGCGCCGCGCCGCAATCCTGGCCTCCGAGCAGGCGCAGGCAAGGCGGAATGCGGCCTCCAAGGAGATCGGCGACGCCAAGAAGGCGAAGGATGAGGCGCGTGCATCGAAGTTGATGGCCGAGGTCGCCGAGCTCAAGACCACGATGCCCGAGCTTGAAGCTGCGGCAAAGACGGCGGACGACGAGCTTGCAAAAGAGTTGGCCGCGATTCCGAACCTGCCGCTCGACGAGGTGCCCGACGGTGTCGACGAGCACGGCAATGTGCAGCGTCAGGTGTTCGGCAAGGCTCGCACCTACGGTTTTGCGCCGAAGCCGCATGACGATCTCGGCGGCGCGCTCGGCTATATGGATTTCGAGGCGGCGGCGAAACTGTCCGGCGCGCGTTTTGTCGTGCTGAAAAAAGGCCTCGCGCGGCTGGAGCGCGCGATCGGGCAGTTCATGCTCGATCTCCACACCAATGAGCACGGCTACAGCGAGATCAATCCGCCGCTTCTGGTACGCGATGATGTGATGTTCGGCACCGGGCAATTGCCGAAATTCGAGGATGATCAGTTCTGGGCGATCAAGGGCGAGCTGCTGGCGGCTCCGGATGATGGCCGCTTAAGGAGTGAACGTCTTGGCCTCATTCCCACGGCCGAAGTGTCGCTGACCAATCTCGTCCGCGAATCCATCGTCGACGAAAAGGAATTGCCGATGCGCCTCACGGCGCTGACGCCTTGCTTCCGTGCGGAGGCAGGTGCCGCCGGACGCGATACCCGCGGCATGATCCGGCAGCATCAGTTCACAAAAGTCGAACTGGTCTCGATCACCACGCCGGAGAACAGCCGCGACGAACACGAGCGCATGCTGTCCTGTGCGGAGGAAGTGCTGCGCCGCCTCGACCTGCATTATCGTGTCATGACGCTGTGCGCGGGCGACATGGGTTTCTCCGCGCAAAAAACCTACGACATCGAAGTGTGGATGCCCGGGCAGGGCGACGGCGGCGCCTACCGCGAAATCTCCAGCTGTTCGGTGTGCGGCGATTTCCAGGCGCGGCGCATGGATGCGCGCTATCGCGGGCCCGACGGCAAGCCGCGTTTTGTACACACGCTGAACGGCTCCGGCACCGCGGTCGGCCGCGCGCTGATTGCCGTGATGGAAACCTATCAGCAACAGGATGGATCGATTGCGGTGCCCGACGTGCTGCAGCCTTATATGGGCGGCCTCAAAGTGATCGAGCACGACAAATAGCAAAGCCGAAAATGCCCCTGCATCGCGACATCCATTGGATCGGCCGGCAATGGGCCGTCACCGGCCTCGGGATGCAGTTGATCGACCAAAAGCTGAAGGGCTTCTTTGATATCGAGGTCTCGCAGTTGTGGGACGAGGCGCTGATCGAAACCATGCGGGCCAAGGAATGGCTCAATGTCGCGGATTTCGACAAGGGCCTCGAGGTTGCGCGCAAGCGATTTCCTGCGGGCGGTGCAACGTCGCCGCCGGCGGCGGCCACGCCAGCGCAGCCGGCCGCATTGGCGGCAGTTCCGGAGGCTCAGCCCGTTTCACCGTTGACATCAGTTGCTTCCGCTCCGCCCGTCGTCGCGGCGCCGGTTATCACATCGATCAAGCCGGTTAGAAAAACGCCAGCGCCTGCGCAAATCGCGAAGCCTGCAGAACTGCTGCCGCAAGAGGCTGAAATGATCGAGCCGGCAAAATCGGCGCCGGAAAAATTTCAGATGCGGTTCCTGGGTTATGGCAAGTTAATTCGCCCCTGGCGGGTCCGAATGAAACAGTGACGGTATTTTGCCGGTTTGCCACGGCGACGATAGCCGGATAAGACGGCAGTAGACTCTTGTTTTGACGCGTTTTCTTTACGCGAACCGGTATCCACGTCGCTCGGAAACGCTTTAGAAACGAAAAGCAAACTGAGACTGAACCAGAAGGCATTTTGACGGATGCGCATTCTCTGCACCAATGACGACGGCATTCACGCTCCCGGTCTGAAGGTCGTCGAGGAGATCGCCCGTGCGCTGTCGGACGACGTCTGGATCGTAGCGCCCGAACTCGATCAATCCGGGGTTTCGCATTCGCTGTCGCTGAACGATCCGCTGCGGCTGCGCGAAGTCGGCCCGCGCCATTTTGCGGTGCGCGGCACGCCGACAGATTGCGTGATCATGGGCGCGCGCCACATCCTCGGCGAGAAGCTGCCGGATCTCGTGCTGTCCGGCGTCAACAAGGGCCGCAACGTCGCCGAGGACGTGGTCTATTCCGGCACCATCGCCGGTGCACTGGAAGGCACCATTCTGGGCATCCCGTCATTCGCGCTGAGCCAGGAATTTTCCGTCGACACGCGCCACGCGCCGCTGTGGGACACGGCGGTGAAATTCGGGCCGGATATCGTGCGCAAGGTGATCGACGCCGGCGTGCCCAAGAACACCGTGATCAACGTCAACTTTCCGGCCTGCATGCCTGATGAGGTCAAGGGCATCCGCGTCACGCGGCAGGGCAAGCGCAACCTCGGTTTCCTGAAAGTCGACGAGCGTCACGACGGCCGCGGCAATCCCTATTTCTGGATTGGCTTCGAACGCGCCGCGGTGCTGGACACGCCGGCCGAAGGCACCGATCTCGCGGCGTTGGCCGCGCGCTACGTGTCAGTGACGCCGCTGCGGCTCGACCGCACCGATGAAGCGTTTTCGGAAGCACTGACGGCGACGTTGAAGTGATGAACGGTAGCCCGGATGGAGCGAAGCGTAATCCGGGAACGATCTCAAAGGCCGGTAAACTGAATCCCGGATTGCGCTTCGCTCCATCCGGGCTACGCGCAGTCGGATGTGAAAACTAAGCCGCAGCGCTCTTCAGCGCGCTGTTGATCATCTGCGCCAGCGTTTCCAGTTGAAACGGTTTTTGCAGGGCCGGGCGATCGCGGTATTCCTCGGGTAGGCCCGAAGAGCCATAGCCGGTCGCGAAAATGAAGGGCCGGTTGCGCGCCTTGATCAGTTCGGCCACCGGCGTGATCACCTTGCCGTTGACGTTGACGTCGAGGATGGCGAGATCGAACTCGGTCGATTGGGCGAGCTTGACGGCTTCGCCGATTTCGCCGGCCTCGGCGGCGACGCTGTAGCCGAGCTCTTCGAGCATGTCGGCGACCATCATCCGGATCATGACCTCGTCTTCGACGAGAAACACTGAACAGCCCTGCGGCCGCGTCGCTATCATGATGGAATCCTTGCCCTTCCCGAGCTCAAGGTTCGCAAATAACACCAATCGGCGCAACGACAAGATGGGATAGGCCAAGGCCTGCGGCCCACCCGTCAAGAGCCCCGATTTTCCGGGCTCTAACGCTGCTTCCGGACCCTGGTTCCACGATCGGAACCCATTTTTGAGGAAATTCTTCCTTAAAGCTCTGCTGGCTATTGCATCAAATCTCGACCGAAGCACTAGATGAATGGCCAAGCCGTGACCCTTGAGTCGCTAATGTCGCAAGAACCGCCCGAAAAGATGATGTTCCAGCTCACCCTGCGGCGGCGGGGGATCAGCGACCAGACCATCCTGCGCACCATGGAAGAGGTGCCGCGCGAGATGTTCGTGACCACTGCCGATCGCGGCCACGCCTATCGCGACAGCGCGCTCGGCATCGCCTGCGGGCAAACCATCAGCCAGCCCTTCGTGGTCGCCTACATGACCGAGCAATTGCAGCTGCAAAAGCAGCACAAGGTGCTCGAGATCGGCACCGGCTCCGGTTACCAGGCCGCGATCCTGTCCCGGCTTTGCAAGCACGTCCTGACCATGGAGCGGTACCGGACGCTTGCCGACAGCGCGCGCGCCCGGCTGGAGAAGCTGGGCTACGACAATATCGAGGTCCTGCTTGGCGACGGCTTCGATATCCCGCCAGGTGCCGGGGATTTCGACCGCATCATCGTGACCGCGGCGATGGAGCAAATCCCGGAGAAGCTGCTGGCGCGGCTCGAGCCCGGTGGCATCCTGATCGCACCGGTCGGACCCCACCAGGGTGTCCAGACTCTGATGCGCGTGACGAAAACTGACGCAGGGTTCGACCGCAAGGCGCTGGTCGACGTGCGCTTCGTGCCGGCGCTGCCGGGGATTGCCCGCGAACTGTAGAATCACGGATTGGCGGTTCCCGCCAACATCTTATTCCATAGCCGTGGCTTCGCCGCGGCGTTCTTCTAGGACGTCGGCCGAAGGCCGACTATGGGTTAAGCGGTTATTTACTCGGGACGTGTTTACTCAAAAGAGTATTTTGTTGCGTATGAGTGAGTAACCATGTCCCGTGTCGTCGAGTTGCTTCGCTCGCGTCGCGTACCGCAGGTGGCGGTGCTGACGCTGATGTCGTTTGGCTTTGCCGGCTGCAGCGCCGATATGTCGACGCGCTTCTCGCAAAACACCTTATCGAACCCCTTCAACTATCAGCCGGACGCGACCGGTTCGGTGCAGCAGGCGCCGGCGCCCCAGGTCGAGCGTCGCGAACTGCCGCAATATGCGCGGCCGCAAGCCCAGGCTCCGCAGTATCAGTCGCAATACCAGTCGTCGGCCTTGCCGCCACCGCCGCCGGTGGTCACGGCGCCGCGATCCTATACGGCCGCAGGCAACGGCGTGTCGGGAGGAGGCCGTGGGCTTTCGTCCTACACCCCGCCGGGCCAGCCCAAGCTTGAGACCACCGCCACGGTTGCGCCGCGCTCGGTTGCCGCTGCGCCCGCGCATGGCGGCACCACGATCATCGTCGGTACCAGCGACACGCTCGACATCCTGGCCAAGCGCTACAACGTTTCGCCGGCCGCGATCCTGCAGGCCAATGGTTACAAGGGACCGCGCGCGCTATCGCCCGGCCAGCAACTGATCATCCCGCGCCAGGCCGTTGCCGCTGCGCCCGCGCCGGCAGTAGCGCCGCCGGCCAGCAAGCCGGTCGCGGCCGTGGCAGGGCCGTCGAGCGTGCACGTCGTCAATCGCGGCGACACGTTGATGAGCATTGCGCGCCGCAACAACCTCCCGGTGGCGGATCTCGCCAAGGCCAACAACCTCGACACATCGGCCAAGCTCAGCCTCGGCATGAAGCTGACCGTGCCCGGCGCCAAGATCGCCGCCGCACCTGCGGCGCAGCCTGTTGCACCCGTGCAGCAGGTCGCAGCGGTCGCCGCGCCTGCCGCCAAGCCGGGTACACCCGCCGCCCAGCCGCAAAGCGCGCGCCTGGCGCAGTCGACCGTCAATGTCGAAGAAAAACCGGTAGCCGAAGCGCCGGCGGTCAAGTCCAGCGAAGCCACCGGCGCGCTGCCGACCTTCCGCTGGCCGGTACGCGGCAAGGTCATCACGACCTACGGCGCCAAGACCAACGGCAAGGCCAATGACGGCATCAATCTGGCGGTGCCGGAAGGTACCCCGGTGAAGGCTGCCGAAGACGGCGTCGTCGCTTACTCGGGCAATGAATTGAAGGGTTACGGCAATCTCATTCTGGTTCGGCACTCCAACGGTTACGTCACCGCATATGCCCATGCGAGTGAGCTGATGGTGAAGCGCGGCGACACGATCAAGCGCGGCCAGATCATTGCCAAGTCGGGTCAGTCGGGTGAGGTGGGGTCGCCGCAACTCCACTTCGAGATCCGCAAAGGATCTTCACCGGTTGACCCGCTTCAATTCCTGAACGGCGCTTGAGGCGCGACGCGACCGTAGCCCGGATGGAGCGAAGCGAAATCCGGGGCCGTCCTCTCAAGTAGGTAAACTGTCCCCGGATTGCGCTGCGCTCCATCCGGGCTACAGGCTCTCGCGATGCCGCTACCTTCCCGTCAGCCGCACGCCCAGCCGTCCCGCCAGCTCCTGCGTGAACTGCCAGGCGACGCGCCCCGAGCGTGAACCGCGTGTCGTCGACCATTCCAGCGCTTCGCGCTCCAGTTCCTCATCGGCGAGCTTGATGCCGTAATGGCCGCAATAGCCGCGGACCATCGCCAGGTATTCGTCCTGGCTGCAGCGATGAAAGCCGAGCCACAGACCAAAGCGGTCCGACAGCGAGACTTTTTCCTCGACCGCTTCGCCGGGATTGATCGCGGTCGAGCGTTCGTTCTCGATCATCTCGCGCGCCAGAAGATGCCGGCGGTTCGAGGTGGCGTAGAGGATGACATTGTCCGGGCGTCCCTCGATGCCGCCTTCGAGCACCGCTTTGAGCGATTTGTAGGAGGCGTCGTTGCCGTCGAAGGAGAGGTCGTCGCAGAACACGATGAAGCGGAACGAAGAGCTGCGTACCCGGTCCATCAGGCCCGGCAGGCTCTCGATATCCTCACGATGGATCTCGATCAGCTTGAGTTTTTCGGCCGGCTTGCGCTTGAGGTTGATGTCGGCATGCGCGGCCTTGACCAGCGACGACTTGCCCATGCCGCGCGCGCCCCACAGCAGCGCGTTGTTGGCGGGCAGGCCGTCGGCGAACCGCTCGGTATTCTCGATCAGGATTTCGCGCATCCGGTCGATCCCCTTGAGCAACCCGAGGTCGACCCGGCTGACGCGCGGCACCGGCGCCAGCCGCCCGTCCGGGTGCCAGACGAAGGCGTCCGCTGCCCCGAACGACTCAGGTCCCGAGGTCGCCGGGGAGGCCGCGGAAAGGTGGTTCGCAATGGCCTCCAGCGCGTCCGCGATGCGCTCGGCGGTGGCGTCGTTCGAGGGGGCTGCCGGACGTTTTGTCGCGGTTTTCGCAGTCCTCCGCGGGGCTGCTTTGGAGGTGGCGCGAGCCGCTGTTTTCTTGGGCTTTTTCGACATTTTCCCTGTTCCTGACCGCGCAGCCATAACGGGCCTTGGAAGCTCCCGCAAGCGGCCTAAATGAGGGGGCTGGCAGCGTTGCAATTGGGACGGCCGCCGCTATAGTCCGCGCGAATTTGCCCGGACCGGCCAGACGCTTGCGTCGCCGGTCGTTTCCCGTCTCACGAGGATTGTTCGAATGCTGATTACCCCTGCGTACGCCCAGGCTGCAGCCGGTGGCGATGCCAACAGCATGTTGATGTCGCTGCTGCCGTTCGCACTGATCTTCGTCATCATGTACTTCCTGATTCTGCGTCCGCAGCAGAAGAAGATCAGGGACCATGCCGAACTGGTGAAAAACATCCGGCGCGGCGACACCGTCGTGACCTCTGGCGGCCTGGTCGGCAAGGTGACCAAGGTTGTCGACGACGACCAGATCGAGTTCGAGATTTCCGACGGTGTACGCGTGCGCCAGATGCGGCAGATGATTTCCGGCGTTCGCGCCAAGGGGGAGCCGGCCAAGGAAAAGGCCGAAACCGCCAAGGACGAGACGTCCGCGAGCTGATTTGCGCTCTGCATACTCCTGATCTGACAGGTCGACTCGATGTTGTATTTCACGCGGTGGAAGGCGCTGGCGATCATTCTGACCGCGCTGGTGGTGTGCCTGTGCGCCGTTCCGAATTTCTTTCCCGAGGCCAAGGTAAAGACCTGGCCGAAATGGGCGCAGCGCCACATCGTGCTCGGCCTCGACTTGCAGGGCGGCTCGTCCCTGCTGCTGGAAGTCGACTCCAATTACGTCAAGAAGGAAAAGCTCGACCAGGTGCGCGACGACGTCCGCCGTGTGCTGCGTGATGCCAAGATCCAGTATACCGGCCTCAGTGCCCGTGCCGATGTCGTCGAAGTGCGCATCACCAAAGACACCGACGTGCAGACGGCGCTGACCAAACTGCGCGAACTGTCGCAACCGCTTGGCGGCTTGTTGGGGTCGAGCGGCCAGCGTGGCCTTGAGGTTGCTGACGGTGGCGGTGGGGTGATCCGGCTGACAGTCCCTCCGGCCGCGGTCACGGAGCGCATCCGCCAGTCGGTCGAACAATCGATCCAGATCGTCGAACGCCGCGTCAATGAACTTGGAACGGTGGAACCCTTGATCCAGCGTCAGGGCATCGACCGCATCCTGGTGCAGGTGCCAGGCCTGCAAGATCCGACCCGACTGAAGGACATTCTCGGCAAGACCGCCAAGATGGAATTCCGGATGGTGGATCTGACGGTGCCGCCGGACCAGGCGCAACGGGGGAGCGTGCCGCCGGACTCGGAGTTGCTGCCCAGCGCCGACCCGCAGTATCCGCAGCCCTATGTGATCAAGAAGCAGGTGCTGGTCTCGGGCGGTGATCTGATCGACGCCCAGCCGGGCTTCGACCAGCGCACCAACCAGCCGATCGTTTCATTCAAGTTCAACAGCTCCGGATCCCGCAAGTTCGCGGTGGCGACGACCGAACACGTCAAGGAGCCGTTCGCGATCGTGCTGGATGGCAAGGTGATCTCGGCGCCGGTCATCCAGGAACCGATCACCGGCGGCTCCGGTCAGATATCCGGTAACTTTACGGTGCAGGCCGCCAACGATCTGGCGATTCTGTTGCGTGCCGGCGCGCTGCCTGCGCCACTGACCATCATCGAGGAACGCACCGTCGGTCCGGGCCTCGGTCAAGATTCGATCGAGAAGGGCGAGCTTGCGGCCTATGTCGGCTCGATCCTGGTCATCGTGTTCATGCTGGTGACGTACCGGCTGTTCGGCGTGTTCGCCAATATTGCGGTCGCCATCAACGTCGCCATGATCTTCGGTATCCTGTCGCTGCTGAATGCCACGCTGACGTTGCCGGGCATCGCCGGCATCGTGCTCACGGTCGGTATCGCCGTCGACTCCAACGTCTTGATCTACGAGCGCATCCGCGAAGAGTTGCGCCACGGCCGGACCGCGATTTCGGCGATCGACGCCGGCTTCAGGCGCGCGCTGTCGACCATTCTCGACTCCAACATCACGACCTTCATCGCCGCCGCCGTGCTGTTCTACATCGGCACCGGGCCGGTCCGCGGCTTTGCCGTGACGCTCGGCATCGGCATCATCACCACCGTATTCACCGCGTTTACCCTGACCAGCCTGATCGTCGCCGGCTGGGTACGATGGAAGCGGCCGAAGACCGTGCCAATTTGAAGCATGATCCCGAAAAGTGGCCACCGGTTTTCGGAGCAGATCATGCTTCCAGACAAAAATAGAGCGACGAACATGATCCGGCTACGCTGGATCATGTTCGCGCTGACAATGCGGAGTCGGCTTTGACACAATTCGTCCTTATCGGGCTTGGCATTCTTATTGCCGTGCTGACAGTCGTCGCCGTGCTCGATCTGCTGCCTCCGCTGCGGATCGTCCCCGACGATACGCATTTCGATTTCACGCGCTTTCGCCGCATCAGCTTTCCGATCTCGGCGGCGCTTTCGATCGTGGCGATCATCCTGTTCTTCACCCACGGCCTGAATTTCGGCATCGACTTCAAGGGCGGAACGTTGCTGGAGGTGCAGTCCAAGTCGGGCTCCGCCGACATCGCCACGATGCGTGCGACCTTGAGCAATCTCGGCCTCGGCGAGGTGCAGCTTCAGCAGTTTGGTGGTCCGGCCGACGTCCTGATCCGGGTTGCCGAGCAGCCCGGCGGCGACAAGGCGCAGCAGGATGCGGTGACGAAAGTCCGCACCGCCCTCGGCGACAGCGTGGAGTATCGCCGCGTCGAAGTGGTGGGGCCTCGCGTTTCCGGCGAATTGCTGGCTTACGGCATGCTCGGCCTGATGCTGGCGATCTTCGCGATCCTGATCTATCTCTGGTTCCGGTTCGAATGGCAGTTCGCACTCGGCGCCATGATCGCCAACGTCCACGATATCGTGCTGACGATCGGCTTCATGTCGCTCACCCAGGTCGATTTCGACCTCACCAGTATCGCGGCACTCCTGACGATTCTCGGCTACTCCCTGAACGACACGGTCGTGATCTATGACCGGATCCGGGAAATGCTGCGGCGTTACAAGAAGATGCCGATGCCGCAACTGCTCAACGAATCCATCAATTCGACACTGTCACGCTCGATCATCACCCACGTCACGGTGACGCTGGCCTTGCTGGCGCTGTTGGTGTTCGGCGGGCACGCGATCCACAGCTTCACGGCGGTCATGATGTTCGGCGTCGTGCTGGTCGGCACCTACACCTCGATCTTCATCGCGGCGCCGATCCTGATCTATCTCGGCGTCGGCGAGCACCGCGACGCGCCGGAGAAGCCTGCAAAGAAGTAGGCGGGCATGATCCCGAAAAGTGGGAGCCGGTTTTCGGACAAGATCATGCCTAATCAAAACACTGGTTCCTCGGACGTACCGCATTTTCCGAGGTCGGCGCCGATCGAGGCCTACGGCAAGGGCGGTTTTGCGTTCGCCGACATGTCGCATCGCGGCTCGCTGTTGTGCCTGCCGGACGGCATCTGGGCCTGGGACGTCACCAAGCCCGATGAAATCGATGAGTACTCGCTGGCGCGGGTCTTCAAGTCAGCCAATGCGATCGACACTCTCGTCGTCGGCACCGGCACCGACGTCTGGATCCCGCCCAGACATTTGCGCGAGGCGCTGCGCGCGGTGCGGGTGGTGCTGGACCCGATGCAGACCGGGCCAGCAATCCGCACCTACAACATCATGATGGGTGAGCGCCGGCGTGTTGCCGCCGCGCTGATCGCGGTGCCATGAGCGCAAGCGAGGCGACCAGGGATTCCGCCGGCTTCTGCGCCGACCTGGTGCGCACCCATGATTTCGCCCGCTACGCATCGACGCTGTTCATGCCGGCGGCCCAGCGCCGCGCGCTGCTCGCGATCTACGCCTTCAATGCCGAGATATCACGGGTGCGCGAGCAGGTCAGCCAGCCGCTGCCCGGCGAGATGCGGCTGCAATGGTGGACCGACATGCTGGCCGGCGCGGGCCATGGCGGCGTCGAAGGCAACCCGGTCGCCGCCGAACTGCTGCAGGTGATCCGCGACTACCGCCTGCCGGTCGACCCGCTGTCCCGCCTGATCGACGAACACCAGTTCGATCTCTACAACGATCCGATGCCGTCGATGGCGGCACTCGAAGGCTACATCAACGACACCTCATCGGCGTTGTTTTCGCTGGCCGGGCGCGTCGCCTCGCGGCCGTCGGAAGCGGTCGATCACCTTGCGCGCCACGCCGGCTTCGCCCAGGGCCTGGTGCAGGTGGTCGAGAAGTTGCCGTGGGATGCGGCGCGGCGCCAGCTGTTCGTGCCGCTGCAATTGCTGCAGCAACACGGCAGCGGCATGGAAGAGGTTTATTCGGGCAAGCAGACGCCGCAGGCGCGTGCGGCGATCGACCAGCTGATCGGCGAGGCGCGGGAGCATCTGGAAACCGCCTTCGAGCTGCTCCCAGGCGTGCCGCCGGAGGTGAGGCCGGTATTCCTGCCGCTGGCGCTGGTCCGCGGCGACCTGAAGCGGATGTCGCGGGCCGATTCCGACCCGTTCGTGCCACATCCTCCGTCGCGGCTGCGGACGCTCTGGACGCTGTGGCGCGCGTCGCGAACGCCAGAGTTCGGCGGTTAGCAGCAGCAATGACTGTCATCGCCCGGCTTGACCGGGCGATCCAGTACGCCGCAGCCTCTCAATTTGATCGTGTCGTCTCTGGAATACTGGATCATCCGCTTTCGCGGATGATGACAGCTAGCGTGAGGAGATGCCCGACGGCGAGTCCATATCGGCCGCTTCAAAATTAAACCGGTCCCGCAAATTCTTGCGGCTCTCCAGGATGTCCTTCAGGAACGCCCGGTCGGTGTCGTTCTTCATCATCGGCTCGATCAGGTCGAGCTGATTCATCGCGACAAGCTGCAGGATCTCGGTGCGAGGTTTGCCGGCGCTGTCGCGCGGCAGCGCGCGCACGACCTGGATATGCTCCGGCGGTTTGACGCCCTTGGCGGACGAAAGCTCGCTGCGCAACTGCTTTTCCAGTGCAACCTGATCTGCCTCGACGAACGCATAGAGCCCGACGCCGGTGCGGCGGTCAGCAAAGGCGACGATAGCCGTGTCACGCACGTCGGGGTTCTTGCGGATCATCTCGATCAGGACAGGCGCGTCGTTGACCAGACGCCGGCCGCCGCCCTCGCGATCGGTGAAATTGAACAGGCCGCGGGTGATGGCCTGATAGACCTTCTTGCCGGTCATGAGCCAGACGCTGGCGACGACGGATTTGCGCGCCAGGATCTTGCGCTCCATCGGCGTCAGCGCCGCAGGCGCGTAGCTGCGCTTGTGTTTCAAGAGGTGCCGCAGATCCTCGTAGGCCGCGATGCGAAACAGCCGGCTGCGGCTCTTGAAGCAGGCGGCCAGCTGGAAGTCGGTGACATAGGCCTGTCCGTCGCTGCCGCGCAGCCAGTTCTGCTCCTTGGCGAGATCGTTGTGGCAGATGCCGGCGCGATGCAGCTTTCGGAGCGCCTGCTTGGCCGAGCGGAAATAGCCGACATCGCCATGGGGCTTTGCCATTTGCAGCGCGACGCCATCGATGAAGCCGCGCACCAGCGCCTGCCGGCCGGCCCACAGCAGTTTTGGGCCGACATGGAGGTCGCGCGCCAGCGCCAGCGCGCGGCGCTCGCGGGCGAACAAATGGCGGGCGAGGAGATAAGACCATACCGGCACCTGATCGAGCCGGCGCAACACCGCATCGATCTCGCCGGCGTCGCTTTTGAAGCGCCCGCGCTCGACGGTCGAAAACACGTCGCGTTTTAGCAGAACGCCTTCGGTCCATCGCGCCGACAGAACCGCGGCGTCATCCTTTGGCAAAGCCATGACCTTACGCCGCCGCCGCGACGCGCAGGTGATCGGCGATCCAGCGGTCGAGATCGGCCAGCGCCCGTGCGCTCATCGCCTGCTTCTTGGCGACCGTCTTCTCGTTGCCGCGCAGCCGCGTCCCGTCGGGTTTCTTGGTTGGCGGGCTAGCCAGCGGCGGGAACAGGCCGAAATTGATATTCATCGGCTGAAACGAGCGCGGACCAGCGTCGATGGTCTCGATGTGGCCGCCGGTGATATGGCCGAGCAGGGATCCCAGCGCTGTCGTTGCCGGTGGCGGCGCCAGCGACTGCGTGCGCGCATCCGCCGCGGCATAGAGCCCGGCGATCAGGCCGATGCTGGCGGATTCCACGTAGCCTTCGCAGCCGGTCATCTGGCCGGCGAAACGCAGCCGCGGCTGCGCGCGCAGCCGCAGTTGGCCGTCCAGAAGTTTTGGCGAGTTCAGGAAGGTGTTGCGATGCAGCCCGCCGAGGCGGGCGAATTCGGCCCCCTCGAGCCCGGGAATGGTGCGGAACACGCGCTGCTGGGCGCCGTGCTTCAGCTTGGTCTGGAAGCCGACAATGTTGTAGAGCGTGCCGAGCTTGTTGTCCTGGCGCAGCTGTACGATGGCGTAGGCCTTCACCGTCGGGTCATGCGGATTGGTGAGGCCGACCGGTTTCATCGGCCCGTGGCGCAGCGTCTCGTGGCCGCGTTCAGCCATTACTTCGACCGGCAGGCAGCCGTCGAAATAGGGCGTGTTGGTCTCCCAGTCCTTGAAGTCGACCTTCTCGCCGGCCAACAGATCAGCGACAAACGCGTCGTACTGCTCCTTGGTCATCGGGCAATTGATGTAATCGGCGCCGGTGCCGCCGGGCCCGACCTTGTCATAGCGCGACTGGAACCAGGCCACCGACATGTCGATGGAATCCTTGTGCACGATCGGCGCGATGGCGTCGAAAAACGCCAGCGCGTTCTCGTCGGTCAATTCGCGAATCGCGTCCGCCAGCGGCGCCGAGGTGAGGGGGCCGGTGGCCACTATCACGTTGCCCCAGTCGGCCGGCGGCAGGCCGGCGATTTCCGTGCGGTCGATCTCGATCAAGGGATGCTCGTGCAGGGCACGGGTGACGGCGGCCGAAAATCCGTCGCGATCAACCGCCAGCGCACCGCCGGCGGGTACCTGGTTGGCGTCCGCCGACCGCATGATCAGCGAGCCCAGCCGGCGCATTTCGGCGTGCAGCAGGCCCACCGCATTGTTGGCGGCATCGTCGGAGCGGAATGAATTGGAGCAGACGAGTTCGGCAAGGCCTTCGGTCTGATGGGCCTCGGTCATCCGCACCGGGCGCATCTCGTGCACGACCACGGGGATGCCGGCATTGGCGATCTGCCAGGCGGCTTCCGAACCGGCGAGGCCACCGCCGATCACATGGACGGTGTTAGTTGGATTCTTGGCTGCGGTCATGCGCGCAGGGTTAGCGCGTTTTCTCGCCAAGTGCACCTGCGGCAATGGCGTTTTTAGAACAGGATTCCAGACTCAGATACGACAACGCCCGCAGCGAGGCGGGCGTTATCCGTTCGTCAGGCGGCTGACAAAGGATCAGCCGTTGTAGGTCCCGGCTGCAACGCGCGGAATGTCCGAACGATCAAGGCCAATATCGGCCAGTTCGCGATCGCTAAGCTGGGACAGTTCGCTGACATTGCGCTGATAGTCCCGGAACGCCTGGATCATGCGGATGAGCGAGAGTAACATGGTAGTCTCCTTGAAATTACGATTCAGCCCTTGGAGGAAAGCCTCATCGTTGAAATGAATATAGCGGGTATTTTGCAGTGCAGAAGTTCCGATGTTGCGGTGCAGCTAAGCCAGAAATGCATGGCTTTGGTAAGATTTGATTAACCCTTCGGCGCCGGTGCTCGATCGATCGGCCAGAGCCTGGTTCCGACCTCAATGCATATGAAATACTCGTTCCAGATCAAATAGTTGTCGAAATTTCGGTGGCAACTATTACGACCTCGTAAAATGATCCTCCCGCACCAGAAATCAATGGCTGGCCGACCTGCACAAAATCGGATCATCTCCTGCTTCGTATGCGCGATTCGCATGCAGTTCTCGACGTAATAATGAATCTAAAATCACTTCATGGGGCAAGGCGCGCGGCTTAGGCGCAAGCGCGCGACGGTGGCGCGCGCCCCCGCACTGGAGGCAATAACCCGCAGCCGGGACCCGCCGACACTGTGCTGCTGCTGGCGATCGCTGATGACTTCCGCAGCTCGTGCTGACGACAGTTCTCTTGGTGTGTCGCTAGACGAAGACTGTGCGAACACCGCTCCCGATTTGAACGCAACGTCACACCACATGCGTTGATCATCGCTATCGGGTAGCGCGCACCATGGCGAGATCGAACGCGATCTTTGCGCGGGCGCTGTATCGATCAACGCGCATGCTGCGCCGCGTCGTTACGCGGCTGTAATGAATTACGCGGTCGTAATGAAAAGGCGTCGTTTCGCATAAGCGCCTTGCATGCTGCGCTCAGCACCTCGCGCGAAGTTTATTCCTCAATTTTCTGCGACCAGCGAACAATCGTCGCGCAGATTCCGGCAATGACGCTGGTGCTGTCAAAAACAGAAAACGGAAAACAACATGCTCAATAAATTACTCGCAGCAGTCGCCATGGCTGCCATTGCCTACGCCATCGTTCCGGCAAACGCCGCCAGGATGAACGCTGGCTGCAGCGGTCCCAATCTCGAAAAGACCGAGACCGCCATCGAAGCGATGGCGGACGGCGAGGGCAAGATCGCCGCGCAGAAGGAAATCGCCATGGCTCAGGACGCCATGCTGAACGGCAAGATGGGTGCCTGCGGCATGCACCTGAGCAAGGCCGCGCACATCGGTATGGCGAAGTAGACGCGCCCGGGCGGAGGGCCTGTTGCCTCGGTGCCTGGCCCTCCGATTTCCCGACCCTTCAGGGCGCACGCGCAAGCTGCGTCGCGAAATACCCGATGGTTTTGGAATAGACCTCGCTCTTATTCCATTGCTGAATCACGGCGAAATTCGCGCTGCCGGGCTCCCAATCCTTGCCGCGCTGCCAGCCATAGCTTGCAAGGTAGTTCGCGGTCGAGGCCAGCACGTCAGGCGCACTGCGCAGCAGGTCGCGGCGGCCATTGCCGTCGAAATCGACGGCATATTTGATGTAGGACGACGGCATGAACTGGGTCTGGCCGATTTCACCGGCCCAGGCGCCGCGCATTTCCTGTGGCGCGATATCGCCGCGCTCGACGATGCGGAGCGCGTCCATCAACTCGGCCTTGAACAAGTCGGTGCGACGGCAGTCATAGGCCAGCGTCGCCAGCGAGCGCAGCGTCGGGAATTTTCCTATGTTGACGCCGTAATCGGTTTCCAGACCCCAGATTGCCACCAGCACTTCGCCGGGCACGCCATAGGCTTGTTCGATGCGCCCGAGCACCGACCCATATTGCTTGAGCATGTTGGCGCCGCGCGCGAGCCGGGGCGGGACCATGCGGCCGGAGAATTCCTCAAAACTCTGGCTGAAAACCTTCTGCGAATGGTCGCGCGCAATGACGGCCTTGTCGAGCGCCACGCCGGTCAGTCCGGCTTGAATGGCCGACTGCGAAATTCCTTTCGCCACGGCTTCCTTCTTGAAGTCTTCGAGCCAGCCCTCAAACGTGCCGGTGCCACAGGGTGCTGCAATCGATGGGCTTGCCGAAGTCAGGAGCAGTGCAGCCAGCGCCAAAGTCCGAACAGAAACGCGAGAGGTCATAGTGTCGTTCGCTCCAAAGTCGATTCATGATCGACATTAGTCTCGAAACCACACCGAATGTTCGGAGCAACAGCGGCCAAAACAAGGCCGCCATTTCGTCGGCGGTGACACAAACGTGTCATCGGCACAGCCGCTCAATTCATAGGCAATTCTGAACCTGAAGGCCAAGGGCGTGGGGCGGCGGCCTAGATTGGTCTTGCGCGATGCTTGCATGAGTGGACGCCAAACCGCCGGTCGACAACCGACCGGCGGTTTGATCTCGCTACCGCTGCAGGGCCTATGCGCCTTCCTTGCGCCGCCAGGGAAACAGATTGGCCGGGAAGTCCGCCGCGGGCTTGCGCTCGCGCGGCGCGCGGGGCGGAAGCGGCTGGGGATTGAGTTCCGGTTCAATGGTTTCCCGGTAGAGATGCCAGGTGGCGTGGCCAAGCAGTGGAATGACGACGGCAAGGCCAAGGAAGAACGGCAGCGTTCCTGCAACCAGCAGCACCGCCACGATCAAACCCCAGACCGCCATCGGCACGGGATTTCGCGCGACCGCGCGCAGTGACGTCACCATCGCGTCGGCGGCGCCGGCGTGACGATCGAGCATCAACGGGAACGATACGACGCTGATGCAGAGCGCAACGAGGGCGAACAGGAAGCCGACGCCACAGCCGACCACGATCAGCCACCAGCCTTGCGGCGTCGTCAGCACCCGCGTCGCGAAATCCCGCATGCCGGTCGCGCCTTCATAGCCGAACGCCGCGATGTAGATCGCCTGCGCGGTGGCAACCCATGTCACAAACAATGCCAGCAGGAGGACGCCGAGCCCGAGCATGGCGCCGAACGAGGGCGAGCGCAGCACCTCGAGCGCATCCCACGCGGACGCCGGTGCGCCAGTCTCACGACGGCGGCTCATCTCATACAGGCCAAGCGCGGCGAACGGGCCGAGCAGGGCGAAGCCTGCGGCCAGCGGAAACAACAGTGGCAATACCGAGTAACCGAGCACCGTGCGCGCCAGCACCAATCCGAGCACGGGATAGATCACGCACAGGATAACGGCATGACTTGGAACGGCCTTGAAATCTTCCCAGCCGAGCTGCAAGGCCCGGTGCAAATCGGAAAGGCCGATGGTTCGTATCACTGGCGCGTTCGCGGTCTCCTGTCCGCTCTGCGTCAGAGATGTGACATTGCCTTGATATGAGGTGCCTTGAATTGGAATCGCCATGGTCGTCGTTCTCCCTCTGGCGGCCGCATTTTGCGCTCGCTGGAGGGCGCAAACGTGCCGTTTCCAAACATGATCACGATCAGGCCAGACGCGAAGACAGGGAAGAACAACTGGACATGTCGCGAACTGAGTCAGCAGCGTACCCCCAAACCGGGACAATAGCACTCACGCTTCGGTGAATGTTTCATTGGCAAGCCACAATTCGCTGGCTAAACTACAAGGCGAGCCCGGCCTGGTACTGCCGGTCAAACAGTGCCATTAGCGACATACCTATTCAATTCCACTGGGAGCCAACGATGAGCATTTTCGGAAAAATCATGGGCGCGATCTTCGGCACGAAGGCAGACGCGGCGCCAGCTTCCGGCGGAGCGGCTGCAGGCGGAGCTGCCGCCGGCGGATCCGTAGCACCGGCGGCAACGATCGATGTCGCACCTATCCTCGACGCGGCTGTCAAAGCCAAGGGTGAAAAGCTCGAGTGGCGCACCTCGATCGTCGACCTGATGAAGGCACTCGATATCGATTCGAGCTTCACGGCGCGCAAGGAGCTCGCCAAGGAGCTCGGCTACACCGGCGACAGCAACGATTCGGCGAGCATGAACATCTGGCTGCACAAGCAGGTGATGACGAAGTTCGCCGCGAATGGCGGCAAGCTGCCGCCGGAGATCAAGCACTGACGCTTTCGTATCAACGCGACACGCAAAAGGCCCGCGGTGACGCGGGCCTTTTTTGTCGTTGGAATACGTGCGACAGCGAACGTATCAGGGATACGGCCGGCGCCCGCTGTAGTGGCGGCTCGCGAGTTCGCCGCGGCTGATGCCGATGTCGCGGAGCATACGATCGTCAAGCCGGCTGATGCTTGCGAGTTCGGAGCGGTAGCGGGCGTATCGCCTGATGGCGGCAATCAGAGAGATCAACATGGTCTTTTCCTATTCAAGATGTGAGAGGCACCTTTGCGGTGCTGATGGCCGTTGGTCGCAAGCTGCGGCAACGCGGTTCACTGCAATGCAGCAAAGCGCAGGTGCCATGCAATTTGTGCGAAAACGCTGTAAAGACGGCGTTTGAACAGGAAACGCGGACCCAAGAAGCGCGAACCAAGGAGACCATCATGAACAGCCTCGACCGCAGAACCATTCTAACGACGGGAGCGCTCGCATTGGCGGGAGCGGCGGCAAGCGTTCCGGCCGCTGCGCAGGCCGGCCCGAAGTCGATGTTTCCGGTACCGGCGACGACCATTCCGATCGTCGGCGAGACCGACGTGTTTCAGGTCCGCCGCATCTACTGCATCGGGCGCAACTACGCCGCGCATGCGCGTGAAATGGGGTCCGACCCGACCCGCGAACCGCCGTTCTTTTTCCAAAAGCCGACGGATGCGATCCAGAATGTCGCGGTCGGCAGTGTCGCCGATCATCCCTATCCCTCGCTGACCAAGAACTATCACTACGAGGTCGAACTGGTGGCAGCGCTCAAGTCGGGCGGCACCAACATCCCGGCAGAGAAGGCGCTCGACCACGTCTATGGCTATGCGCTCGGCCTCGACATGACGCGGCGCGACCTGCAGCGCGCGTTGGGCGACGAGAAGAAGCCCTGGGAGATCGGCAAGAGCTTTGACCGTTCTGCGGTGCTCGGCCCGATCCACCCCGCCGCCAAGACCGGCCATTTCACCAAGGGCGCGATCTCGTTGGCGCTGAACGGCACCGTCAAGCAGAACTCCAACCTGCAGAACATGATCTGGAGCGTCGCCGAACAGATCGCCAAATTGTCTGATGCCTTCGAGCTGAAGGCCGGCGATATCATCTATTCCGGCACGCCTGAAAATGTCGGTCCGGTCGTGAAGGGTGATGTGCTGCTGTGCAAGCTGGAAGGGCTGCCGGATATGTCGATCAAGATTGTGTAGATGTTGTCGTCCCGGCGAAGGCCGGGACCCATACGCCGCAGCTTCTCGATTTTGATAGGTCGTGGTTTACACCTTTCGCGATAAGGACGGCCGGTGGTTATGGGTCCCGGCCTTCGCCGGGACGACAAGGGATTACCCGGTCAGATCGGCGAACTGCGGATGCTTGCTTAGATAGTCGACAACAAAACCGCAGCCGGCGATCACTTTGTGGCCGTCGGCGCGGATCAGTTCCAGCGCACCCTTGACCAGTTCGGAGGCAATGCCGCGGCCGCGCAGCGCCCTCGGCGTCTCGGTATGGGTGATGATAACAGCCGACGGGGTCAGCCGATAATTCGCAAACGCTACCGCACCCTCGACGTCGAGTTCGAAGCGGTTTTGGGCTTTGTTGTCGCGGACGGCCATCGAGGGGTTCCCATGCGGTTCACCTCATTCATCTAGGCATGTGAACCCCGCGATGCAAACGAGCGACCAAGGGGGAAATCGCTTGCCGGGGTGACATCATGCGAATTTTGACCTGCCTGACCGCATCGCTGCTGGGTGCAGCCTCGATGCTCGCGCAACCGCCTGCCGCATTCGCCGAAGGCGACCGGAACTGGCAGGCCTGCATCGGCACGACGACCGTGCCGAATGAGAGGGTGACGGCCTGCAGCGTCGTGATTGATGGCAAGACCGAGACCGGCAAGAGGCTCGCCGGCGCCTATTGCAACCGCGGCCACGGCCTTACCGAGAAGCGTGAGCTCGACGCCGCAATGGCCGATTTAAATGAGGCGATCAAGCTCGATCCGGACTATGCCTGCGCCTATACCAATCGCGGACGGGTCCATGCCTTCAAGCGCGATCTCGACCACGCCATGGCCGACTATGACGCGGCGCTCCGCATCGATCCGACCTTCGCTTTGGCCTACAACAACCGCGGCGACGCCTGGTTCGGCAAAGGCGACCTCGATCGCGCGCTGACCGATTTCGACGCCGCCATCAAACACAACCCGTCGCTCGCCATCGCCTATGGCAATCGCGGTTATCTCCATCATCGCAAGCGCGACACCGCCCGCGCGATCGCCGACTACAGCATGCAGATCAAGCTGAAGCCGGACGTGCTGGCCTATATCAATCGCGGCAATGTCTACCGCGATACCGAGCAGCTGGAGCGTGCCGCCGCCGATTACGGCGCGGCGGCGAAAATCGCGCCGACCGATGCCCGGGGCTGGCGCAACCGCGGCATGATCCGGCTGTACCAGGGCGATACCAAGCGCGGCATTGCCGATTACGACAAGGCGCTGCAATACGATCCGGCCGACGCCTATTCCTGGAATAACCGCGGCCAGGCCAAGATGCGGCTGGGCAACAAGGCCGGGGCGATTGCGGATTTCCGCAAAGCCCTGGAGATCAACCCCAGCCTGCGCACCGCCCGCGATGGCCTGCAGCAACTTGGCGCAGTGCAATAGGTCTGTTGAGGTCTTGCAAGCGGTAGGGGTGTACTTACGTCTTTGTGAAGACATACGCCCCGATGCGGCCGGATATGGTTCGAGATCGGAATGTCAGGGATGGCCGGCCGCTGACGTATGCCTCTTTTTCAGGGAGGTTTACTATGTCGGACTTTCGTTTCTTCAGTACGCATCGATCGTGGGAAGACTGGTTCGGCATGCTGCTTGGCGTGCTGATCGTGGTGTCGCCCTGGTTTCCCCTGCAGCCGGCCAACGAGGTCATGACCGCCGATCGCAGCACCATGATCCTCAACACGTTCGTGGTCGGCATGCTGGTATTCGGCCTCGCCCAGCTGGAATATGTCGCATTGCAGCGCTGGGAGGAGGTGGCGGAGATCGTCCTCGGGCTCTGGCTGATCGCTTCACCGTGGATTTTCGGCTATTCCGGCGACGCGTTTCTGCCGGCCTGGCACGCGATACTTGGCGCAGTCGTGGCTCTGCTCGGCGCGCTTCAGCTGTGGCAGGATTGGCGCCTGAGCGACCAGGAACTCGCCGACCATCCGCAGTAAGTCTTGCCACGGACTTGCCAGTCTGCGAGCGGCAGGTCCGCTGGACTTCCGCGAGGTGGGGCGGCCAGTAATTGCCGGATCGGCCACGGCTCCGGTTCAGGAAATCGGGAGGTCAGCGCACGCCGGTCCCCTTGCAGCGCTGGCATTTCACGACGTTATCGCCTTTTTTCACCAGGCCCTTGCCTTCGCAATTCTTGCATTTCTGCTTCTTCTTGATGTTCGGGCCTTTTTCATTGGCCATCATGATCTCCCAGCGGCGTTTTTGGCTGAGGGCACCATGAGCCAGCCCTTGAGCCGCGTCTATAAGCACGCAGCCGGAACCAGCACCGGGACGCCTGGACGCGCTGGCAGAGGCCGGGCTTTCTGCTAACCTCCGGCTGGGACGTTCAGATCAGTGTTGAGAAGCGCAGATCAGTGTTGAGAAGCGTGAAGATGATGATTTCGCTTGGCTTGTGCAGTGCGGCGGTGCCGACATGACGGGAACCGCAACCACAGCCGCGCCGCGCGGCGGCCTGGCGCGGATGTCGAACCGGGTGATGAATCTGGCGCATCTGGTGACCCAGAACGCCCGCCGCCATGGCGATCGCACCGGTTTTATCTACGGCGACCGGACCTGGACCTGGCGCGAGATCGACCGCGCCGTCTCGGCGCTTTCAGCGGCGCTTGCCGAACGCGGCCTCGTCAAGGGCGACCGGCTGCTGGTGCATTCCAAAAATTGCGACGAGATGTTCTGGTCGATGTTTGCCGCGTTCCGGCTCGGCGTGGTCTGGGTGCCGACCAATTTCCGCCTGATGCCGGACGAGGTCACCTATCTCGCCACCGCCTCCGGCGCCAAGGGGTTTTTGTGCCACGGCGATTTCCCGGAGCATGCGGCCGCGGTCGCCAACCCGGCGTTGGAATTCATCTGGCGGATCGGCGAGGGCGCCTTTGGCGAGAAGTCGGTTGGCGCCGCCATTGCGGGGCATGCGGGCGAGAGCTTCGCCAATACCGCGGTCGACTATAATGACCCCTGCTGGTTCTTCTTCACCTCCGGCACGACGGGGCGGTCCAAGGCGGCGGTGCTGACCCATGGCCAGATGGCTTTTGTGGTCACCAACCATCTCGCCGATTTGATGCCCGGCACCACCGAGCAGGACGCCTCGCTGGTGGTGGCGCCGCTGTCGCATGGCGCCGGCGTGCACCAACTGGTGCAGGCGGCGCGCGGGGTGCCGACCATCCTGCTGCCGTCGGAGAAGTTCGACATCAACGAGGCGTTCCGGCTGATCGAGGCGCATCGCGTCAGCAACATTTTTACGGTGCCGACCATTTTGAAGATGATGGTCGAGCATCCCGCGGTCGACCGCTACGATCATTCCTCGCTCCGCTTCATCATCTATGCCGGGGCGCCGATGTACCGCGAGGACCAGAAGGCCGCGCTGAACAAGCTGGGCAAGGTGCTGGTGCAGTATTTCGGTCTCGGCGAAGTCACCGGCAACATCACGGTCATGCCGGCCAATCTGCATGATCCCGAGGATACGCCGCACGCGCGGATCGGCACCTGCGGCTTCGAGCGCACCGGCATGCAGGTCTCGATCCAGGGCGATGACGGGCGCGAGCTGAAGCCGTTCGAGACCGGCGAGATCTGCGTGATCGGCCCCGCCGTGTTCGCCGGCTATTACGACAACCCCGATGCCAACGCGAAAGCGTTTCGCGACGGCTGGTTCCGCACCGGCGATCTCGGCCATATCGACGAGGAAGGCTTTGTCTACATCACCGGCCGCGCTTCCGACATGTACATCTCGGGCGGATCCAACATCTATCCGCGCGAGGTCGAGGAGAAGATCTTGACCCATCCTGGGATCGGCGAGGTCGCCGTGCTCGGGGTGCCCGACCCGTTCTGGGGCGAGGTGGGCGTTGCCGTCTGCGTCCCGCGCGAGGGCGCCGCTGCGGTGAGCGAAGCCGAGCTCGCCGCGTTCCTGTCGCCGAAGGTGCCGCGCTACAAGATGCCGAAGCGGTTCTTCTTCTGGGAGGCGTTGCCGAAGTCCGGCTACGGCAAGATTCCGAAGCGGCTGGTGCGCGACGAACTCGAGGCGCGCGGGCTGCTCGACCTCACCAATCAAGACGCGCCACGATGACGGCGGCGAAGGCAAATCGGCCGGTGCCGGAGGCGATGCGCAGCATCGTCCAGCCCGGTCCGCCCAACCCTGAACGCATCCAGTGGGTCGAGGCGCGGGGCCGCGCGTTCTCCTTCACGCTGCAAGCCGGCCTGCCGCTGCTGGAAGCGGCGCGCCGCGGCTTTGCCGAGGCCGGATTTGCCGGCGGCGTGCTGAGCATGCGGGGCGGGGCGCTCGGACCGCTTGCCTATGTGATGCCGGCGCTGTCCAAGACCGGCGCCAATGCCGCGTTTTACAGCGACACCTTCCGGCCCGAAGGCATCACGCAGCTCAAGTTCGCGGCAATGACTTTGGGCGAGCGCGACGGCGCGCCGTTCTTCCACTGCCACGGCCTGTGGACCGAGATCGATGGCGACCTGCACGGTGGTCATATCCTGCCCGAGGAGAGCATCGTCGCCGAGCCGTTCGCGGTGGAAGCGTTCGGGATCGATGGTGCTGTCTTTACCGCCGAGGTGGATAGCGAGACCAATTTCAAATTGTTCGGGCCGGTGCCGCGCGAGGCGACCGATGCCGACACCACGAGCCGCGCCTTTGCGCTGCGGCTGCGGCCGAACCAGGATTTCGCGTGCGCGCTGGAATCTTTCTGCCGGCAGCACGGAATCTTTCACGCCCGGATTCATGGCGGGGTCGGCAGCACGATCGGCGCGAACTTTTCCGATGGCCGAAGCGTCGTGCCGTTCGCGACCGAGCTTGCGATCCGCTCGGGCATCATCGAGCCGAGTGCTGACGGAACGCTCGAGGCCGCGCTCGATATTGCGCTGGTGGATTATCTCGGCGGCATCGCCGAAGGCCGGCTGATGCGCGGCGACAATCCGGTGTTGATGACGATGGAGCTGGTGCTCGAAGTGCTCTGATTGGTGTGTGAAGAGCACCCGCGCGCTCGCGCCAATTTCCGATTTTAATTTCAAACAGCCACAGTGATTCAAATGCATGTTGCTGTCATCACCCGCCACCGGGTCTCGCCTTCGGCGAGCCCGATGACAGGCTCCGGCGGGTGATCCAGTACGCCGCGGCTTCTCGTTTCAATCACTGGCGCCTCTGGAATACTGGGTCGCCCGGTCAAGCCGGGCGATGACAGCGGGATGTGTGTTCGCATTCCCGCGACGCATTGCGCCCGAGTCTTGCTCGAAATCTTCCGCCCCCGAAAAACAGAGGGCGCAGGGAATGCCGGATGCGCGCTGCACCCGCGGTCTCGTGTGCGAATAGTGCAAAGAAAGCTGCACACGAGCATACAGGGCAGCGGAGGCGATCCGACATTCCCTGCGCAATGGCTTTACGGCTTGCTTCGTGCTCTCCTCGGTCGGGCCGAGCTCGTTGTCACCGTCGCCCGTGGAAGCGTGAGCTTCTCACGAACTTGACGCCAGCATCGGGGCGTCAGGACCACACGACTTCACCGTACGCCTTTGCTGCGGGCGTCAACCGCAACATCAGCGTCCACCGCGACCCGTCCAACGTTCGTGACGATGGCCAACGCCCCTCTGAGCAGGACGGGATGGGCATAGATGTGCCACTGATTTGTCTTCTGGAAAAGCGAAATATTTTTGATTCTTGGGCTTGACGTGTTTTCGGAAAACCAAAAGTGATTTGCCCGTCGTGTTGTTTTGTCGCACGCAGGCCGCGAAATTCCGCTTGCGCGCACGGCGACGCAGTTTCGATCTGCTGCGAAAATAGCGACCCGTAGCCCGGATGAGCCAAGCGACATCCGGGGCTCGTCTTGCGTCAATCCCGCATCTCGCTGCGCTCATGCGGGCTACAGAAGAGGCCGCCAGCCGCGGCCCCTGGAGCGTCCGTTACTTCAAATTCTGGGCAATGCCGTCGAGGGTCTGGGACCATTTTGAGCTCATGTCCGACTGAGCCTTCGAGGTCCTCGTATAAATGTTGTTCGCTTCCTGAAGCGCGAACTGAAGCTGTTGCCCAAGGTCGGACCGTCCGCCGCTGACGCCGTTCAGTTCGTCAGACGCGAGTTCGCGAATGTCGTTGTTCAGATTGGCCATGTCATTCCCCTCTTTGTCTGGGGCGAGACCATTCCCGCCGCGATGATAGGGGCTACGTGATACGGTCGCGGTGCTCTGTGACTTCGGGCACAGTCGAGAACTGGCGGGGCTTCGTTCTGGGGCAAGAGCTCCCGTTGCACACCGGGTGAACTTGAGGCTGCTGACCGCTACTAAGGGAACATGTGAGCGAGCCTTTTAGGCCAAGCCGCCGTCGTGGCGCGCGGCCGCTCTCAATAACCCCGTGAGAATGAAATCGGAGACGCTTGTCATGAATGAATGGATATCGTTTGCGGTCGCGTGGTTGCCGTTCGTGTTGCTGATTGCCGTGTGGTTCTGGTTCGCGCGCCGAAACGGCATGCAGGCGCGTGGATCGTCCGGCTCCAGCATGATCGAGCTTTACGAGCAGCAGGTCGCGGAGACGCGGCGGATGAACGGGTTTCTGGAGCGGATTGCCGCGTCGATGGAGAAGCGGGAGAAGTAGGGCGCAATAGCGAAGCGTATTGCGCCGCACGAGCGGTGCCACGAAAGAGGCGGATCCTGCGTGCTGATGGGCAAATCAGGCCCGGCCTGGCGGTCGCCTGTCCGACGCAACGCCGCGCGTTTCGGCGGCGCCACAAACCAGCCTCCTTTGGTATGAAAATGCGTGACGATAACGCCGCGTGCCTGCGCGGCGATAAAGGCTATGGGGAAACGACATGAGGGTGACGACCGCGAGGGTGGGGGCCGTAGTGGCGGCGCTGGCAGTAATGGGGGTGGCCTGGGCGCACGGGCCGACCCGCCAGAAGGTGCGGGAATCGATCGAGATCAACGCGCCGCCGGCCAAGGTGTGGGCCTTGATCGGCAATTTCCAGGACATGAGCTGGCTGCAGCCGGTCAGCAAGACGGAGGGCACGAAAGGCAACCAGATCGAGGCCACGCGGCGGCTGACGCTGGCTGATGGTGCGACCGTCGATGAGGAACTATACAAATACGATGCCGAGAAGATGACCTATTCCTACCGGATCACGGCCGTCGACGTGAAGGTGCTGCCGGTCACCAACTATTCGTCCACCCTGACGGTCACGCCCAGCGCCGACGGCAAGGGAAGCAGCCTGGAGTGGGTCGGCGCGTTCTATCGCGGTTTTCCCAACAACGATCCGCCGCCGGAGCTGAGCGACCAGGCCGCCGTGAAGGCGGTGAGCGGGCTCTACAGAGCGGGCCTCGAGGCGCTGAAGAAGAAGGTCGAAAGCGGAAGCTGATCGTGCGGGCCATCGTTCTGGCGACTGCGGTCGCCAGCATCGGCACGGTTTGGGCCGCCCGGGCCGAGGAGGCGTTTGTCACCAATCAGCTCAGCGAAAATCTCACCGTCGTTGACCTCGCGACGTCGCGGCCGGTCGCTACCATCGCGATAGGCGGCAAGCCGGCGGGCGTCGCCATCACGCCGGATGGACGCTTCGCCTATGTGACGAGCCCCGACGCCAAGGCGCTCACGGTGGTCGATGCCGCCGCACGTCAGGTCGTCGGCAAGATCAACGTCGGCGGTGGTCCGCTCGGCGTTGCGGTGGCGCCGGATGGCGGCGCGGTCTATGTCGCCGACTGGTACGCCGCGGCGGTGCGGGTGATTGATCCGAAAGAGCAGCGCGTGATCGCCGATATCGCGGTCGGCGCATCGCCGTCGGGGCTTGCGGTAACACCGGACGGACGGCTCCTGCTCTCGGCGGACCGCGATGCCGACAGTGTATCCGTCATCGATACCGCGACGCGCGAACGCCGGGCGGTCATCAAGGTCGGCACGCGCCCCTTCGGCATCACGATCGATGCGGAGGGGCGGCGGGCCTACACCGCCAATGTCGGATCGAACGACGTCTCCGTGATCGACATCGCCGCTAGCAGCGAAATCGGGCGCGTGAAGACGGGCCTGCGCCCCTACGCGGTCGCACTCGCCCAGGGCCGCGGCTTCGTCACCGACCAGTATGACGGCACCGTCAGCGTGTTCGATCTCGCAACGCTTGCGCCGGTCAAGCGCATCAATGTCGGCGATTATCCGGAAGGGATCGCGGCGACGGCGGATGGCAAGCAGATCATCGTGGCGAACTGGGAGAGCAACTCGATCAGCGTGATCGATGCGGTCGAGCTGAAGGTGACCGGTGAGATCAAGGTCGGCGACGGGCCGCGGGCGTTCGGGACGTTTCTGCGGCGATAGTCAGGGCTAGCCTGGGGTGCTGCTCCGCGGCAACCGGACGCGCGGGCATGCCGGGCTCGTTGGTGCTATAATGCCGGGAGAACGAGAGAAACAGGGAGGATGCCATGCATACCCTGGTGCCCAGTGATCGCGTCGAGCACGCGAATGTCTACGGACGAGACGGCACAAAACTCGGCACGATCGAACGACTGATGCTGGACAAGGTGAGCGGTACTGTCGCGTATGCCGTGATAAAGACCGGCGGGCTGCTCGCCACCCATCACCATTATCCGGTGCGGTGGGACGAACTCAGGTTCGATCCCGCGCGTCAGGCCTTCGTGGTCGAGCTGAGTTTGGACGACCTGCGCGCCGGCCCGTCCGAGTTCGATGAAGACGGCTTCGACTGGGGCGATCGCTCGCGATCCTACCCGCATCCGCACTATTGGACGGTGTAGGGGGAGGGCGAGCAGCGCGTTACTGCAGAGGGACGTCCGGGGCACCGGCCGGCCGCGCTACCGCAACTTGCGCACGTGAACATTGATGTCGAGGTCGATGCTGCTGACGCAAGTTTGCTCGGTGCGGTGAGAGCCTCCCGCGTGCCATGGCCCGTTACGCGGATTGGCATTTCTGACGTCGGCAAGCCGCAGGCACCGCCACTGCGGCAGCTTGCCGCTGCTTTGCCCGGCAAATTGCCACGCCAGCACGACTTCCTCACCACGCTTGTTGAGACCCAGGATATGTGGGCACAATTCGCGATGGCGGCCTTCATAGGTGCAGACCACCTGCTGTTCGGCCAGGATCGCATTGCGGAATAAGGTGTAAATCGGGCTGGGCATGGACCTAGCTTGTCCAGGCAGAGAGTGGTGTCAATTCAAATGCCCGACCCAGGGGTAACCTGCCGCTCGCGGATAGCGGAGCATGCGCTGTTCTATTCGTTCTCCATCCTTGCTGTTCACCGTTTGACGTAGTATATTTATGCCATGATCCGATCATGGCGGAATTCCGCGACCCGCAAGGTTTGGGACGGCGAACAGCCAAATCAATTTCGCGGGCTGGATTTCGAAGCTGCGATCGATCTGTTGGTGGCATTGAATGTTGCAAAGTCACTCAGCGACTTAAGTCCGTTGAAAAGCGTAGGCCTTCACAAGCTCAAGGGTGATCGCAAGAAGCAGTGGGCGATGACGGTCAACGAGCGCTGGCGTATCTGTTTCGAGTTTCACAAAGGCGATGCCCACGAGGTTGAGATCGTGGACTACCACAAAGGTTGATCGTCATGGCTCCTGTCGTACACCCCGGTCGTTTATTGAAGCGCGAACTAGCTGCTCGCAAGCTCAGCGCCAACCGTTTGTCGCTCGATATCGGCGTACCCTCAGGTCGCGTCACTGACATCCTCAACGGTCGCCGTTCGATTACGGCTGACACGGCGGTGCGCCTTGGCCGCTATTTTGGCAATGGCGCGCAGTTCTGGCTCGACTTGCAGGGCCAATACGACATTGGTGTCGTTGAGCGGGAGAAGGGGGCGGAGATTGCGAAGCGGGTTAGGCCGGCGGACGCGGCGTAGGGCAACATTAGCGATAGGTCACCTGTGGACCTGACCGGTTGCTACCACGCAGAGAATACGCTTTCGCTCTCCACATTGCGGGCATGTGAGGAGAACAAATGAATCAACCTATCCCGAGCGGTATGGAGATAGCTGATGGAATCAATCTCGATATCTCGGAAACTGGCGCTTGGATCGTCCGGGCGAATGATGACGCGTTTCCCCTTGAAGATATGAGAGATTTTTTCCGGGCGTGGCTACTGTTGGAGCGTCCCTTTGAGGACGTGAAGGCGAGTCTTGATCGGGGACCTTACAGCGCAAATCCTGCAACGCCGTTCCCCTTCTGGAAGCTCATCGGGGCAGCACTAATGGCGGGTACTCGACAGTGGACGGATCACGCGATGACCTGGGTTCCATTTTTGACAATGGCAGAGAAGGCCCGGCTGAAGGACCTATTTATCGAGGTCAGGGACTCAAAGTGGGCGAGCCAAAAGAACAGACAGCTGGCTCGCAAATACGCGAACGAGATAGAACGTAGCGAGCACAGCTCCGCGAATTAGCGTTGGTAAATTACTCCGCCGCCTCGCTCGCCCCGCTGCTCTTCCGCGGCTTCCCCGCCGCCCGCTTCAGCACCGGCGCCAGAAACTTCCCCGTATAGCTCCGCGGCGCTTTCACGATATCCTCCGGCGGGCCCCAGGCGACGATTTCGCCGCCGCCGTCGCCGCCTTCGGGGCCGAGGTCGATGACCCAGTCGGCGGTCTTGATGACTTCGAGGTTGTGCTCGATCACGACGACTGTATTTCCCTGCGAGACCAGCTCGTGCAGCACTTCCAGCAGTTTGGCGACGTCGTGGAAGTGAAGGCCCGTGGTGGGCTCGTCCAGGATGTAGAGCGTGCGTCCCGTCGCGCGCTTTGACAGTTCTTTTGCCAATTTGACGCGCTGGGCTTCGCCGCCGGAGAGCGTCGTGGCCTGCTGGCCGACATGGATATAGTCGAGGCCGACGCGGTGCAGGGTTTTGAAAGTTTCGCGGACGCGCGGGACCGCCTTGAAGAACTCGGCGGCTTCTTCCACGGTCATGTCGAGCACGTCGGCGATGCTCTTGCCCTTGAACAGGACTTCCAAGGTCTCGCGGTTGTAGCGCTTGCCCTTGCAGGCGTCGCAGGTGACGTAGACGTCGGGCAGGAAGTGCATCTCGATCTTGATGACGCCGTCGCCCTGGCAGGCCTCGCAGCGGCCGCCCTTGACGTTGAAGGAGAAGCGCCCGGGCTCGTAGCCGCGCGCCTTGGCTTCGGGCAGGCCGGCGAACCATTCACGGATCGGCGTGAAGGCGCCGGTATAGGTCGCGGGGTTGGAACGCGGGGTGCGGCCGATCGGCGACTGGTCGATGTCGATAATCTTGTCGATATGCTCCAGCCCCTCGATGCGGTCGTGGGGCGCGGCGCCTTCGCTGGCGTTGTTGAGTTTTCGGGCGATGGCCTTGTAGAGCGTGTCGATCAAGAGCGTCGACTTGCCGCCGCCGGAGACGCCGGTCACGCAGGTGAACAGGCCGAGCGGAATTTCCGCCGAGACGTTTTTCAGATTGTTGCCGCGGGCGTTGATGACCTTGATGGTGCGGCGATGGTTCGGCGGCTTGCGCTCGGGGATCGCCACCGACAATTCGCCGGTGAGGTATTTGCCGGTCAGCGACTTCGGATTGGCCATGACCTCGGCGGGCGTGCCTTGCGCGACGATGTGGCCGCCATGCATGCCGGCGCCGGGGCCGATGTCGAGCACGAAGTCGGCAAGGCGGATGGCGTCCTCGTCATGCTCGACCACGATCACGGTATTGCCGAGGTCGCGCAGCCGCTTCAGCGTCTCCAACAGCCGCGCATTGTCGCGCTGGTGCAGACCAATAGAAGGTTCATCCAGCACATAGAGCACGCCGGTCAGACCCGAGCCGATCTGGGAGGCGAGGCGGATGCGCTGGCTTTCGCCGCCGCTGAGCGTGCCGGACGAACGCGACAGCGTCAGATAATTGAGGCCGACGTCGAGCAGGAACGACAGCCGCTCGCGGATCTCCTTCAGCACGCGGATGGCGATCTCGTTCTGCTGGGCGTTGAGCGCCTTGGGCACGCTCTCGAACCATTCGCCGGCGCGGCGCACCGAGAGTTCGCTGATCTCGCCGATATGCTTGCCGCCGATCTTGACGCAGAGCGCCTCCGGCTTCAGCCGGTAGCCGTGGCAGCCCTCGCAGGGGATGTCGGAGAAATATTTTGCCAGTTCCTCGCGCGCCCATTCACTTTCGGTCTCGCGAAAGCGGCGATTAAGGTTGGTGATGACGCCCTCGAACGGTTTCTTGGTGTCGTAGGAACGCACCCCGTCCTCATAGGAGAACTTGATCTCGTCGTCGCCGGAGCCGTGCAGGATCGCGGCCTGCGTCTTCTTCGGCAGGTCCTTCCACTTGGTGTCGAGCGTGAATTTGTAGAACTTGCCGAGCGCGGTCAGCGTCTGGATGTAATAGGGCGAGGACGATTTGGACCAGGGCGCGATCGCGCCCTTGCGCAAGGTCAGCTCCTTGTCGGGGATGACGAGGTCCTCGTCGATATGCTGCTCGACGCCAAGGCCGCCGCAGGCCGGGCAGGCGCCATAGGGGTTGTTGAACGAGAACAGCCGGGGCTCGATCTCGGGAATGGTGAAGCCGGACACCGGGCAGGCGAATTTTTCGGAGAACAGAATCCGTTCCGGTCCGCTCTTGTCGTGGATCTTTGCGGTCTTCTTGTCGGACTTCTTTTCGGACTTCTTTTCGTCGTCGGTGCTGCCTGCGGGCGCATCGGCGTATTCGATCACCGCGAGGCCCTCGGCGAGCTTTAGCGCAGTCTCAAAACTTTCGGCGAGGCGCTGGCCGATATCGGGGCGTACCACGATGCGGTCGACCACGACGTCGATGTCGTGCGGGAATTTCTTGTCGAGCGTCGGCGCCTCGGCGAGCTCATAGAAGCTGCCGTCGATCTTGACGCGCTGAAAGCCCTTCTTGAGGTACTCGGCGAGCTCCTTCTTGTATTCGCCCTTGCGGCCACGCGCGACCGGCGCCAGCAGATAGAGCCGTGTGCCTTCAGGCAGCGCCAGCACGCGGTCGACCATCTGCGACACCAGCTGGCTCTCGATCGGCAGGCCCGTGGCGGGCGAATAGGGCACGCCGACGCGCGCCCAGAGCAGGCGCATGTAGTCGTAGATCTCGGTGACGGTGCCGACGGTCGAGCGCGGGTTCTTCGACGTCGTCTTCTGCTCGATCGAGATCGCCGGCGACAGGCCGTCGATCTGGTCGACGTCGGGCTTCTGCATCATCTCGAGGAACTGGCGCGCATAGGCGGAGAGCGACTCGACGTAGCGTCGCTGGCCCTCGGCATAGATGGTGTCGAAGGCGAGCGAGGATTTGCCGGAACCGGACAGACCGGTGAACACCGCAAGCTTGTCGCGGGGAATCTCGACGTCGATGTTTTTCAGATTGTGCTCGCGCGCGCCGCGGATCGTTATCGCGCGCGTTCCCGAGCCGGCGTTGGTTTGGCGCTTCGCCCTCAGCACTTCATCCATATCGGCATTTCCAGGCGCGTGGAGGCGCGCCACGTTGGGCGCGCATGGCCTGGGGAAAACCGGGCCGGGCGCCGATGGCAGAAAGCTGGAACGTAGGAAGAACGGGCCGGGATTTCCAGTGCTCGCAGCGAGCCATCAACGGTTTGTTTTGCAATGAGTTGCCATGGGATCGCAATGGCAGCAGATGGCAGCGGAGCCGTGGGCGGAACCAATGCGCTCAAACAAAAAGGCCACCTCAAAACAAAAAGGCCGGCGCGAGGCCGGCCTTTTCATCAAATCTTTTGGTGCAGCGAAGCTCAGTACTTCGCAATCACCGGGCCACCCCAACGATAGTTGACGCGCACGGTCACGAGATCGACGTCCTGACGGATGCGTTCGCTGAAGGTGCCGCCAGCCACATTGGTGAAGGTGGCGGTTCGGTTCCCCATGAACAGATGATCGTATTCGACGGCGGCCGACCAGTTCGGGGCGAAGCCGTATTCGAGGCCGACACCGACCACACCACCCCAGCGATTGTCATCGTTGGACGAGGCGATCAGAGCGTTGCCGACGGTGGCATTGACGCGATAGCGATCGGCGGTCACGGCTGCACCGCCCTTGACGTAAAGCAGGACGTTGTTGGCGGCGTAACCGACCTGACCGGTGAGCAGGCCGAACGCGTCGACCTTCGACCGGATGGTCGTTCCCGCGCCAAAGCCCACGGGTCCAAGGCTCACGCTGCTGCCGCTGAAGTCGGCCCAGTTGCCCTGTCCTTCGACGCCGAACACCCACGTGCCGGCCTGCCAGCGATAACCGATCTGGCCACCGGCGGTGCCGCCGCTTGCATCGTGGCAACCTTCGCTGGCAACGAACACGCCCGCGCCATTCAAGGCGTCCCAGCACTTGTGGCTCGTACCCCAGCCGCCATTGGCGCCGATGTAGAAGCCGCTCCAGTCGTAAATGGCCACGACCATCGGGGGCGCCTTGGTGTAGGGACGCGCAGCGAGGTCAGCCGCAGCAGCAGGAGCGGCAAAGGCAACGAGAGCAACAGTACCAAGCAAAAACTTCTTCATTTCAAATAGTCCCCAGTCCGTTGTCCGCTTCCCGTTGGTCCCGAAGCGTTTTCGTCCAAGACGCGAGCGCCGCGCCGTTGGATAAACCCATACGCCAATTCGACCGGAAATGCCGTCTCCGAAATGCAACACTCGCAGGAGAAGTGCCGGCCCTTCAAGGTAATGATTTGTTTATAATATCCGCCGCGCAGCTCCGGGTGGGCGCGGCGTCCGGCACGGAACACCGGCAAGGTGTGGATGACCTGAGGTTGCGCAGAACAAAACTGGAACAATGCCGCGGGCAATGCTATATGTGGATAACCGCTGCTTTGCCGAGGGATCGCTAAGTCGGGGCGGCCATCGGGCGTATAGGGTCGTCTCAAATGTCCCTGATGTGGATGAGGCGGCCAATCGGGCGGCCCGTGCCGGCCGATTGCAGCGGTCGCGCAGCAGTTTTTTGGTACCGATTTTGAGTGGAGAGCGACGATGGCGGGAAGCGTGAACAAGGTGATCCTGGTCGGAAACCTCGGCAAGGATCCGGAAATCCGGCGGACACAGGACGGGCGGCCGATCGCCAATCTGAGCATCGCGACCTCGGAAACCTGGCGCGACAAGGGTACCGGCGAGCGCAAGGAAAAGACCGAGTGGCACCGCGTCGTGATCTTCAATGAAGGGCTCTGCAAGGTCGCCGAGCAGTACCTGAAGAAGGGCGCCAAGGTTTATATCGAGGGCGCGCTGCAGACCCGCAAATGGACCGACCAGAGCGGGGTCGAGAAATACTCGACCGAAGTGGTGCTGCAGGGCTTCAATTCGACCCTGACCATGCTCGACGGCCGCTCCGGCGGCGGGGGCGGCAGTTTTGGCTCCGACGATTCCAGCGGCGATTTTGGCGGCGGCCAGGCCACTTCCGCGCCGCGCCGCGCGGTGGCCGCCGGCGCCGGGCGCAACAACGACATGGACGACGATATCCCGTTCTGATCGGGGCCTGTCAGGCCAACCGGGTTTGCGAGCCGCCGAAAAAGCAGCGGTTCGCGCAAGCTCGCTTGGCTCGTGTATATTCTTAAAGATCGGATCCAACGGATTGATTCTACGAGCACATGATTGTGCGTCGCAGCATTTTGACTCGCACCTATGTTAATGATATTTACATTAGGACATTGATTTAACGTTTTTCGTCTCGCGTTCGGCGATCAGGCGGGCCGTCGCCGGATGGAGCCTTGGGGGAGCGTCCGTCATGAGCCTCGCGCCGCTGCTGGATGCCGCCCCCGCGATCCCGCTTCATGCCTTTGCGGCGATGGCGGCGTTCGCTCTGGGCGTCGTCCAGTTCGCGGCCCCGAAGGGAACGCTGCCGCACCGGACGCTTGGCTGGATCTGGGTTGGCCTGATGGCCGTGGTCGCGATCTCCTCGTTCTGGATTCACGAGATCAGGCTGCTGGGTCCCTGGAGCCCGATCCATCTGCTGTCGATCTTCACGCCGATCATGCTGGTGCTCGGCGTGTGGTACGCGCGCCGGCACAAGGTCCGCGGCCACAAGATCACGATGATCTCGATCTTTGCGGGCGCGCTGGTTGTTGCCGGGCTGTTTACCTTCGTTCCCGGGCGGATCATGCATGCGGTGGTTTTCGGCCAGTAGGCGAAACGAACAACACCGGTTTCGACCAGCATATTTGGTCCCGGAGACGGCCGTATCGGGGGCCCGGAAATGGCTGGCGCGATGACTTGCCTGAAGGGCGCCGCGGGTCCTGTAAGTCCATGAAAAAACGAAGGGAAAAACAGCTGGCCGGGAGCGCCTTGGGGTGGTTAAAAGCCCCCCGATACGCTATATGATTCCCAGCCTAGAACTGACCGGATTCCCCTTTGTCTGACAACGATGAGAACAAGCCCGGCGAGCCGCCGGCGCCTTCCGATATTCGTCCCGTTTCCATTCTGGACGAGATGAAGCGCTCCTACCTCGATTACGCCATGAGCGTGATCGTGGCGCGTGCGCTGCCGGATGCCCGCGACGGCCTCAAGCCCGTGCACCGCCGCATTCTGTACTCGATGTACGAGCAGGGGCACACGCCGGACAAGAAATACGTCAAATCCGCGCGCGTCGTCGGTGACGTGATCGGTAAGTATCATCCGCACGGCGACCAGTCGATTTACGACGCGATGGTCCGGATGGCGCAGGAATTCTCCATGCGCGTGCCGCTGATCGACGGGCAGGGGAACTTCGGCTCGGTCGACGGCGATCCCCCGGCGGCCTACCGCTATACCGAAGCGCGCCTGACGAAATCGGCGCTCGCCGTGCTCGGCGACATCGACAAGGACACCGTCGACTTCCAGGCCAACTACGACAATTCGGAGCGGGAGCCGTCGGTTCTGCCGGCCAAGTTCCCGAACCTCCTCGTCAACGGCGCCGGCGGCATCGCCGTCGGCATGGCGACCAATATCCCCCCGCACAATCTCGGCGAAGTCATCGACGCCTGCACGGCGCTGATCGACAACCCCGCGCTCGGGATTGACGACCTCATCAACATCGTACCCGGCCCCGATTTTCCGACCGGCGGCATCATCCTCGGCCGCCAGGGCATCCGTTCGGCCTATCACCTCGGCCGCGGCTCGATCATGATGCGCGGCAAGGTCGCGATCGACACCATCCGCAAGGATCGCGAAGCGATCATCATCACCGAAATTCCCTACCAGGTGAACAAGGCCACCATGGTGGAGCGCATCGGCGAACTGGTGCGCGAGAAGAAGATCGAGGGCGTATCCGACCTGCGCGATGAATCGTCCCGCGAGGGCCTGCGCGTCGTCGTGGAACTGAAACGTGAAGCGGTGCCGGATGTCGTTCTGAACCAGCTCTATCGTTTCACGCCGCTGCAATCGAATTTCCCGGCCAACATGCTGGCGCTGGATTCCGGCCGCCCGCTGACCATGAACCTGAAGGACCTGCTGACGCTGTTCATCGCGTTCCGCGAGCAGGTCATCACGCGCCGCACCAAGTTCCTGCTCAACAAGGCCCGCGACCGCGCCCATATCCTGGTCGGACTGGCCATCGCCGTCGCAAATATCGACGAGATCATTCGCGTGATCCGCGCTTCGCCGGATCCCACCACCGCCCGCGACAGCCTGATGGCGCGGGACTGGCCGGCGCGGGATGTCGAGGCGATGATCACGCTGATCGACGATCCTCGGCACCGGATGGCGGCCGATGGTACCGCGCGGCTGTCGTTCGAGCAGGCCAAGGCCATTCTCGACCTCCGCCTGCAGCGCCTGACTGCGCTGGGCCGCGAGGAGATTTCCGAAGAGCTCGACAAGCTCGCACTGGAGATCGCCGACTATCTCGAGATTCTGCGCTCGCGTGCGCGGGTGCAGGCCATCGTCAAGGCCGAACTCGCAGAGGTGAAGGCCGATTTCGCCACCCCGCGCAAAACCGTCATCATGGAGCAGGAAGACGAGGTCGAGGACGAGGACCTGATCCAGCGCGAAGACATGGTGGTCACGGTCTCGCATGCCGGCTACGTCAAGCGCGTGCCGCTGTCGGCCTACCGGGCGCAGCGCCGCGGCGGCAAGGGCCGCGCGGGCATGCAGACCCGCGACGAGGATTTTGTCAGCCGGCTGTTCGTGGCCTCGACGCATACGCCGGTGCTGTTCTTCTCCTCGCGCGGCCAGGTCTACAAGGAAAAGGTCTGGCGGCTGCCGATGGCGGCGCCGAACGCGCGTGGCAAGGCGCTGATCAACATCCTGCCGCTGGAGCAGGGCGAACGCATCACCACCATCATGCCGCTGCCGGAGGATGAATCCTCCTGGGGCAATCTCGACGTGATGTTCGCCACCACCGGCGGCAACGTCCGCCGCAACAAGCTCTCCGACTTCGTCGATGTCCGCCGTTCCGGCATCATCGCCATGAAGCTCGACGAGGGCGAGGCGATCGTCGACGTGCAGATCTGCACCGAGCGCGACGACGTGCTGCTGACCGCCGCCGGCGGCCAGTGCATCCGCTTCCCCGTCACCGATGTGCGCGTCTTTACCGGCCGCACCTCGATGGGCGTGCGCGGCATTGCGCTTGCCGAGAACGACAAGCTGATCTCGCTGTCGATCCTGCGCCATGTCGAGACCACCTCGGACGAGCGGTCGGCGTACCAGAAGATGCGCCGCGCGGTGGCCGGCGAGACCGGCGCCGAAGAGCCCGCCGATGTCGAGGCCGAGGAGACGTCAGGTACGCTCCAGCTCTCCCAGGAGCGCTATGCCGAAATGTCGGCGCAGGAGCAGGTGGTGCTGACCGTTTCCGTCAACGGTTACGGCAAGCGCACTTCTTCCTACGAATACCGCACCACGGGGCGCGGCGGCAAAGGCATCGTCGCGATGTCGGTCAACAACCGCAACGGCAAGCTGGTGGCCTCGTTCCCGGTCGAGGATAGCGATCAGATCATGCTGGTGACCGACAAGGGCCAGTTGATCCGCTGCCCGGTCGAGGGCATCCGCATCGCAGGGCGCTCGACGCAAGGCGTGATCGTGTTCGACACCGCCGAGGACGAGCACGTGGTCTCCGTCGAGCATATCGGCGACGACGGCGAGAATGGCGAGAACGGGAATGGCGGCTAGCGCCCTGTCAGGGCGCGGTCTCATTTCAGCGGAGCCAAATTCGGCTCGAGGCGAGCTTGACGGAAGCGAGATTGCCGGGCGCTCGTTAATCGCGTCGGTTCGCCGCGCGCCGCTGTTTCTTCGTTGCGACTTCCGCCGGAGCCGCCCGGAACAGCGCGCGGCATCGATCGCGAAGCAGGGTGCATGGTGATCGTGTGGCCGGACCAGTTTGTGGCGCACGTCCTGCAGCTCAAGGGCTACGGTCCGCTGGCCGCGTTCTTCGATGGCGGCATGACCCGACGGTGCTGAACGGAGCGTAAAATTTGATCGGTGCCGAATGTCTGCAACTGGGACCAAATCGAACAACCGAGTCAGTGCTGCTTCGGTGCTCGAAGCGCGTATAGCCTTTGATAGATCATCGACTCTGGTATCCAGTCGAGCAAGGTGTGTCCAAGTGGCAGCTTGATTAGGCTGGCGATAATTCGAGATGAAGGCGGATACCAATATACGGACAGGTTATGAAATTTAAGGGGAGCGAACCCCAGAGTCGTGAACTCATGCATCAATCGCCTGTGACCGAAGTGTCTTCTGTAGTCGACGATTGGACCCGAAAGCAAAAGTATCTTGCCAGAATGTTCCTTGGCGACTTTCTCCAAGAACGCTTCTCGCTCCGGTAGGGACAGATAGTAGACGCATTCGAGGGCTGCGATCACGTCGTACCCCTCGAATGAGGCTTGCAAAAAATCAGCGCTTTCAAATCTGGCATTTGGCAGGTTTAGCGATTTGGCGCGAGCAATTGCTACATCGCTGATGTCGATGCCAACCACCGATCGTGCCTTGCCAAAGATAGCTTGCGTCAAGTGGCCTTCGCCGCAGCCGAGTTCAAGAACGGATTTGTCCCGGATGAATGGCTTCAGGCATCGGCGCAAGACCCTGTCCCTGAATTGGGCGTGGGAAATATGCCAGGGGTCAGGGTTCGCGTAATAGAGATTGAAATCTGCAGCCGTTCGCATGGCTGGTTTCCGCTTGGTTGAAAGACAAGCAATCTTCCCAGTCGCCAAGAACTAAATGTCCGTGGCGCGTTGGCGAGATCCCGGCGCTTCAAGCCTTGCCTTTGGCGGCAGCGCCTACTGCATGCTCACCCTTTCGCGCCATCGCGCTTCGAAAGTATCAAAGTCTTTCAGTGCCCAGGCTTGCGAGTCCAATGGATTGCCAGGCTTCTCCGTGACCGCGGTTGTGACTTTTGCGGCGGAAACGGGTTGCGGGGATGCTTCCTTTGGCCATTCCAGCAACGATTTCGAAAGCATGGGCTTGCCTTCGTACCAGCACTTTCGTCCATCGATCAGACGATAGGACCACCACCGCCCGTGCGTATTTGAAGGCGTCGCGGCGCTGCATTGTTGTTTGGCCTGCGCGTTTGGCATCCCAACTGGCAAGAGCATAACAATCCAAACGGCCAAGGCGATTGGTGGCAGTTTTCTCATTTGCGCACTTGTTGCTGCAGGCGGCTTACAGCGACCACCAAATCGGGGCGGTCGAGAACTTCCACCAAGCTGTCGAGGATACGCTCATTGTTCTGCGGCCGGGGCCGAAGGTATTCTTCCAGTATGCGTTGCGCTTCGCTAATCGCCTGAACAGTCAATTGTTGATCGGTCATGTCTTCTTACCCATCAAACAAAAACGCGCCCCGCCAAAAGCGGAGCGGGAAATCAAGACGCTTTTGGGAAATATCCCCGCTATTTTGCCTTATTCGATCAATTTTTGTTTCAATGTGGAACCTCAGCGCGCGATCGCTGCGGCCTCGACCGGCGGATGACTACGTGAAGGCGATCGCACTGAAATCGATTGAGACCAACAGCATGTCCGTGACGGGCCTGCGATCGGGACCGCGTGCGTAGGCGCGCCGCACGCTCGGGAGGCGAATACCGTCTGCTTCGATATGCGCGGACGTGAGTTGCGCGGCCGGAAAGCCGCCCGCGATGTTCACGCTGTAATCATGACGGCGCAGCATCATGTCCTCGCCGAAGAAGAAGTCCTGCACCATGCAGTGGGTTTCCATCCGGCCGGGGAAGTGGGCGCGCAGCACGCGCCAGGTCTCGGGCCCCTCGCGCCAGGCCTCGGTCTCTTCGACACGGACACCGTCCATCGCCAGCAGGAATGGCGTCGTCAGATATGTCCACACGGCTTCGCCGTTGAAGTAGGCACGGTGCAGCGGATCCCAGGGTGTGTGCATCTGGTGGCCCGCGAACGAATCCCGAGGCGCGTATCGCTCGGCGACCAGCGTACCGTCGAGCTTCTCGATGGCGATCCGATCCGGCGTGAACATCGTCCGCTGATCGGGAGCCCCGAACGGCGTGACGGAAGAGCGCTCCTCATGCAGCCACACGGTCATGCGCCGCGGATTGCTATCCTGCGACAGGCCTTTGAGGGGAAAGAGGCCTCCGCCTGTGACCATGGTGGCCTCAACCTTATTGTATCCTTGCCAGCGCTCCAGACCGCCGTGCGCATCGAGAACTTTCGCAAGCAGATCGTTCATGGCTTTCGTCTCCAATCCTCAAGAGAAATCGGTCAGGATCAGGCCGAAGTTCGGTCTGGTTAGGCAGTCGGCATTGGTAGCGCCGATATTTGTGGGCCCGCCGGTAACGAGGGCGGCGCCCCCGGGTAGTGGTGCTCGTGGACATACCCCTTTGTGCGGCTCTAAGTTATGCCGTCTGAACTTGCCGCGATATGACAGATTGAGAGCTATCCTTTCGAATTGTGGACGTAGATTCGATGGATCGCCTGGAAGCCATGTTGACCTTTCTGGCCGTCTTGGCTCGAAAGCGACAGCCGCGCGCTGCGACAAAGGGAATCCTGATTGGTCTCTCTGCACTGCTGCTTGCAGGGGCTCAATTCCCCTATGCACGCCTCATCGCACAGGAAGCCATCGGACCGCACCGTTCCGCTCCGCAGCCGACTGTGCTTTCCGCCGACGCAGAGAGAGCAATGGTGTCAACGTCGGGCTCTGAGTTCAGAGAATGCGCGCGCGAATGCCCGGTGATGGTTGTGATCCCCGCGGGCAGGTTCATGATGGGCTCACCCGATCACGAACCGGACCGTAGGACCAGCGAAGGTCCGCAGCACGAAGTGATATTTCGCGTACCTTTCGCCCTTTCCAGATTCGAGGTGACGTTCGAGCAATGGGACGCTTGCGTGGCCGCCTCGGCGTGTGCGCGCGCAACCGATGCATGGGGTCGTGACGCGATGCCGGTGGTCAATGTGAGCTGGGACGATGCCAGGCAGTATGTGAGTTGGCTTTCGCAATTGACCGGGAGAGAGTATCGATTGCCGACCGAGGCTGAATGGGAATACGCCGCGCGCGCCGGTGCCAGCGGCCGCTACGCCTGGGGCGATGAACCCGGCGCGGAAAACGCCAACTGCGCCGGCTGCAGCGATAAGTGGAGCTTGCAGACCGCGCCCGTTGGATCGTTCAAGCCCAACGCCTTCGGCCTGAACGACATGCACGGCAATGTGTGGGAATGGACTGAAGACGTTTGGCACGACAGTTACTACGGCGCGCCCGCGGACGGTTCGGCATGGATCGAGGGCGATCGCGATTATCGGACCATTCGCGGTGCATCCTGGCACAACGAGACGGAACTGGTTCGGGCAGCGGTTCGCTTCGCACGTCACCGCAAGGTTCAGTTCGATACGCTCGGATTCCGCGTAGCCAGGACAATGAGGCCGTGAGCCGCTGGTGGCGCCGTAGCCAGGACGTTCTTCCGCTCAATGGCCACGGGCCACTGGTAGCATTCTTCGATGGCTTCACGGCGCCACGGGCGGCTAGCGCCAATCGACGCTCTCCAACTCTCGGGTGAGTTCGGCAAGCCCGTCGCGCATGCCGAACTGCGCCTTCCAGCACCATAGCTCCAGCGTACAGCAGAGCCGGTAGAGGTCGATTGTGTCCTGCCAGTTCGGGCGCTCGATGACGCCATATCCGGCAAGCAATCCCGACCGCTTCAGTGCGTCCTGCGGCTTTTCCTGCGGTTTGAAGTAATAGAGCGCCTTGGCAATATCCATCAGCGGATCGCCGGCTGTGGCGTTTTCGAAATCGACGATGCCGGACAGAAGCGGTGCGCGGCTCGCGGTCACCAGCACGTTTCCGGCGTGAAGATCGTAGTGACAAAGGCGAGGGGCGATCGCTCCGTCGAGCAGGTGCCGGCGCGCGGCAATGCTGACCCTGAGCCGCTCGGCCAGCGCGGGATCGCCGCCGCGCTCGCCAAACTCCGTCAGCTTCCGCTCGAACTGGGAGGACATGTAGTTGCGGTTGGTGGCCTGAGGCGTCCAGACGCCGTTCGGGCCGATATAACCGAAGCCGTCGAGCGTGATCTTGTTGATCTCGCGCAAGCTCGCGCCCATCTCGGCGTAGATCGCAAACAGCTCGGCGTCTGGCAGTTCCGCCTCATGCCTGCCCAGCACCAGTCCGTCGAGCTTGTTCATCAGGACGAAATTGAGGTCGATGACCGACCGCGTATCGTCGGCAATGAGGATGCGGGGAACAGGCGTGCTGATATCTAGCAGGAGGCCCAGCACGTGGACCTCTTTCGCCATCTTCCACGCCATCGACGCCGGATAGACTTTGAGAATGCAGGAAGAGGAATCTGTCAGCGTGATCTCGAATATCGCGCTCATCTCTCCGCCGCGCAGTTCGGTGGCGGCTACGACGGAAGAATGGGGAGCGAGGCGACCCGTGATCGCCCGCGCCTGGTCGATCGAGATTGCCAGCCGCGGCTTTAGCGGCGTTGGTGCATTATCCGGCATGGCGTCGATTCCGGCGACTTCTTTGCCAAGCGAGTAGCACGGGTGAGGCGAAGCACAACCCGGGAAAATTCTCGCCGCGTCGGGGCCAGCACGCACGAAAACGTGTGCAGCGCCCGGGAATGCTGCGGCATTCGAGAGCCTGGTTCCACCGCATCAAACTTTTGCCAAACGTCGCCGCTACCTCGACCGCCGGCTGGCGGTCGCGATAAAGTTGTGGAACTCAATCATGTCGGCATACTCGAGCGTCACAATCGATAGAGAGCCGCGTCATGCAGGCGTCGAGGAAAGCCGTGTAGAGACTGCGGGCCGATCCGATCTCGGCAGCGTGTTCGTCGCCGCACTTTACGCTGCGCTCGTCGTTCCCGTGATGACGGGGTGGTTGTACTTGCTCGGCCTTTCGTTCTGGAAGGTCATGATCTGGATGATTGCTTGATCATGCCCGGTTCTCTGTCCGGCCCCCTCAAGCCCTGCGCGCGGAGCACGTGAGATGCTGGACGTCGTTGCTATTTTGGTTTTGCTCGGGGTGGCCTACGCTGCTGGATATTATACGCGTGACCGTATGTCCCGAAAACGGCGTGAGAGCGCCCGCAGATGGAAGAACTACGTAGAGGCGGGACGGCCGCATCCCGCGAATACCAACCAGGCTCCCGCCAAACAGGCGCATGGCGATCTCGCTCAAATGCTGAGCCGCTGGGATGACAGGGCCCGAGCACGTCGATCGCAGCAATGATCCTTCCTGGAAATGGAAGCTGCCGCCCTAAACGCCGAAGTCCTCGGGGGGCATCCCGAGGACTTCAAATCAGAGCAATCTGACGGCTAAATCGGTAGGCCGGCGCCCTTATGGGGTGCGGTCGGCGGTAACCAGGCGCGCTTCCCGGATCAACGACTTGGAACCGGCGGCGCGGAGGCAGGAAGCCTCGAAATTCGGCCAAGCCTGCTGCGAGCAATCCTTGCCGACGGTGCGGATGTCGAGGCGGTCACCCTTGGCAAGCGCCTGCGGCACGCTGGCTTCAACCGAGGGGGCAAAGCCGGGCAAAATGGTCAATGCGGTGGCGATGAGCGCGGCAAAGGTGATTGCGGAAAGTGCCTTGATCATGACGGTCCCCTGTCATGGGCCGTTCGGCCCGTCGTTTCGTTGGATGGATGTGTACCTAGGCGGCGTTTCCGGGTGTCTTCGCCAAGCCCGAAAATGGTTTCGTCAGGGCCGAGTTTTGTTTCGTCGCCCCGGAGGGACGAAACATTGCCGGCTCGCCTAAGCAGACGCGCCGACCCCAACAGTGGTTCATTGGCCGATCCCAAATAAAAAGGCGGGTCTGCGGGGAACCGGAGCGTTTTCGAGCGAAGCCTGCCCGGGCTTGATCCGGGGTGGGTACCGGTTTGCGTGAAGAAAACGCGTCAAAACAAGAAACTGGCCCGCTTGCCGGGCCGCCCGGGGCGGGTTAGGAGGGTTCTATGCCCCGTATCGCGCTCTATCCCGGCTCTTTTGACCCCGTCACCAACGGCCATCTGGACGTGGTCCAGCACGCTGTGACCCTGTGCGACCGGCTGATCGTCGCCGTTGCCGTCCATCCCGGCAAAAAGTCGCTGTTTTCGACCGAGGAACGCCTGGAGATGCTCAAGGAGGTATGCGCGCCCATCGCGAAGAGCGCCGGTTGCGCCTTTGAGGCCTCCACCTACGACAATCTGACGGTCGCGGCGGCCCGGGCGGCCCGCGCCACCATCATGATTCGGGGCCTGCGCGACGGCACCGATCTGGACTACGAGATGCAGCTTGCCGGCATGAACCAGACCATGGCGCCTGAGGTGCATACGGTGTTCGTCCCGGCGTCACCCGCGGTCCGCCCGATCACCGCCACACTGGTACGCCAAATCGCGGGCATGGGCGGCGACTTTTCCGCGTTCGTGCCGCCCTCGATCGCAGCCAAGCTCAAGGCCAAATTCGCCAGCTAGCGCGCATCGCGTGCTCCCAACGCCTTACTCTCTCGATCCCGGAGTTTTCATGATCCGCATTCTCGCTTTTGTCGCCGCGCTGATTTGCGCGGCTCCCGCGATCGCCCAGCCGCTGCCGGCCAATCTCGACAAGGCCAATGCGGTCGTGATCGACACGACGAAAGGCCGCATCGTGATCAAGCTGCGGGCCGACCTCGCGCCTCAGCATGCCGAGCGCATCAAGCAGCTGGCACGCGAGGGCTACTACAACAACGTGCCGTTCCACCGCGTGATGGACGGCTTCATGGCGCAGACCGGCGACGGCCAGAACTTCAACGGCACCGGCGGCTCGAAATATCCGAACCTGAAGCAGGAGTTCTCCAAGGTGCCGTTCACCCGCGGCATCGTCGGCATGGCGCGGCGCGGCGACAGCGTCGATACCGCGAACTCGCAGTTCTTCATCATGTTCGCGGAAGGCTCGAGCCTGAACGGCCAGTACACCGTGATCGGCGAGGTCGTGTCCGGCATGGATGTGGTCGACAAGCTGAAAAAGGCGCCGCCCGGATCGTCCGGCGGACAGGTCACCGACCCTGACAAAATGGTGAAGGTGCAAGTCGCATCCGATATCAAGTGAGCCATGACAACGTCGCGCAGCAAGCCGCTCCTCGGGTTTGCCGCGCTGCTGTTGTGCCTGGTATCGACCGTGCAGGCCTCGGCGCAACCGCTGCAACTCGACACGCTCAAGGACATCTTTGTGCGGCTAAATTCGTGCTGGAAGCCGCCGCCGCTGTCGCAGGCTAACCCGATCGACATCACCGTGATCGTCAGCTTCAACCGCGCGGGCGCCATTATCGGTCAGCCCAGAATTACCTATGAATCGGAACACGCCAGCGATAACGACCGGCTCAAATACCGCATTGCGGTGATGGAAACATTGCAACGCTGCACGCCGTTGCCATTTACCGAGGGACTGGGCGGTGCCGTTGCCGGCCGGCCTTTGGCGGTCCCTTTTCGAACCCGCAAACGTCCACCCAAACCTGATGAGAGAAGAGCATGGCAGCCACAGAAAATACTTTGATCCTTGAAACCACGCAGGGTCCCGTCACCATCGAGATGCGCCCGGATCTGGCGCCGGGCCACGTCGCCCGCATCAAGGAACTGGTGCGCGAAGGGTTTTACGACGGCATCGTGTTCCATCGCGTGATCGACGGCTTCATGGCGCAGACCGGTTGCCCGCAAGGCACCGGCACCGGCGGCTCCGGCAAGAAGCTGAAGGCCGAATTCAACAAGGAGCCGCACGTGCGCGGCACCACCTCGATGGCGCGCGCGGCGAGCCCGGATTCCGGCGACAGCCAGTTCTTCATCTGCTTCGACGACGCGTCCTTCCTCAACGGCCAGTACACGGTCTGGGGCAAGGTCACTGAAGGCATGGAGAATGTCGACAAGATCAAGCGCGGCGAGCCGGTCAAGGATCCGGACAAGATCGTCAAGGCGCATATGGCGGCTGACGCGGGCTGATCATCAGCCGTCATTCCGGGGCATGCGAAGCATGAACTGGGATGTGCAATTGCACATCTGAGAATCTCGAGATTCCGGGTTCGCATCTTCGATGCGCCCCGGAATGACGCTGAGAGGCAACGCTGGAGCGCATTGCGCCATGCGCACCGATCTGTTCGACTTCGAACTGCCCGCCGCCAACATCGCGCTGCGACCGGCGAGCCCGCGCGATTCAGCGCGGATGCTGGTGGTGCAGCCGGACGGCGTGTTGCACGACCGGGCCGTGGCCGAACTGCCGGACTGGTTGCTGCCTGGCGACCAGCTCGTCGTGAACGATACCAAGGTCATTTCGGCCCAGCTCAAGGGACGCCGCATCGGCCGCGAGACCGAACCGAAGATCGAGGCAACACTGATCAAGCGGCTCGACGGCTCGCGCTGGCGGGCGCTGGTCAAGCCGGCCAAGAAACTGGCGCCGGGCGACGTGGTGCGCTTCGGCAATGAAGGCAAGGTCTGCCTGCTCGGCCATCTCGACGCCGAGGTCGAGGCCAAGGGCGAAGAGGGCGAGATCACGCTGTCGTTCTCGTTTCATGGACCTGCGCTCGACCAGGCGATCGCCGACCTCGGCACGCCGCCATTGCCGCCCTACATCGCCTCCAAGCGCACGCCTGACGATCGCGATGCCGCCGATTACCAGACCATGTTCGCGGCCAATGAGGGGGCGGTCGCGGCGCCCACCGCAGGGCTGCATTTCACGCCGGCGCTGGAGGCGGCACTGCGCGAGCGCGGCGTCGGACTGCATCGGATAACGCTGCATGTCGGGGCAGGGACCTTCCTGCCGGTCAAGGTGGAAGAAACGTCGGAACACCGGATGCATGCCGAATGGGGCTCGATCTCGGCCGAGACCGCCGCTGCCTTGAATGCGGCCCGCGCCAAAGGTGGCCGCATCGTTGCGGTCGGGACCACATCGTTGCGGTTGTTGGAAAGCGCGGCCGCCGAGGACGGCACCATCCAGCCGTTTGGCGCGGAGACCGCGATCTTCATCACGCCGGGCTATCGCTTTCGCGCGGTCGATATTTTGCTGACCAACTTCCATCTGCCGCGCTCGACACTGTTCATGCTGGTGTCGGCGTTCAGCGGGCTGGAGACGATGAAGCAGGCCTATGCGCACGCGATCGCCAGCGGCTATCGGTTTTATTCCTATGGTGACGCGTGCCTGTTGTTTCGCGCGCGCGAGTGATCGGCGCTTTAGCTTCGTTCGACAGCGCGCTCGAGCTTCTTGCTCAAAATCCAGGACAGGCCGAGGAACGCGACCAGCAGCGCGAAGGCCACGCCGGAGGAAGCATCGCTCATCATCTTCTCCGAGACCTGGCCGAAGGCATAGCCGGCCGAGACGACGGTGCAGGACCACAGGCCCGCGGCGACGAAATTGAACGCCAGGAAAGTGGACCAGGGCAGTTGCGATATTCCATACGCAAAGCCCGCGACGCCGCGTATGCCGTGCGGAAAACGATGAAACAGGATCATCCAGGCATAGTGACGGTCGGCCAGCCGGGCTGCGATCTGGACGGCACGTTCCAGCCTCGGAAAGGATCCGAGCCAGCGTGTGCCATAACGCCGCGCGATCCAGAACCGGATCACGTCACCGGTAAAGGTGCCGAACCAGCAAACCATGATCAGCTTGCCGAAATCCAGCGCGCCCGAATGCACCGCGTAGCCCGCGAACAGCGTGATCAGCAGGCTATGCGAGGCCGCATAAGCGAACATGAGACTGTAGGCCGCATCGCCGTGCTGGCGGATGAGATCGAGAAACGACGCCAGATCGGTCGGAAACAGCAAAATAGCCTCACTTTGGACGATTATCCCCCGGTGACACGTCCTGTCACCGGGGGACCAGCCCGAACGCTACTACGCGGCCTGAACATTTGAAAGCAAAAGGCAGGTTGGGGTTGAAGCGTATCATTCGCACAGGGCGCAGCGTGGCCGGAGCACAGGGAAACCTACCACGCACATCTGCGCTGTTCCGCGCGCTTGACCGAGGGCGTGGTCGGTTGGTCCGCGCCTGCATAGGTCGATCAACGCGGCTCGCTCGGCTTGTCCCGCTCCCGGCCTTCGGCGGCTTGAGCGGCGCATTCATCCATGCCGTGGCACTTGCTCTTGTAATAATAGTACCACGATCCGGCTATCGCGCAGATCAAGACCAGCCCGAGGAGATAAGCCCAGCTTCGCTTCGGCATCGTCAGCCTTCAAGTTCGGTAGCGACCGTGAACTTAACCAACGATTCGCCGCGAAGCCAGCAGGCGCGACGCGCCCCTCATCGATGTCAGGAATTTCTCATTTCCGGCGACGCAACGAAGGCGCGTCAGCTCGACGGCACGCGATCGGTCAAATCCAGGGTTCTTGCAAATGCTCCTGTTGCAGCGCGCGTTGAACCGCAGGTCTTGCCAGAATGCGATTCATGTACGGACCGACATGGGGCCAGCTTGCTCCCGGACGCGGCATTCCACGTGACCATCGACACAGGGTAAGCGCACAAGCGTCAACTGCCGAGTAAGTATCACCCAACAACCACGGGCCACCGTGAGATTCGAGCGCACCGTCGAGCAAATCGAATAAGCCATACACCTTCTGTTCAGCACACGCTCGCAACTCGGGAAACATGGCTGGATCGTTGGCCCATTTGTTGGGATGCAGATACATGGACAATGCAGGCTGTAACGTACTTGAGGACCACATCAGCCACTTATAAAAGTGCGCGCGTTCGCCAGTCCCTATGGCCGGAGCCAGCTCAAACCCGGATTGGTATCGACCAAATGCAGGCAGATGGCTGCGGATTCGTACAAGACCAAATCATCCTGCACGAGGACCGGGATTAGACCGTTTGGATTCAGTCGGAGATGATCGGGTCCCTTGTGCGCGCCGCCGCTCAGATTGACAAAAATGAGCTGGTACGGAGCCGCAATTTCTTCGAGCAGTATATGCGGAACGAGGCTGATGAAGCCGGGATCGTAATAAAGCCGTATGATCAGCGATCTCCTCGCGAGCAAAAGCGAGCATGCTTTGTCGCATAAATGATGCGCGAAGCGTGGAGTTGGTTAGCGACGTCTAACCTACTCCACGCGTTCACCTCACGCCATCGCGCGTTGTGGCAGCAGCTCCGCAATCTGGACGGCGTTCAGCGCGGCGCCCTTCAACAGCTGGTCTGCCGAGACGAACATCGCGATCGAATGGCCTGATGGATCGCTGAGATCCTTGCGGATGCGGCCGACCAGCACGTCGTCCTGGCCTGACGCGTCGATCGGCATCGGGAAGTAATTCTTCGCCCGATCATCGACGATCTTGACACCCGGCGCCTTCGACAGGATCGCGCGCACCTCGTCCTCCGAGATCGGGCGCTCGCATTCGAAAGTGATGGCCTCGCAATGCGCGCGCAGCACCGGCACCCGCACGCAGGTGACGCCGATCGCAATCTTCTCGTCCTCGAAAATCTTCCGCGTCTCCTTGATGACCTTGGTCTCTTCGTCGTTGTAGCCGGTCGCCGGATCGATCGCGGTGTTGTGGCTGAACACGTTGAAGGCGTAGGGGAGCGGGATCACCTTGGGCGTAAACGGCCGCCCCTCGAGGCTGGCGCGGGTCGATTCCCTGAGTTCCTCCATCGCCGCCGCACCGGCACCGCTGGCGGCCTGATAGGTCGAGATGATCATGCGCTTGATGTGGTTTTGCCTGTGGATCGGCCACAGCGGCACCAGCGCCGTGATCGCCGAGCAGTTGGGGTTGGCGATGATGCCCTTGTGGTCGCGGATGCGGCCCGCGTTGATCTCGGGAATGACCAGCGGCACGTCCGGGTCCATCCGGAAGGCGGATGAATTGTCGACCACGACGGCGCCGGACTTCACCGCGATCGGCGCATACTTCTTCGAAATGCTGCCGCCGGCCGAGAACAGCGCAATGTCGACGCCGTGGAAGGAGTGCGGGGTGAGCTCTTCGATCACCACCTGCTCGCCACGGAAGTTGACGGTCTGGCCGGCCGAGCGCGCGCTCGCCAGCGCCTTCAGCTTGCCGACGCGGAAATTGCGCTTGTCCATGGTGGCGATGAATTCGGCCCCGACGGCGCCGGTCACGCCGACAATGGCCACTACTGGATCGTTGCTCACGTTCGTCTTCCTTTGGTTTGAGTAGGCTGCAGGCAATAAAAAAGCCCCGGTCCTTTTCAGGCGGGGCTTCGGTTCAGATGATGCGATCGTTCGACTACGTGCGCACGGCTCCCGAGCCCCCCAAGGGTGCTTTGGTTTTCGCGGTACGTTTGGTGGTCGCGTTCATGGGGCGGACTTATGCGGGAGACTTGTGCCGCCGTCAACGGGTTTTGGAGGGAAAAAGAGGCTGAATGGCCTGTTGAACAGGGCGCGTCTGTTACGCCATAAGCTCACCCATGGACGTTCCCAATCATTTCGAGCTGCTCACCACCAACGGCCAGGCCCGGCTCGGCCGGCTCTCCACCCCACACGGCATGGTGCGGACGCCGGCCTTCATGCCGGTCGGCACCGCGGGCGCGATGAAGGGCATGCACTGGCGCGAGGTGCGCGATGCCGGCGCTGATATCGTGCTCGGCAATACCTACCATCTGATGCTGCGGCCGGGGGCCGAGCGGATCGCAGCCCTTGGCGGCTTGCAGAAATTCACAGGCTGGCAGGGGCCCATGCTGACCGATTCCGGCGGCTTCCAGGTGATGTCGCTTTCAGAGCTGCGCAAGGTGACAGAGCACGCCGTGACCTTTCGCTCGCATATCGACGGCGCCAAGGTCGAGCTGTCGCCGGAACGATCGATCGAGGTGCAGCGGCTGCTCGGCTCCGACATCGCCATGCAGATGGACGAATGCGTGCGGCTGCCGGCCGGACGCGCCGACATCGAACGCGCGATGCAGCTCTCGTTGCGCTGGGCCGAGCGCTCAAAACGCGCCTTCGAGAGCGCGCCTCCCGGCTACATGCTGTTCGGCATCGTGCAGGGCGGCGACGTGCCCGAACTGCGCCACGCCAGCGCGCGCGGGCTGGTCGAGATCGGGTTCCACGGCTACGCGATCGGCGGCCTTGCGGTCGGCGAACCCCAGGCGGTGATGCTTGCCATGATCGAGGAGACCGCGCCCCTTCTGCCGCAGGATCGTCCGCGCTATCTGATGGGCGTCGGCACGCCAGAGGATCTGCTGGAGGCGGTAGCGCGCGGCATCGACATGTTCGACTGCGTGATGCCGACCCGTAACGGCCGGCACGGCATGGCATTCACGCGCTTTGGCCAGATCAATCTGCGCAATGCCCGCCATGCCGACGATCCCAGACCGCTGGACGAGGAGAGCATGTGGCCGGCGACGCGCGAATACTCCCGCGCCTATCTCCATCATCTGGTGCGGTCGGGCGAGACGCTGGGCGCGATGCTGCTGTCGGAAATCAATATCGCGTATTATCAGCACCTGATGCAGGGCATGCGGGACGCGATCGGTAACGGCAGCTTCGAGACGTTCCAACAACAAACGCGCGCCGGATGGGCGCGCGGTGACATTGCTGTGAGGTGATGCTGAGAGGTGGTTGTTTTTTTTAGTTTGACGCGTTTTCCTTACGCGAACCGGGGCCCACTTCGCTCGAAAACGCTATGCCTAGTTACAGGCGAACCTCCGGATCGAATGCTTGGTCACGAAGCCGTAACCGCAGGTATCGCAGGTCCAGAGATAACCGATGACGTTGTCATACATGTAGGCGGAAGCTTCCGCGGCCACCATAGAGTCCGCACATACCGGGCAGGTCGGTAAATCACAGCCACGCGGGTCGGGCCTAGACGCGACGGACAGGACTTCAGCAACTGCTGGCATCGTGACCTCCTTTGCGATCTGAAGCGGAAGCTCAACTCACTACGAAAGTATAAACCGATTTATTTGACGTTGTCGCAACACAAATGCGTACGAACGGCGTTATCGGCGAACTTTCGATTTTGCGATGCAGCGAATTTTTGACTCTGACGTTTCATGCTTGCGCATCAGCTCGGCCACCTCCTAAGTAAGGAGAGCCCCGAATTCCGGGCACATTATCACCGCAGGAGTGTTTTGATGGAGGCATCGTCAGCCACGGGTGCAGTGCACCGTCCCGGACGGGGCCGGGTGTTCGACAGCATCGTTGACGCGATTGGCGACACCCCGATCGTCCGCTTGCGCAAACTGCCGCAAGCCCACGGTGTCAGCGCTACCATTTTAGCTAAACTTGAATATTTCAACCCGGCGGCAAGCGTCAAAGACCGCATCGGTGCGGCGATGGTGATCGCGATGGAGAAAGCTGGCGTGATCAACGCCGACACCGTGCTGATCGAGCCGACCTCGGGCAACACCGGCATTGCGCTGGCCTTTGTCGCGGCCTCGCGCGGCTACCGGTTGAAACTGGTGATGCCGGAATCGATGTCGATCGAGCGGCGCAAGATGCTGGCCTTCCTCGGCGCCGAGATCGTGCTGACGCCGGCGGCGCAGGGCATGAAGGGCTCGATTGCGACCGCCGAAGAGCTGGTGCGCACGACGCCGAACGCCGTGATGCCGCAGCAGTTCAAGAACCTCGCCAATCCCGAAATTCACCGCCGCACCACCGCGGAGGAAATCTGGAACGACACCGGCGGCAATATCGATTTCTTTGTCGCTGGCGTCGGCACCGGCGGCACCATCACCGGCGTCGGCCAGGTGCTGAAGCCGCGCAAGCCTTCGCTGCGGGTGATCGCCGTCGAGCCGGAGGAAAGCCCGGTGCTGTCGGGCGGACAGCATACGCCGCACAAGATCCAGGGCATCGGCGCCGGCTTCGTGCCGGACATTCTGGATCGTTCCGTGATCGACGAGATCGTCAAGATCAACTCGGCGACCGCGATCGAGATGTCGCGCGCGCTGGCACGCAACGAAGGCATTCCGGGCGGCATCTCCTCGGGCGCGGCGATCGCAGCGGCACTTGAGATCGGCAAGCGGCCGGAGGCCGCCGGCAAGACCATCCTCGCCATTGTGCCGTCATTCTCCGAACGTTATCTGTCGACCGTATTGTTTGAAGGAATTTAGCGATGGCGGACCAGCCGAGACGGCCGAGGACCCTGAACGACGCCCGCAGCGAGGCCGAGGCGGCGTTCAAGCGCACCACCACCAAGGTGGTGGAGGCGCCACCGAAGCCGACGGCGCTTCCCGGCGTGAAGGAACTGGTGTCGCTGCGCATCGACCAGGATGTGCTCGAATATTTCCAGGAAGGCGGCGCCGGCTGGCAGGACCGGATCAACGCGGCGTTGCGCAAGGCCGCCGGCAAATAGCCCCTCGAAACAGATACGCGCGAATGCGTCCTGTTTTGGCCCGCGTCCGGCTCGTTGCCCTGAGCTGTATCGGATTGGCGATTGGCGGCGACCTCGCCGGTCCGGCGATGGCGGATCAGGCGCCGTTCACCTGCACGATCCTGCCGGGCGAGGAGATCGCCAGCATCCTGATGACGAACCCGCTGTCGATCGACGCCTCCTGCATCGTGACGTGCAGATTCTCGACCACCAAGTACGACAGCAATCCCCAGATCACCTGTGCCAAGTCGGTGCCCTCGGGCAAGGAAGTGGAGATGTGCCGGCTGACGTCGGGCGGCGACAAATTCGTCAAACTCGCCGAAGGTCGCGCGGACTGCTTGGGGCTGTCCAACCCCAGCTCCGAATGAAAAAGCCCGGGATGATCCCGGGCTTTTTGCCGTGAATTGTCTTGGAGCGCTTAGCGCAGCATGCCGCCGACGACGCCGCCGATGAAACGGCCGGCACCGGCCGGATCCGGGCCGCCGCCGCCGCTGTGTTGGCGCTGCGGCTGCGGTTGGGGCTGGCCACCGCCGCCGCCACTGTTGGCGCGGCGGCGCGGCTTTTCCTCGTCGCTGGAGCTTGCGGTCGGCGCCGCCGCCACGATTTCGGTCAACAGGGCCTTGTGCTGCAGCCTGTTGAGGTAGCCGCTCTTGGGGTAGCCGCGGGCGGCCTGCCATCGCGTGATCACGGCCCGGGTCGGTGCATCGAAGGTGCCGGACATTTTGGTGTCGAAGCCGAGACCGTTCAGGCGGCGCTGGACGTCGCGGCGCTGGCCCTTGTCGAGGCCAATCTGATCCTCGGTGGTCTGGTTCGCTTCGTCCTTGAACGTCGCCGGATCGATGCCGGTGGTCAGGTTGCGCGTGGCGTTGTCCGGTTTGCTCTCAAGGGAGGCGATCCGTGCCAGCGCCAGCGATTTGAACTGACCGTTGGGATACTGAGCCACGTAAGCGTTGAGCTCTTCCGGCTTGCTCGAATCCTTGATCGAACGCCAGAACTCCAGCTCGACGTCGCTGCCCGGTGCAGCGGCGGCCACCGCCGGCGCGGATCCGGGCGCGGCAGGCGCTGGTGCACCGTTCAGGTAAACCGCACCCGTCAGATTGGTGTTGCCCCAGGGCAATTGACCCTTGTTGGTTTCCTCCTGGACCTGCGCGCGGACCTTGGTCATCGCCTGCTGAAGCTCGACGCCGGGCTGGGTGAGGTTGGCGAGCAGCGCGCGGGTGAACGGGCTGTTGCCGCCTTCCTTGCCGTCAAGCGCTGTCTGGCCGGGGCCGGTCGCAAACGCGATCAGCGTGCCTTCGCCGGATTTCATTTCGGCAAGGCCAGTCTGCACCGACACGCTGCGGGTGGACGGCGCGTTGGACTTGATCTTGGCGGCGAACGGATTGTCGCGGCAGGCATCGAGCAGCACCAGCTTGACCTTGGCATCGCTCATGGTCTGGTCGAGCGTGAGGTCGATATTGATGGCTGCGCCGAGCTTGACGTCCATTTCCGATTTGATGTCGGCGTCGATCGGCAGCAGATAATTGGTGCCGCCGACGGCGATACCGTGGCCGGCGTAGAAGAACACGGCCACGTCGGCGCCCTGCGCCTTCTTGCCGAAGTCGAGCAGCTTTTCCGTCATCTTGTCGCGGGTCAGGTTGGAGCCTTCCACCACTTCAAAACCGACGTTGCGCAGCGCGCCCGCCATCGCCTTCGCGTCGATGGATGGATTGGGCAACGCGGCGACGTGCTTGTAGGTGCCGTTCCCGACCACGAAGGCAACCCGCCTCTCGGCGCTGGCGGCGCCGGCGGTGAAGACCATGCAGATCAAGGAAAGGACAAGGGTTGGGAAGCGCATCAGAAAAATCCCCCTGGCAGAATCGAAAAAGATTTCGGCGGCAACGTTGGCCGCAGGTTACACGAAAAAAATACACACCGCGCCAGAAAAATGGGCCGCCTGCCCAGATCCGGGAGCCGTGTGATTCGCTCTTAAGCTATTGAATCTATCCAATATCTCATGAGATCCAGATCACAATTTAGTGGGTAAAATCCGAACTCAGGTTGCTGCCCGCGCGGGAACCGGGTTGATCGCGCGCAAGTTCAGCAGATTGCCGGCCAGGATCAGGATGGCGCCGAGCACGGTGAACAGGTCGAGCCGCTCTGCATAGATCAGCCAGCCCGCGGTGGCGGTTAAGGGAACCCGCAGGAAATCCATCGGGATCACCACCGTCGCATCGGCATGCAGCAACGCGCGTGCCATGCAGTAGTGGGAGAACGTGCCGCAGAAAGCGATCACGACGACCCAGCCCCAGGCGTAAGCCGGCGGCCACGTCCAGACGTAGAGCGCGGGAAAAAATCCAGCCACAGATTGTATCGCCAGCATCCAGAAAATGATCGCGACCGAATGTTCGGTCCGGGTCAGCGATTTGACCATCGCAATCGAGATGCCGAAGCCGACCGCGGCCCCCAGCGCAATCAATTGTCCGGGATTGACCTCGCCGGTCGCCGGGCGAACGATGACAATGACGCCGACGATGCCGAGCACGATGGCCGCGACCTTCCAGACCGTCATCCGCTCGCCGAGAAACATCGCGGCCAGGATCGCGGTCCAGATCGGCATCGTGAATTCGATCGCCACCACCTGACCGATCGGAATCAGCGTCAGCGCGAAAAACCAGCCGAGCTGCGCGCCGTAGTGAATGAGGTTGCGCGAGATGTGCATATGCAGCCGCGCGGTTTTCAGGATGGCAAATCCGCCATTGGCGCGGATCATCGGATACAGCAGGAAGAAGCCGATGATCGTGCGCATCTCCATCAGCTGGAACACGTTCAGCTCGCGCATGCCTTCGCGGCCGGCGACCACCACGATCAGCATCAAGGCGAGCCAGCCCGACATCCACAGCGCGGCCAGTGATTTGGAAGGTGTGCGGTCCATGCGCTAGCGGCTGAGTTGGGCTGACCTAGAGGGGCAGGCGGGTATCGGCGAGCGCTCGGCGATTTGCAACGTGCAAATCTGCGGACGCAGCGATGCGCGGGCGCCAATTTCGCTGTGGGAGGCAGTGCGGGATCGGTGCTAAGGATCGGCCCGTCTCAGGAGGACTTATCCATGCGTATCCTACAACCGGCCGAATGGTCGAAACCCCGCGGCTTTTCACACGGTGTCGAGGTCGATGGTCCCGGCAAATGGATCGTGCTGGCCGGCCAGACCGGCGGCGACGAGAAGGGCGACTATCAGCCCGACATGGCCGCCCAGGTCGGCACGGCGCTGAAGCGGATCATCAAGCTGCTCGGCGAGGCAGGGGCTGGTCCCGAACACATCGTCCGCCTGACCTGGTATCTGACCAGCCGCAGCGAATATGAGGCGGCGGGCGCCGGGATCGGCGCGGCCTGGAAAGAAACGATCGGGCGCAACTTCCCGCCATCGACGCTGCTCTATATCGACGGGCTGGTCGACGTCAGGGCCAAGGTCGAAATCGAAGTCACGGCTTACGTGCCCAAATCCTGAAGCGGACTTAGGCGCGCTCGAACAACACAGGAAACATAGACCATGACCAACCGCTCGACTTCAGAAGCCCGATCGACTTCAGCGAGTTTCGTAACTGCCTTTGCAACCGGCTGGCCCGAAGCGCAACCCGACATCATGGTGCTGTCGCTCACGACCCATAACGGGGTGCAGGATTTTGCCTTCAACAAGGAACAGGCCCTGCTGATCGCAAAGACCATCAAGGAGACTGCTGCGAGGCTGGAGAAGCCCAAAACCGGCTAGTAACCGCAAAGAGCGCTCATAACGAAAATCGCCCGCTCTTCAGCGGGCGATTTGGTATTCGCGACAGGGCGGGCGGACCGCTGCGGTTTACTTCGAAAGCGAAATGTTGGCGGCGCGGAACAGGCTGTCGGCCCGGATGCTGACGGACTGCTTGTTGCCGGTTGTCCTGAGCCCAATGTTGGCGTTGAAGCCGGCGGTGACCGCCGTGACCTGGAAGTTGCCGCCGCCGCCGCGGCCCTGCAGGCTGCCGGTGATGCCGCGGCTGGTTTCGCTCCACTGCCCGACAATCGCGCCGCCCTGGTCGACCACGTTGGCCGTCAGGTTGAACCTATAGGCGTCGCTCGCGCAGGTGAGGCTCATGTCCATCTTGGCGCCCGCAACGTCATAGACCGCGCGGCAACGGATGCGTTCGTTCGATCCGTCGTCCAGCGTGACGGTGCCGCCGCCGGCCCACTTGCCGGCCATGCCGGCGTAAGGTCCGGAGGACTGGGCATAACTTGCTGGGACTGCAAGCGAAGTCATAAAAAACGCGACGGCTGCAATTGTCAGCCGCCGCGGATAGGCGAAGAATTCTGATGTTCGGCTTGTCTTACTGACGGGACGCTTCCCATCGACCGCTACACGGTACACCAGCTGATGCCCCATTCCATTTCCCCGATCCGGAGTTGCCACTGAGTTGACCGTTCGCATATGCACCATTGATCGAGACTCGCACAAGTCCCCCGGAACTGACGGTGCCGGAGACCGGGGCGCCGGACCCCGTTACCTTACCGTCGCTTACAGTGACGGTTGAGGCGGTGCGCGCATCGCAACTGCCGGTTTTGGTGACGACGGTAACCTGCCAAAGCCCGTCATAGGGCTGCTGGGCGGCGGCGGGAGCGGCCGCGAAGGCAGCTATGGCAAGAAACGAAGTCAAAAACAGCTTGCTGATGCGGTTGGAACGCATGGATGGAATCCCCGAGCGATGTGTGTGATGAGCGCGTTATCCGGTCACAATGTGTTCAAACTTTGGTGCGCCGCAATAACGCGGAAAGTTCCTGTGGTCTCAAACACATCAAGGTGAATCCGGTTCCGGCCTCGGAACGAATAAATGCGCGAAATGGGCTTCGATACGGGCCATGATTCGGGTCCGGGATGCTTAACTGGCTGAAACGGCCGCATATTCCCCGTTCTGTCAGTGCTTGGCGTCGGAAAGCTTTGGCGCGAGGGTGGCGAATTGCTCGTCCTGGGGCCGGGCGGGCAGGGTCTTGTGGATCCTGGCGTAATCGATGACTTCGCCGAGCAGCTTTTGGCCCAGGGGAGCCAGCGCGCGCTCCCAGAGTTCGCGTGCGGTCTCGCCTTTCTTGACGAAAACCCACTCCTGCGCCGCGATCGCGCCGGCGTCCATCCGGTCGGCGAGGTGATAAATAGTGCCGCCGGCGATCGGATCGCCTTCCTTGATGGTCCATTCGACCGCGGCGATGCCGCGGTGCCGGGGCAGCAGCGAGGGGTGATAGCCGATACCGCCGAGCTTGGCGACGGCCAGCGCCTCGCGGGTGATGCGGGCGTGGCTGTGGGCGGTCACGATCAGGTCGCTGTCGGTGGCGATTTCCGCCGCGGTGACGAATCTGGCGTCTCCCTGCACGACGACCTCAACGCCAGCGGCCCTCGCTGCGGCCGCCAGCCGGTCTTCGTTGTCGTGGACGACTATCCTCGCGATTTCGACGCCGTGATCGCGCAGCATGGTGAAGGTCGTCACGCCGAAATGGCGGGAGCCGACGAGGGTGATCCGCATATGTTCCGTCCGTCGTTAGTCAGGCCGATATGCGGATAGCACACCAAAGCCGTCAGACTCGCCGCCGGGGTCGGCAAGTCCGGGTTATCAACAGTCAGGGTTATCAACGAAAGGCCGCGCCGGGCAAGTCGGCGCGCCGACGCCGCAGTTAGTTCCTGCTGGCGCAGCTCGGGTAGGGCGCGGGCTCGCCGGGCACGATCGGACAGACACGAATGGGCTGCAATTGGCGCAACCGCGCCAGCCATTTGGTCTCGTCGATTGCGCGTCGCCCTGTCGCCGGCGCGCGTTCGGCCCATTGCACCGTGTAGTAATCGGCGCTGCCTTTGACGGTGACGATGAGCGTGGTTTCGCTGTGTTTGTCGGCGCCGGTTTCGAGCCGGCCGCAGCTTGCCACCGCGACATACGCATCTTGATCGCCGAATTTGGTCGCGCCAAATCCTTGCGCTGCGAAGGAGTCGGGGCAGGCCGACTTGAACCCACCGACCATCGAGCCCGCAAAGCTTTCCGGCGAAACCCCGGCGTTGCCGGCGGCCCCCTTGGCGCCGGTCACCGTGATCATCTGGGTCCAGCTCTTGACCGTCTCGCCCTTCAGCACGGCCTCGCGGACATAGTTCGTCCCTTTGGTGTTCTCGAACACCGTGGCGAAACTGGCGGGCAAGCTGAACATGACGAGTTGACCGAAGATCGGCGAGATCACCTTGAACGCCGGTGGGGCCGGACTTTGGGCCGATGCCGACGTCGCGAGCAGCGCGCACAAGGCCGCCGAGAAAACTGTCACTCGCGTCATTGGCAGCTTCCTGGCCGGCTTCGCCTTGCAATCCGCGCGTCCGATCATAGGCCCGCGACGGCGCGCCGACGGTTGGCGCGTGATCCCCAAAGGGACCCCCAAGGGTCAAGTCAGGATACGAAGCTCCGGCCTACGGGGGGTGCGGGGCTGGTCCTTGACCGGCTGTGACTGACGCGTCGCCGCCAATTGAAGCTGGGTTCGCAGGTCGGCGCTGCATTGCTTCATCTGATTGCGCAGTTCGCGGCGCGTAAAGGTGGTGAGGGAGGGATCGGCCAGCTGCTGCCAGGCAGAGCGCAGCCATTCCTGCAGGGCGCGGATATCATTATCAAGGATTACGGGCTGGTTCATGCCGCCGAATCTCCGGATGTGATCGCCGCCAAATTAGGTCTGATTCGTTTACAGAAGCCTACTCCGGTAAATGACGGGCGCGACCTTACCCTCGGAACGAGCGCCCCACATATACGTTGGGTCCGCAGCTTTCCCCTGGAGATTCAATGTCCGGCCAATCGGCGCTTGTTGGCTTCGCAATGCTGGTCAGCCTGATCGTGCCCGGCAGCGCGTTCGCGCAGTTCCCGCCGCCCGCCGGCTCGGCCGGAGCGGGCAATTCTGCGATCAGCGGCATACCTTACGGTCCGGCCAATCCCAGCGTGGTCAGCGACCCCAGCGGAATCGGAAACGCCTCCCGGATCCCGCCGCCCGGCACCAACAGTCCTGCGCCGTCCCCCAGCTACAGTTCGGTCAACGCGTCGCCCTCGGGTTCGCGCGTGGTCGTGCCGCCCTATGCGGGCGCGTCACAACGGATCACCGTTCCACGCCAGGCAAGGTCAAAAAGGCCACCCGTGCGCCCGCGCGGCCGGGTTGAGACCAGCAAGTTCACCGGGATCTGTCGGGGCTGCTAGCGGCGCGTTGCCTTGAGGCAACGCCATGCGTCGCGCAGGGGCCCTGCCTAATGCGGCTGCAGATCGTTCGCTTTCCAGCCGGTGGAAAGCACAAGGAACAAGGCGCGATACGCATGGTATCGGGCGGCGGGCCGGGTTTTCTCCCGTCCGCCTGCAATCATTTTCCCGCTCTGATCGCGCACTTGCCAGCAAAAGTTCCGGCGGCGCTTGAAGATGACAAATTGCAGCATCGGAGGCCGGAACACCGCGCGGGGCGAGTTATTCCAGGGAAAATGCGGACGATGCATGTTTCGCCTCATGGCGTGCGTGGCTCCGATTGAGAGTGGGAGGAACGCTCAAACGCCTTATGGCCGATTCTCTTCCAAAATGTCGGGGTGGCAGGCTTGATTGCGGATCGTGGGGGCTGGGCCAAGGGGGGCACGGTATTGTTGCCCACCGGTGCGGATCCCAGCGACCCCAAGAATGAAAACCCCCGCCGGCCTGTGAGGATCGGCGGGGGCGTATGGGAAAGATGGTGCGAGGCTGGGGGGTGCCCAGGTGTCGCGCCAAGGACCCGCGTGAAATCAGCCCTATCGAACAGTTCCGGGCAAGACGATTTTGTAAGCAATGCTGCCTGCGTTTAATGCACCGCTGCGCCAGCGCGCGATCTTTGCGGCATCACTCGACCAATCGATCACTCCGCGATGAATGACGTCGTCTTGGTCCCGGAATCGTAGCGAAGCCTGAGCACGTTGAATTTGCACAGATTGACGTTCTTCCAGAGCACCGATTCATCATAGTTCGCCCAATCCACCTTGATGTTCCAGACGCAGCCGTCCTCGTCCTCGTCCTCATCGAATTCAACGTAAGCGGTGTCCTGGTTCTTCAGGGTCTTGTCGAGTTCGTTCTCCCATTCGTCGAGGCCGTCATCGGGCGAATTGAAACCCAAGAACTTGATCGCATAGCCGGTCTCGTTGATGACCGAAACATTGCGGTTGTCGGCGGCGAAAGCGGGCGCGGCGGCGAGCGATAGTCCAAGCACAATCAACGCGGATAAAATCGTTTTCATTTGAAATGCTCCTGGCGGCACAAGGCGTGCGGCGACGCGTTTAGCAACCTTTGCTTTCGCGGTCCTCTCACGCAGCGCACGATGATCGCAATCTGGACATCCGTATTCGTCCGGGTTAGCGGCACGCGGCTTCGCAATCTATAACGGCGTCGCTAACAGCGGGGGGCAGGGCGTTCGCTCATCACAGTGAACGCCTTTCCACTGGAGGCTCACGAGGCCCGGACTCCTAGGCACTCCGGGCCTCGTCTACCTCACCCACACATCCGCTCAGCCGGTCAGCAACCGACGGCGATCTTTTCCTCCACTGAGATTGCGATCACCGGCACTCTGCAGTGGCTGCGCGGTCATCCGCCTGTCGCAAAACCTTCGGGCTGCGGTCAATTAGGACGGGCACCCTTCGTCGCGATTCGACGAGGACGCCTTGAATGCCGATTGGAATACGCGCGAAGCAAGACCTGACCGGACAAGGCTTGACCAGACGTCAATTGCTGGTTCGGTCCGCATCCACCGCAGCGGTCGCAGCATTGGGAAGTGTTGCCAAACCTTATCTCAGCCGCGCTGCGGATCGTCCGCACATCGCCAGCGGGATCGCGTCGGGCGACGTCTCGGCCGATTCCGCGGTGATATGGGCAAGGGCCGATCGGGCCGCGCGCATGCAGGTGGAGTGCTCGATCGACGAGAGCTTCAAGTCCATCCTTCGCGTCGCATCGTCGGAAGCGCTGCCCGAGCATGACTTCACCTCGAAGCTTTTGCTCGAGGGCCTTCCTCCGGGGCAGGATATTTTCTATCGGGTGCGTTTCGCTGATATCGGCGAGTCCGGGATTTCGGGTGACGCACAGGTCGGCCATTTCCGCACCGCGCCGGTGGCGCGACACGCGATCTCGTTCGTGTGGTCGGGCGATACGGCCGGCCAGGGCTGGGGCATCGATCCCGCCCGCGGCGGCATGCGGACTTACAAAACCATGCTCGAAAACCGCCCGGACTTCTTCATTCATTCCGGCGATCACATCTACGCCGACTGTCCGATCGAAGCCGAATTGAAGCTGCCGGACGGAGGCTTGTGGCGGAACATCGTCACCGAAGACAAATCCGTCGTTGCCCACAGCCTCGCGCAATATCGCGCCAACTACAAATACAACTTGCTCGACGAAAATCTGCGCGCCTTCAACGCGCAAGTGCCGATGCTCGCGCAGTGGGACGACCATGAAGTGACCAATGACTGGGCGCCGATCGGCACCGCCGACGAGACCGGCTACGCCGAAGACGGCAGCTCCCACCTGGTGGCGCGAGCGGCCCGCGCGTTTCATGAATTCATGCCGATCCGCAACCTGGCCGGGCAGGCGGGGCGGATCTATCGCAAGGTCGCCTATGGGCCGCTGCTCGACGTCTTTCTGATCGACATGCGCAGCTATCGCGATTCGACAGGGAATAATCGCGACGACCGCAGCGACACCTGCATTCTCGGCCCGGCGCAACTGGCATGGCTGAAGCGTGAACTCACGGCGTCCGATGCGACCTGGAAGGTCATCGCCGCTGACATGCCGATCGGATTGATCAGCGAGGATGCGATTGCGCTTGGCGATGGCCCGCCGGAGCGGCGCGAATGCGAGATTGCCGATCTGCTGTCCTTCATGAAACGCATGGGCATCAGCAACACGGTGTGGCTGACGGCCGACATGCACTATACGGCCGCGCATCGCTACGATCCGAACCGCGCGGTATTCCAGGATTTCGAGCCGTTCTGGGAGTTCGTCTCCGGGCCACTGCATGCGGGGACCTGGGCGCCCGCCCAGTTGGACAATACGTTCGGACCGGCGGTGGCGTTCCAAAAAGGCTGTAGCGCGGAGCAGGGCGAAAACCTCGCGCCATGTTTCGGACTGCAGTTCTTCGGCCGGGTCGATATCGATGGCCGATCGGAGGTCATGACGGTGACCTTGAAGGATGTCGACAATCGGGATCTATGGTCGGTGGATATCGAGCCGCGGCCGGATGGACGGCAGAAGCAAGTGCTGTCGCAACACATCTGATCCGGCTGACGCAAAAGCGGCAAGCGCGGATGCGTCTAAGCCTGGCCCGGCATAAGGACGTACTGCCTGGCGACCCGGAAGCGGGAATCCGCACTGTCCTGACGGAATAGCGCGAGCCTGTCGATCGCGAGGCTCTCGAGGCCGAGCGTCGAAAAATTGTTTCTCAGCATCGCCAGAACGGTCTCCAGGCGGCTTGCGTCGAGCCGGCCTGTAAGCGTCATGTGGAAACGAAACTCTTCCATCACGTAGGGATAGCCCCAGCGGTCGAGATGGGCGCGCTGCGCCGATGTCAGGCGGGAAGGCTTGCGGCGCGCACGGTCCGCTTCGGTGAGCGGCGCGCGGAACGAATCGAATTCGCCGACGCAGTCGGCCGCAAGGCGGATCAATTCCGCCGGTGGCTCAGCCGGGATCACGGCGACGAAGCCACTGATCGAACCGACCACCGGCCTGATCACCGGAATCGCCCGGGCCGTTGCGGCGAACGCGGCACACGCCGCGAGCAGTTCGGCCTCAGTCCTGCCTTGTGCCAGCGAGAAGGGCGGCTTCAGCGTGGCGTGAAAGCCGTATTTGCGGGGATCGGCCGTCAGGTTGCGCCAATCCGGCGCAGCGCTGGCGACGTCTTCCGGAAACGGCAGGTCTTCGCCGCCAAAGGCGTCATAGCCAAGCAATTGCGCGCCGAAGCGATTGAGGTCGCTGGCCTGCGCCGGGGCGTAGTAGATCGCGTAACGCGGATAATTCGACATTAGAGCGTTTTCCAGCGAAGTGGATACCGGTTCGCGTCAAGAAAACGCGTCAATCAAGAATCTGGAGCCCTGTTCCGATTCAATCGGAACGGAAAAGGCTCTAGCACAGGATAGAGCCCGCTCACGCGGCCGCAACCGCCTTGCGCTGAGCGACGGTCGGATTGCGCAGACGGCCGGCCTCTGTCAGATGCACCAGGCGTCCCGCGGCCATGACGGCGACGACACGTGGCCGCAACGGCACCTTGTCATCAACGAAGATGATGTCGGCACGCTGGCCGGTGGCGAGAACGCCGCGATCGGTGAGGCCGGCGGCCCGGGCGGGGGCTGACGATATCAGCTGCCAGGCCTCGGCCAGCGGCAGCACGCCATCGGCAGCGAGACGGAACGCTGCCAATAGCTGCGCCGGATAATAATAGTCCGACGCCAGCACCGAGCATAAACCCTTGGCGATCATGTCGGACGCCTTGGTCCAGCCGGTATGGCTGCCGCCGCGGACGACATTGGGCGCGCCGAACACGATGAAGTCGCCGGCCTCTGCCGCCTCGCGCGCGGTTTCCTCATTGACCGGAAACTCGGCGATGCCGACGCCCTGCGCCCGAAACGCCTTCCGCATCTCGGGGCTTTCGTCATCATGCGACAGCATGCGCACATTGGCGTCACGCGCCGCTTTCGCCAGCCGGGCGATCGAGGCCGGCACCTCGTGTGCGCGGCCAACGACGCTCGTCACCAGCAAATCGAACGCCTCGTTCGACAACCCGGTGCGTTCGACCATGCGGCTGCGCTTTTGCGGCTTGTCGAGGTTGGCGACCGTCCCATCCATGTGGTCGTTGAATGCGAACAGATCGATGCGCCCGTCCGACAGCCATTCGATGATCTCGGCTTCGGCGTCGAGGTTGTAGGTCTCGTGGCGCAGATGGAAGCGGGTGTCGGCCGAAAGCTGCGGCCGCATCGACTCGATTGCTTCCAAGAGCCGCCTGGCATTGTCGCCAGAGCGCAGGCCCGGCTCCCACGACCAGGTCGTGCCGTGATAGACCGTGGTGATCCCGTTGCTGATCGCCTGCCGGTCGCTGTCAACAAGGGCGACGTCGATCGGGAAATCGACGCCCGGGCGCGGCATCATCTGCCGTTCGAACGCATCGCCATGCAGATCGACGATCCCCGGCAGCACCAGCAAGCCGCCGGCGTCGATGCCCAGCGAAGCGCGGCCCTGGTCGGCGCCGATTGCGCTGATGTCACGGCCTGCGATCCGCAGCGAGGTCTCGTGGATTTCGTGGCCGAGCAGGGCCCGGCCGCCTTCGATGAAAATGTCAGTCACGATGCTGCACCCTGATGCCTGATCTGCGCGCGGACGGAGCCCGCGCCTGCTTCGTATCTTGCGAGAAAATCCTCGACCGTGAGCTTGCGGAAATCGGGCAGGGCGCGGCGCAGCGTCTCATGGTCCCAGTTCCACCAGGCAAGCTCGGCGAGCCGGCCGGCGACCTCTTCCGAGAACCGCCGCTTGATCGGCCGCGCCGGATTGCCGCCGACGATGGTGTAGGCCGGGACGTCCCTGGTCACGATCGCGCCGGCGGCGATCACCGCGCCGGTGCCGATGTTGCGGCCGGGCAGAATGATCGCGCCATGCCCGATCCAGACGTCATGGCCGATATGGATATGGTGCGCGCGCCGCCATTCGAAGAACTCGGCGTCGTCGCTCTCGCCGGGAAAATAGGCGCTGGCCCGGTAGGTAAAGTGCGCCTGCGTCGCGCGGTGCATCGGGTGGTTGCCGGGGTTGATCCTGGTCATCGCCGCGATCGAGCAGAATTTGCCGATGGAAGCGTAGGTGATCTGGGCGTCGTTGACGACGTAGGAATAGTCGTCCATCGACACTTCATGCAGGATCGTGCGTGCGCCGACTTCGCAATAGGCACCGAGCCGGGTGTCGTGCAATTTCGCCGTGGGATCGACGGTCGGGTCGACTGAAAGCATTTTGCCGGCCATACGGGCGTCTCTCCGCGACAAAGATGGTGCCACGATGGCACGTCATCGACGGGCATGATGACATCTTCGTGACGGTTGCATGACGGATATCGCGTGAGCGATGAGGGTGTGGACGACGCCGCACCGCAGCGTGATTGTCACACAACTGTAAAGTCCAATCGCTAGCGATGATCCACGAGTGGGATTCTGGAGCATTGCATGCTGGTGGTGGAAGGTTTGACGTGCCGTTTCGGCACAAAAGCCGCAGTGGATGATGCGTCATTCTCAATCGCGCCTGGCAGCTTCGTCGGCGTGATCGGCCGCTCCGGCGCCGGCAAGTCGACGCTGCTGCGGATGATCAACCGTCTCGCTGAGCCTTCCGAAGGCCGCATCCTGTTCGAAGGCGTCGACGTGACCGCGCTGCGCGGCAAGGATTTGCGGCAGTGGCGCGCCCGCTCGGCGATGATCTTTCAGCAGTTCAATCTGGTCGGCCGGCTCGATGTGCTGACCAATGTGCTGATGGGAAGACTTTCCGACATTCCATCGTGGCGGTCCCTGACCCAGCTTTGGCCCGAAGAGGACAAGGCGCTGGCGATGTCGGCGCTGGAGCAGTTCGACATGGCCTCGCTCGCGGCGCAACGTGCCGACCAGCTTTCCGGGGGCCAACAGCAGCGGGTCGCTATCGCACGTGCGCTGGTACAGGAACCGGACATCATTCTCGCCGACGAGCCCATTGCCTCGCTCGATCCGCGCAACACAAGGATCGTGATGGATGCTCTGCTTCGCATCAACAAGCACTTCGGCATCACCGTGATCTGCAATCTGCATTCGCTCGACCTGGCGCGAAGCTATTGCGACCGCCTGATTGGCATGTCGGCTGGCCGCATCGTGTTCGACGGCGCACCGACGATGCTGACCGATCACATCGCGCGCGAGCTCTACGACCTCGAGGCTAACGAAGTCATGGGCGGCGCACCGCTTCACGCGCCCGACGATTCAACCGTGCCGGCGCTCGGCACCGCCGCTGCGGCCTGAGTATCGCGTCGATACAAGCCGGCAATCGGCCTGTTTCGCTAAAAGAGACAGGGAAAGTCATGATCAGTCGCCGTCTCGTTCTTGCCGCTGCTGCACTCTGGTGCGTTTCTGCCTCGGCGGCGTCCGCGCAGGACTGGAAAGCCAAGTATCCTGAACTGGTGATGGCGCTTGTGCCGGCCGAAAATGCCACCGGCGTTCTGGCGCGTGTTGGACCCTTTGCCGACTATTTGACCCAGCAACTCGGAGTCAAGGTGACCCTGCGGGTTGCCAATGACTACACCGCGGTGATCGAGGGTCAGAAGAATCGCCAGATCCACATCGGCCAGTATGGGCCGGGTTCCTATGCGCGCGCCAACGCGGTGTCCAACGGCAACGTCATCCCGTTCGTGACGCTGCGCAATTCCGGCGGGGTCATCGGATACTATTCGGTGATGTATGTGCGCGCCGACAGTGAGTACAAGTCGGTCGGAGACCTCAAAGGAAAAGTCCTGGGGTTGGTGGATGTCGAATCCACATCCGGTTACAAGGCGCCGACGTTTTTTCTGGCGGACCAGGGCTTCCCGGTCGAAAAACACTTCAAGCTCGCGCAGGCAACCGGCAGCCACGAGAATGCGATATTCGCGCTTGCGGGCGGAACGGTCGATGCCGCCGTCAATTGGTGGAACGCGGAAGACGACTCGAATTTGAGGCGCATGCTCACCAAGGGAATGCTGAAGAAAGCTGACGGCACTGCGATGACCCCAGCTGATTTCCGCATCGTCTGGAAGTCGCCGTTGCTCCCGGGCTCCCCCTTCGCGCTTCTTGCCGACATGCCTGAAGATCTGAAAGCGGCAATTATCCAGGCGTTTGTCGATGCCCCGAAGAAGAACAAGGTCGCGTTCGACGCTCTGACCGACGGCAAGGTCGAGAATTTTGCTCGGGTTTCCAAGGAAGACTACGTCGAATCCGTGAAGATGAATCTTTGGCTGGATCAACAGCGAAAGCACAGGGGTAACTGACCTCACGTCATCCCATTGTCACTTAATCTGCCGATGGTTTCGCAGAATTTCAGAGGGAGAAATCGATGATTACGCGCCGCAGCCTTTTGGCTTTGACGATCGGTCTGACACTGACCACTCCGGCCCTGGCCCAGTCCTGGAAGGACAAGTATCCCGAGTTGGTGTTTGCGCTCGTGCCCGCCGAAAACGCGACCGGGACGCTTGATCGCTATACCCCGTTCGCGAATTATCTCTCCAAGGAACTGGGCGTGAAAGTGACCATGCGGATTGCCAGCGACTATACGGCGGTGATCGAGGGCCAGAAGAACAAGCAGATTCACATCGGCTTTTACGGACCTGGATCGTATGCGCGGGCCAACACTGTCTCGGGCGGCAATGTTATTCCGTTTGTCACGACCAAGAACAGTGATGGATCGATCGGCTACTATTCCGTCATGTACGTGCGCGCCGACAGCAAATTCAAATCGATCGAGGACCTCAAGGGAACGACGCTCGGCTTTGTCGATGTGGAATCGACGTCCGGCTTCAAGGCCCCGAACTTCTTCCTGACCCAGCAGGGCTTCCCGATTGACCGTTACTTCAAGGTCGGCCAGACCACAGGCAGCCATGAGAACGCCGTGCTGGCGCTGGCCGCCGGAACCGTTGATGCCGCCGTCAACTGGTGGAACTCGGAGGATGATTCGAACCTGACGCGCATGCTCCACAAGGGCATGGTGAAAAGGACGGACGGAACGCTTATGAAGAAGGAAGACTTCCGTATCGCCTGGAAGTCGCCGCTTCTGCCGGGTTCGCCGTTCGCCTATCTGGCCGATATGCCCGACGACCTAAAAAAGGCAATTGTGAAGGCATTCGTTGACGCTCCGCAGAAAGACAAGGACGCGTTCGCCAAGCTGTCGGATGGCAAGGATCTCGGCTTCGTCGAGGTGACCGCGAAGGACTACGAAGAGTCGGTGAAAATGAACCTCTGGCTCGACGAACAGAGGAAGAAGAAGGCCTCCTGAACCGTCGGTGGACGGCAGCGGGCCTGATCGCTGCCCGCTGCCGTCACCGGGCTTGTTCGTTCACCATCGTCCCACGCATGAGTGGGGCAGGACAATATTTTGACTAGTCACCTTCACCGTCTTGGCGACCAACAGGTCGCGGCGCTCCTCGGCCAATACAGTGCGGCTGTCGGCGCAAAGCGCCGTCGAACGCTGCTTTTCGTATTGGCCCTTGCCGTGTGTGCCGCGCTGGCCGCCTGGGGCGGCGAGGTCGATCTGCGCAAATTTGTCGAAGGGCTTCCAAGGTTCTGGAGCTATCTCTACGACATCCTGCCGAAGCTGCGGCTTGGGCATTTCAGTACCGACTTCGCCGAATGGTTCTGGAACTGGGACGGCTGGCTCCGGCTGCTGGCTGAAACGCTTCTTGTTGCCTATGTCGGAACATTCCTCGGCGCATCGATTGGCTTTGTTCTTTGCTTCTTTGCGAGCGCAAACCTGATCACAAATGTTCTCGTTCGTAGCTTCGTGCGACGCTTGCTTGAGTTTTGCCGCACGGTGCCGGAGATCGTCTTCGCACTATTGTTTGTATACGCACTGGGGCTCGGTCCGATACCCGGGGTCCTGGCCATCGCCATTCACACGGCCGGGGCGCTCGGCAAGCAGTTCGCCGAAGTAACCGAAAACATCGATATGAAACCTGTCGATGGCGTCCGTGCAACTGGCTCGAGTTGGGTGGAACAAATCCGTTTTGCCGTAGTGCCCCAGGTCTTATCGAACTTTGTAAGTTATACGCTGCTGCGCTTCGAAATAAACGTACGTGGGGCGTCGGTGATGGGCTTTGTGGGTGCCGGAGGGATCGGCAAGGAGTTGCTGGGTTCGATCCGGCAGTTCTATTATTCGGACGTCAGTGCAATTCTTCTGATGATCATTGCGACCGTGATCGTTATCGATCTCCTCACGGAACGCTTACGCCACCGACTTCTCGGAATTGAGGGACATCGATGATGTCGCAACCGTCGTCCCTTGCCGGGGTTGACCGGGCTCGGCTGGCGCAAGCCTATCCCGACATTTTCAGGCCGTCGCCATTGAAGCGAATGCAGGCGGTGACGATCGCAGTTGCCCTCGTCGGATTGTTCGTGTTCGGCATGGTGTGGCTGGGCTTCTCGTTCGAAAAGTTGGTAACCGGAATAGGTCGTCTAGGTGTCATCATCGGCTTGATGTTTCCTCCAAGTCCGGGCGGCTTGCTTCACCTTTATCTCAAAGGTCTCGCTGAAACCCTTGCTATCGCATTTCTGGGTACGCTGCTGGCAGCGGTCATCGCGTTTCCGCTCGCTTTCATCGCCGCCAAGAATGTCGTTGGTCAGCGTATCCTGCATTTCCTGTCGCGTCGTTTTCTCGATACGATACGCGGCGTCGATACGTTGATCTGGGCGCTGATCTTCATCAATGTGGTCGGGCTTGGACCATTCGCCGGGATTCTGGCAGTCGCGATGTCTGACATAGGGTCGTTCGGCAAACTGTTTTCCGAGGCCATCGAGACCGCCGATACCAAGCAGGTCGATGGTGTGACCTCGACCGGAGGGTCTGCGCTTCATCAAATTAGATTTGGCGTCGTTCCTCAGGTGCTCCCGGTCATCCTGAGCCAGGTGCTCTATTACTTCGAATCAAACACGCGCTCCGCGACCGTGATCGGCATTGTCGGTGCGGGGGGAATTGGCCTTTACCTCTCGAACGAGATCAATCAGCAAAACTGGGATCATGTTGCATTCTTGATCATCATGATTCTTATCACAGTTGCGGTGATAGATTTTATCTCCGCTCGACTGCGTTTCGCGATCATTGGCCGCGCCGCAGTATTACGCGACTAGCTCACCGTCACGTATCCTCGACCAAAAACTCGACGCGCTCGGCGGCGAAGCGCGAGCGCTTGGTAACGATTGGCTTGCCGTCGGGATCAACGTCGGTGCTGTCGACCACCAGCACCGGGCGGCCGAGTGCGAGATCAAGCCGTGCGGCGTCGCTGGCGTCGGCTATGGCGGCGGTGATCCGGGTGGAAGACCTGCGGTAATCGCGGATGCCGTAATGCGCGGCCAGCTTGGTCATCGAGCGCACGCTGGCAAAGACCTGTCCCGCGTCGGGGAAGCGCTCGGCGGAGAGCCATGAGGTGCTGACGCAGATCGGGGTGCGGTCGGCCAGCCGAAGCGCCTCGATCCGGACCAAGGGTGCGCCCGTCTTCAGTCCGAGTTCCCGCGCCAGTTCACGGGTAGCGACATCGTCGGACGCTTCGATCAACTGGCCGCGCGGTTCATGGCCGCCGGCGCCGACGATTTCGGAAAACCGCGTCCGCGAGCGCAAGGGATAGGCGAGGCGCTGGGTCTCGACATAAGTGCCGCTGCCGCGCTCGGCGCGCACCAGCCCGCGTTCGGCGAGCGTCGCCAGCGCCCGGCGCACGGTATGGCGGTTGACCCGATAGGTCTCGGCGATCTCCATTTCGCCCGGCAGCTTTTCACCCGCGGCGAAGCGGCCCTCGGCAATGCCGCGTTCGATCCCGTCGGCGACCTGCCGCCACAACGCCACACCGGTGGCTGCATCCTGCATGCTCATGGTGTGAAACTACCCGGAACGGCCATCCGAAAAAACAACCCTGTTGTCACCAAACAGTCATGGCGTTTGGTTATGAAGTTGTCTACTAGCATAGACAACTTGATTCCGGCAAGGTGGATATGACGGCAACCGAGAACGACAAGCAGGTGCAGCGCAAGGCGGTCATGGCGGTGCTGGCGCATTCCGATCTATCGGAGATATCCGGCCGCCTGGCGGCGATCACGCTGCCTGATCACGAGCATCTGCGCGATCCGGAGAACGGCCTCGTGATGGTGCGCGGCCGCATCGGCGGCGATGGATCTGCCTTCAACCTCGGCGAGGCCACGGTATCGCGTGCGGCGGTCCGGCTTTCGACCGGCCAGGTCGGCTTCGGCTACACGCTCGGCCGCGACCGTGAGAAAGCGCGGATGATCGCGCTGTGCGACGCCATGGTGCAGTCGGATGAGTTCGCCGGCCTCGTCGAGACAAAGGTGATCGCGCCGCTGCGTGCGGCGATGTCCGAGAAACGGAACCGCAAGGCCGCCGAGGCCGCGGCGACGCGGGTGGATTTCTACACCTTGGTGCGGGGAGAGGGCTGATGACGACGGTTGCCGAACTGCCCGCTGGATTTGCCGACAAGGTGCTGTCGGCACAATCGACCTTCCGCTCGGTGATGGATGCAATGGCGCGTCCTGGCAGCGTGCAGCGCATTGCGGCCGTCGCCGGCACGCCCGCCGCCATGATGCGCGGCACCGCGGCCATTGCGCTGACCCTGTTCGACCATGATACGCCGATCTGGCTCGACAGTCGGATGTCGGAAACATCCGACGTCGCCAAATGGCTCAAATTCCACACCAGCGCGCCTGTCATCGCGGATTCCTCGATCAGCAGCTTTGCCCTGATCGGCAACCCCCGCGAGCTTCCGGCGCTCGATCGTTTTGCGTTCGGCAGCAATGAATACCCGGACCGTTCGACGACGCTGATCCTGCAGGTCGACAGTCTGACGGAGGGGCCCGCCCTCGAACTGCGCGGCCCCGGCATCGACGGCACCGCGATCCTGCAGGCCGCGATCCAGCCGCATGATTTGTTCGAACGGCTTGCCATCAACGTAGCCCTGTTTCCGCGCGGCATCGATGTCGTGCTGGTCCATGACGACGCGATTGTCGCGATACCGCGCTCCACGCGGCTGGTCGCGAGAGGAGGCTAGACATGTACGTTGCCGTCAAGGGAGGCGAACGCGCCATCGAGAACGCCCATCGTCTGCTGGCGCATGAGCGGCGCGGCGACCGTGACGTTCCCGAAATCTCGCTGTCCCAGATTTCCGAGCAACTTTCGCTCGGCGTCGACCGCGTCATGGCCGAGGGCTCGCTGTACGACCGCGAGCTCGCGGCTCTCGCGATCAAGCAGGCGCGCGGCGACATGATCGAGGCAATCTTCCTGGTGCGCGCGTTCCGCGCCACCCTGCCGCGCTTCGGCGCCACCGAGCCGGTCGATACCGGCGCGATGCAGGTGCGGCGGCGGATTTCCTCGACCTTCAAGGATATTCCGGGCGGGCAGATTCTCGGGCCGACCTTCGATTACACCCATCGGCTGCTCGATCCGCAACTCGCGGAGGGATTTTCTCCGGAAACGCCGGAGACGAGCGAAGCCTCGCTCGCGGCGACGCCGCGCGTGACCGACATTCTCGGCCGGGACGGGCTGATCGAGCCGTCGCCGGAGGCGAATGCCGAGACACCGGTTGGCGACCTGACGCGCGAGCCGCTCAGCTTCCCGGCGGATCGCGACCTGCGCCTGCAAAACCTGGCGCGCGCTGACGAAGGCTTTCTGCTGGCGCTCGGCTATTCGTCGCAGCGCGGCTACGGCCGCAACCATCCGTTTGCTGGCGAAATCCGGTTCGGCGAGGTCGAGATCGAATTCATGGCCGAGGACGTCGGCTTCGCCGTGCCGCTCGGCGCGATCGCGATGACCGAATGCCAGATGGTCAACCAGTTCAAGGGCTCGGCCACCGAAGCCCCGTGCTTTACGCGCGGCTATGGGCTCGCCTTCGGGCAGAGCGAGCGCAAGACCATGTCGATGGCGCTGGTCGACCGCACGCTGCGCGCCCGCGAACTCGGCGAGGAAGTGATCGCGCCCGCCCAGGACGAAGAGTTCGTGATGTCGCATTCGGACAATGTGCAGGCGACCGGTTTTGTCGAACATCTCAAGCTGCCGCACTACGTCGACTTCCAGTCCGAACTCGGCCTGCTGCGCAAATTGCGCAAGGAGTTCGCGGAAGCCACGGAAGCGCCGCCGATGCAGGAGGCCGCGGAATGAACGCACCGACGTATAATTTCGCCTATCTCGACGAACAGACAAAACGGATGATCCGCCGCGCGATCCTCAAAGCGATCGCGATCCCCGGCTATCAGGTGCCGTTCGCCAGCCGCGAGATGCCGATGCCCTATGGCTGGGGCACCGGCGGCGTCCAGGTGACCGCGGCGATCCTCGGGCCTGAGGACGTGCTGAAGGTGATCGACCAGGGTTCTGACGACACCACCAACGCGATCTCGATCCGCAAATTCTTCGGAAAGACCGCCGGCGTTGCGACGACCACCGCGACTGCGGACGCCACCGTGATCCAGACCCGGCACCGGATTCCCGAAGCGCCGCTGCATGGCGGGCAGGTGTTGGTCTATCAGGTGCCAATCCCCGAGCCGCTGCGGTTCCTTGAGCCACGCGAGACCGAGACGAGGCGTATGCATGCGCTCGGCGAATACGGCCTGATGCACGTCAAACTGTATGAGGACATCGCGCGCTTCGGCCATATCGCGACGTCCTATGCCTATCCGGTGAAGGTGAACGCGCGCTACGTGATGGACCCGTCGCCGACGCCGAAATTCGACAATCCCAAGATGGACAACTGCCCGGCGCTGCAATTGTTCGGGGCCGGGCGCGAGAAGCGGATCTACGCGATTCCGCCGCATACCACGGTGGTGTCGCTCGATTTCGAGGATCATCCCTTCACGCGCTACCGGTTCGACGCGCCCTGTGCGCTGTGCGGCGCTGATGACTCCTATCTCGATGAAATCGTCACCGACGACAAGGGCGGCCGGATGTTCGTCTGTTCCGATACCGATTACTGCGAGAGCCGCCAGTTGGCCGGCCATCGCGGCAGCGAGAGCGCGGCACCGCACAAGGAGAGGGCGCATGGCTGAGAAGACCCTCGACGATCAACCGCTGCTGGTTGCCGAAAACCTCGGCAAGACCTATGGCCGGCTGATTGCCTGCCGCGACGTGTCCTTTGCGCTCTATCCCGGCGAGGTGCTGGCCGTGGTCGGCGAATCCGGATCGGGCAAGTCGACGCTGTTGCAATTGCTGTCGGCCCAGTTGGCGCCGACCGCCGGCAGCGTCTCGTACCGGATGCGCGACGGCGTGCTGCGCGACCTGGCGGCCCTTGGCGAAGCCGAGCGGCGCTTTCTGTTCCGCACGGATTGGGGCTTTGTGCATCAGGATCCCGCGCAGGGCCTGCGGATGGCGGTCTCGGCCGGGGCCAATGTCGGCGAGCGGCTGATGGCGGTGGGCTGGAATCACTATGGCCGCATCCGCGACACCGCGTCATCCTGGCTGGAGCGGGTGGAGATCGACACCGACCGTATCGACGACGCGCCGCGGACCTATTCGGGCGGCATGCGCCAGCGCCTGCAGATCGCGCGCAACCTCGTCACCGAACCGCGGCTGGTGTTCATGGACGAGCCGACCGGCGGCCTCGACGTATCGGTGCAGGCGCGGCTGCTCGACCTGATGCGCAACCTCGTCAGCGAATTGGGCCTCGCGGCCATCGTCGTCACCCACGATCTTGCGGTGGCACGGCTGCTGTCGCACCGCGTGATCGTGATGAAGGGCGGCCGGGTCATCGAAACCGGGCTGACCGACCAGGTGCTCGACGATCCCCGCGAACCCTACACCCAGTTGCTCGTTTCCTCGATTTTGCCGGCATGAGTTAGGCCAATGACCGCGATGATCGACATAACCAACGCCGAAAAAACCTTCATTATGCATCTGCAGGGTGGGGTCGAACTGCCCGTCGTACGCGGGGTCTCGTTTCGCGTTGTATCAGGCGAATGCGTCGTGCTGTCGGGCCCGTCGGGCGCCGGAAAATCCTCGATCCTGAAGATGATCTTCGGCAATTACCGCTGCGACGGCGGCCGGATCGGCATCCGCCACCAGGGTACGGTGATCGATCTCGCCACCGCTGAGCCGCGGCAAGTGCTCAGCGTGCGCCGCTGCACCATCGGCTATGTCAGCCAGTTCCTGCGGGCGGTGCCGCGGGTCGCGACCATCGACGTGGTGGCCGAGCCCCTGATCGTGAACGGGATCGCCCGCGCAGAGGCGCGCGAGCAGGCCGGCACGCTGTTGCGCCGGCTGAATATCCCGGAACGGCTGTGGGCACTGCCGCCTTCGACGTTCTCGGGCGGCGAACAGCAGCGCGTCAATATCGCGCGCGGCTTCATTTCCGATCTGCCGATCCTGCTGCTGGACGAGCCGACGGCATCGCTCGACGCCGCCAATCGCGCCGTCGTGGTCGAATTGATCGATCAGAAGAAACATCAGGGGGTGGCAATGGTCGCGATCGTCCATGACGATGAAATACGCCATTTGATCGCGGACCGGATCGTTGATGTGACGTCGTTTGCCTCGGCGGCATAGGGAAGAGAAGTGAGATGAGCGCAACGAAGCACGAGACCATTTTGGGCAATGCCCGCATCATCCTCGCCGATAGCGTGATCGCGCGCGGCTGGGTCGCCATTGCCGATGGCCGCATCGCCGAATTCGGCGAGGGCGACGCCCCCGGGCGAGCCGAGGACGCCGCCGGCGACCTCATCATGCCCGGCCTGATTGAGCTGCACACCGACCATCTCGAAGCGCACTACGTGCCGCGGCCAAAAGTGTTCTGGGATCCGATCGCCGCAGTCGTCTCCTACGACGGGCAATTGGCAACTTCGGGGATCACCACTGTGCTGGACTCGCTGCGGGTCTGGCGCGAGGACGGCGCCGAGGAGGTCGACGGCAGGGCAGGCATACTTGCAAAGGCGATCACATCGGCGCGCGAGGAAAATCTGCTGCGTGCCGATCACTTCCTGCATCTGCGCTGCGAAATCCCGATGCCGAGCGTCGTCGAGGAAGCCAAGGAGCTGATCGACCGGCCGGACATCCGGCTGATGTCGTTGATGGACCACACGCCGGGACAGCGCCAGTTCCGCGACGAGGTGAAGCTGCGCGACTATTACCGCGGCAAGGGCGGCGGCATGACCGACGCCGAGCTCGACGTGCTGTTCGAGCGGCGCTTTGCCTACCAGAAGACCTATGCCGCGGCCAATATGCGCGAGATCGTGGCCCTGGCGCATCAATACGCAATACCGCTCGCCAGCCATGACGACACGACCGAGGAAAATGTCATCGACGCCGTGCGCGACCGCGTCGCGGTGGCCGAGTTTCCGACCACGATGGAAGCCGCGCGCGGCCTGCACCAGGCCGGCATCGGCATCCTGATGGGCGCGCCGAACGTGGTGCGCGGCGGCTCGCACTCCGGCAACATCGCCGCCGTCGATCTCGCCCGCGAGGGTCTGCTGGACATCCTGTCGTCCGACTACATTCCCTCGAGCCTGTTGATGGCCGCCCTGCAATTGCCGCGGCATGTTCCCGCCATTGACCTCGCTTCTGCCGTACGGACCGTCACCAAGACTCCGGCCGAAGCGGTGGGGCTTTCGGACCGCGGCGAAATCGCGGTCGGCAAGCGCGCCGATCTGATCCGGGTGCATGTGGCGCGCGACATCCCGGTGGTGCGCAGCGTCTGGCGGGAAGGGCAGCGTGTGGCATGACAGACATACTCACGACATCAACGGGCCATGCGGACGCGATCGGACCGGGCCGGCTCATCCTGGTGGTCGGGCCGAGCGGCGCCGGCAAGGATACGCTGCTTGGGCTTGCCAAGGCGGCCTGCGCCGATGATGGCACCATCGCATTCCCGCGCCGCGTGATCACGCGGCAGGCCTCGGCCTCGGAGGACAATGAAGAGGTCAGCGCCGGCACTTTCGAGGCGGCGCTGGCGCGTGACGAATACGCCATGCATTGGGAAGCGCACGGCCACCGCTATGCGATATCGCGCGCCATCGACGACGAAATCCGCGCCGGGCACACTGTTGTCGCCAATGTTTCGCGCACCATCATTTCAGCGATGCGCCGCGCCTATGCCGACGTCACGGTGATCTCGATCACCGCGCCGCCGAACGTTCTGGCGGAGCGCTTGGCGATGCGGAGGCGCAGCAGCGACGGCAAGATCGAGCACCGGCTTAGTCGGACGGTGGATGAGGCCGCGCCTGACGTCACCATCGTCAACACCGGCAGCGCCGAGTTTCACGCGCGTCAGCTGGTGCGGGCGATCAAGGGCGAGAAGTGGGAGGACTAGAGCAGGATGACGTTTCTTCGAATCGTCATCCTGCTCTAGCTTTTTGTTGGAGCATGATCTTGTCGGAAAACCGGTACCCACTTTTCCGCATCATGCTGTAGGCGGGGGACGCAAATGTCTATCATCACGACGATCGAGCAACTCGAGGCCATTTATGGCTTTCCCAATGATGCCTCGACGGTCAAGGTCGCGGACCGCGTGACCCAGTCCTATCGGGCGCTGATGGATCAGTCGCCGTTCGCGGCACTGGCGACCTGCGGGCCGGAGGGGCTCGATTGTTCGCCCCGCGGCGATCTGCCCGGCTTCGTGCGCATTCATGATGAAAAGACGCTGATGATGCCGGATCGCCGCGGCAACAACCGCTGCGATTCCCTGCGCAATATCGTGCGAGACCCGCGGGTGGCGCTGCTGTTCCTGATCCCGGGCTCGGGCAGCACGCTGCGCGTCAACGGCCGCGCGCATGTTTCCGCCGAACCTGAGCTCTTGGCGTCGTTCAAGATGGACGGCAAGGCGCCGCGCACCGTGGTCGTCATGACGGTGGACGAGATCTATTTCCAGTGCGCCCGCGCCATCGTCCGCGCCGATCTTTGGAATCCCGACAAGCGCGTCGACCCGAAGACCTTGCCGACGCCAGGCGATATTCTGGCCGAGATGAGCAACAACACCGTGGGCGGCGAGAAATACGACCGCGAATGGCCGGAGCGCGCGCGGCAGACGATGTGGTGACGGTGGTTCGGAAGCGCCGTTCGCTTTCCGGTTTAACAACTACGCCTCCACTCCGGCAGGTCGCTTTCTCTTCGCTGATTTCCGCGCATGCGTTGCTGCGTTGCACGGGGATATGGGCCGCTATCCTTATCTATTTGAGGGAGGCCACCCGGCTTGACCGACCGCGAGACTGTCGTGACACTTGGTGTCGCCGGTCTCCGAAGGGGCGAGCGCCGCGGACCGAAGGGCCCAGCCAGGTAACAGCCAGTGCCGGCTTTCAAACGGGCAAAAATGCTAATCTGATTCGACCAGCCAGCGCGTAGCGCGGTTGTCCTGGGCTCGCCGGCCATGCCGGTGAGCCCATTTTCGTAGGGGGCACTACCCTTGATTCGTTACCGGGCCCTGACTTGCGGGGCTGTTGATGAAAGCATTGAACCGCAGGGACGCCTCGGCAAATCTCTTCAGAAACTCGGCCGTGCTCGCCTCGGCTTCGGGCAAGACATTGTCCACAAGCCCGCCACCCGCAACGGACCCAAGTTCCTCAACGCTCAGTTCGCGATTTTCGTTGGTCATTGTCTCGCACCATTTTTGCGATGCCTCGCAGGCTGCGATCATGGCGGACCACAATCAACGGAGATGTGACGTAAATCACGAAACGAAGGAGGCCGCCGGAGTGGTGGCTTCTTTCACGGTTCTTGCCCCGGTTGAGTGTTCTGAATGGGTCCGCAGGAGCGGCGCTAGATTCCGTGGCTATGCCGTATCTTCAGAATCTGAACGGACTTCGGAAGCTCGATCAGAAAATCCTTGTCGCGCTCCAGGTGATGGATCTTGGATGGATCTCCGCCCGTGAACCTGCTCATCGATTCCAGGTTTTCCCAATACGAGATGGTGACAAACTCGGTCTCGTTTTGTCTGTCCTCCCTGAACGTCTGGACGGCAAGGGCCTTCTCGATCAGCGGCTTGATGCCGACCTCGTAATTGTAGGCCTCGTACTCGTCCGCCACGTCGGGATTGGTCCTGCCGCGCCAAATGCGGGCGATCTGGGGTTTGGTCATGTTGCGCCTCCGGTCGGAAAACCCGCTTCCGGAAAAACCGTTCCAACAACCCAGACGGGATTCGAGCCCACCTTGTTGGGGGCCTGGCATCTTGGCGCCTGAACCGTTGTTCAGAATTCTGCCGACGAAACAAGTTTGAAACAATCGCGAAACCAAATCGCCATGAACCCCGCGAAATCTCGGTTCGACTAACCATCGAACAGGAGATGATGACGATGATTAAAGTTGGTTCAAAGGAAGAAGTTGCCCTGCTGCTCGCATTGTTTGGCGTGCTCGATCTGCCGGTACTGGCGCCGAAGAAGCGGAAATGACACTGCTGGTCGCCCCACTGTTGTTTTTCTTGCTGGGCGTCGGGGCTGTCAAAGCCAAAAAGGCAGGCCTCTCCGGCTGGGAGGTCGTCCTCATGTCGCCGTCGGCAGCCTGTGCATTCTCGTGGTGACGTTGGGAATCCTGATGTGGGGATTTCGCAACTTCGGTTGATGATCCAGCCGCGCACATTCGGCAATTGAGACACGCTATTTCGATCTTGCCCTTAAAGGCCCTGGCTCATTTATCGCTCTGGTTCGGCCCCGCCGCGACTGACATTCGTTCCCATCGATTGAAGATCTACAAGATTAAGCCAGACCATTTCGCCGGGCGGCGTGATTACCATGCGACGAATGATTGACGAGGGAACGCCCAATTCTTCTGCAACGCTTGCCATCGACTTTGTTGCAGAACGAGACGCGGTACCTTTATCGGCGGCGCCATGCACTCCGATGCGGGCGCGATAGTTTGCGTGTTTTGCTTCCCCGGCCGCAAAAACGAGAAAGCACGCTGATGCGCAAGTTGCGTCCCGCCCCACATTCGTGGAGATTTTTGCAGACTTGACCACGGCTGCCAGCAGGACACCTTCTCGCAAGTTGCCGCCATCAGAGTGCAACCGCAGCGAGGTCACCAGTTACCCGCGTCATTCGCCGCTTTGATGAGCGCTTGCAGTAAGTCAGCGTCACCCGGCGCAATATTGCCGGAGATAGAAATTTTGACGCGATCGTCTTGGAGATCAAAGGGCTTTATCTCGGCAGCGGCTGCAATCGACACGCTCAGCGTGAGTGCCGCATTCACAAGCCCGCAAACCGCAATTCCCCACTTTCGCCGCTCGCAGAAAACAGGGTCACTCATTTTGCCCTTCGCCTTCAGCCCGATCTCGACCAGCCGGCGGGTGGCGTCGGGGAGAGAATGCTTCGTTGCGAAGAACAAAGCCGCCAAGCAGAATATATTCGCCTGACGGCTCGGTCGGTGTGGGCTCGGACGCAAGGGACTGCCCTAACTGATCGCCTTTCGACCTGTGCCGTCGCAGGCTTTGCAGGCCGGTGGGGGCGCAATCCATTCGCCAAACTTCATCGGCTTCGCTTCAATTTTTTGGCCTGTTCCGAAGCAGGCGTCGCAGCGGTGTTCGATGGTGTCTTGGGTATCCATTTTCGTCACTCCTTAAGCTCAGGATCGAGCGCTAGGAGTAGGGCGACACGGGAGATTGCTAGCAACGCACCAACATCGGCGCGCTGCTAGTCAATTGCTGACTAATTATCATCTCTGGTTGTGAACAACCCAATTAGCACTTTGGAAAGTCAAAAAACCGTTGCGGCAGTAGGGTTTCATGGTGAGCGCGGAGGGACTCGAACCCTCGACCCCATGATTAAAAGTCACGTGCTCTACCGCCTGAGCTACGCGCTCACTCGACGCGCTGTGTAGGGGGCGGACCCCTGCGGGTCAATAGCGCCGGCGCCAGAAAATGTTAGGCCGTGCGATCCAAATTCCTGAGGTTCGGCTTGCGGTTAGTCCGGCTTCTTCAAGCAGGCTGCGCCGATCGATTCACCGCCCGTTAATTGGCTTCCCGGCGAATCTCGGATGCAACCGGCTGGGAGGGGCGCGCGACCGTCGGCAGCCGGACCGGGCGGATCCCGATCAGCTCCGCCGTGCGCACCGCGCTGTTGCGCCAGAAGGCGAACGAATTGGTGCGGGAGTTTTCCAATAGCGCGATCGCGACCGCGGACAGGAACGGCAGGCTTTCCAGCACCAGGACGGCCGCGAACACGTAGATTTCGTGCACCTGCTTGTATCCGTTCGTGACCACCAGCACGGCAGCGCCAATCAGCAGCAGCACGCCGATCACGGCCTCCCAGAACGCCTGGAATTCGATCGACATCCGCGACAGGCCGCCCTTGGAGGTGCGGGCAAAGGCGAGGTGCTCGGTTATCAGGCCCTGGGCAACGGCGCGCGACACGGTCCATTGCACGCTCATCGCCGCGATCATGGCGCCCAGCATCTGCCCGGCCTTGATCTTCACGCGCAGGCGGTAAAGCGCGATGAAATGCACCAGCGAGACGATGAAGGAGGCGATGATCGGCAGCGTCAGAATCTTGTCGGGAATGGCGATGTCGGCAAACGCCACGATCGGAACCCAGATCAGATTGAGGATCGCAACCACCACGCCGAGGCTCTCGGCGCCGAGCCAGTTCAGCCAGCCGAGCGAGAATTCCCGGCGTTGATCGGGGGTAAGCCGGCTCGCGCCGGGCAGGAAGCGCCGCCAGTGCTTCTTGACGATCTGGAAGCCGCCATAGGCCCAGCGATGGCGCTGCTTCTTGAACGCTTCGTAGGTGTCGGGCAGCAGGCCCTCGCCATAGCGGACGTTGGTGTAGTGCGTCAGCCAACCCTGTTGCTGGATGGTCAGCCCGAGATCGGTGTCCTCGCAAATGGTGTCGCTGGACCAGCCGCCAGCCATATCCATCGCGGAACGGCGGATCAGGCACATCGTGCCGTGCACGATGATCGCATTGAACTCGTTGCGCTGGACCATGCCGATGTCGAAGAAGCCGGCATACTCGCCGTTCATGATGTAGTGCATCAGCGAGAGGTCGCCGTCGCGATGCTCCTGCGGCGCCTGCACCAGGCCGACGCGAGGGTCCGCGAAGACAGGGACGAGGTCCTTCAGCCAGTCCGGATGCACGACATAGTCGGCGTCGATGATGCCGATGATTTCGGCGTCCGCCGCGGTGCGCTCCATCGCGATGCGAAGCGCGCCGGCCTTGAAGCCCTGCACCTTCTCGGCGTTGATGAACTTGAAGCGTTCACCCAGCGTACGGCAATGATCCTGGATCGGCTGCCAGAATGCCGGGTCGGGCGTGTTGTTGATGATGCAGACGCATTCGAAGTTCGGATAGTCGAGCCGCGACACCGCATCGAGCGTCTGCTTCAGCATCTCGACCGGCTCGAAATAGGCGGGAATGTGGATCGATACCTTGGGGAAGGCTACGTTCTCGCCGATGGTGGCGGGCGCCAGCGGCGCGCTCTTCGTGATCAGCCGGCGCGGGCCGCGGCCGAAGGCGACCGCTGCGATTTCCTCGATCCGCGCCATCGCGATCAGGACCAGCGGCACCAGCAGGATCAGGCCCAAGGTGAGCGCGAACGCCGAGCCGAACACGAAATAATGCCCGTCCCAATAGGCAAACACGGTGGCCGTCCAGGCGCCGACGCCATTTGCCGCCGCCGATAGCATGATGGTCTGCATGACCGTCGGCCGGTCGAGGCGCAGGATCGGCAGCGACAGCAGGATGCCGACGAGGACGGCGATCAGCGCGAGCTTCCAGTAGTTCTCGTTTACGATCGGGCCGGTCCAGGCGAATTTCGGTTCGCGCGACGCGTTCAAAATGCCCCAATAGGGACCGACGCCGCCTTCGAAGAATTTCCAGGGCTGATCGATCGCCTCGACGATGTTGTAATCCATGCCGATGGCGTCGGCCCGGGCGACGAAGTTGCGCAGCACGGAAGCCTGCTGGAACGGGCCCGGCTCGGCATTCCTCAAATTATAGCCCGCGCTCGGCCAGCCGAATTCGGCGATAACGATCCGCTTGCCCGGGAATTTCTCACGCAGCAGCTGGTAGAGATAAACCGCCTGATCGACGGCCTGCTTGTCCGTGAAGTTTTCCCAATAGGGCAGCACGTGGGCGGCAATGAAGTCGACGGACGAGGCCAGTTCCGGATTGTCGCGCCAGATGTTCCAGATTTCGCCCGTCGTAACGGGAACATTGACCGATTTCTTGACCCGCTTGATAAGGTCGATCAGGTCCTCGACCTTTTGCTCGCCGCGGTAAATCACCTCGTTGCCGACGACGACGCCGATGACGTTGCTGTTGCGCTTGGCGAGGGTGATCGCCGCGTCGATTTCGCGTTCGTTGCGGTCGGAATTCTTGTCGATCCAGGCGCCGACGGTGACCTTGAGGCCAAACTCGGCGGCGATCGGCGGAACCAGTTCGACGCCGCCGGTCGAGGAGTAGAGCCGTATAGCCCGCGTCATCGTCGACAGCTTCTTCAGGTCGGCGCGGATTTTCTCGACTTGCGGAATGTTGTCGACGTCGGGATGCGCGGATCCCTCAAACGGCGCGTAGGAGACGCTCGGCAAAATGCCGCGGAAATCGGGCGCCGGCTGCTTTTCCTGGAACAGACCCCACAACGCAGCGTGAGCTGCGGTCACAAACAGCAGAACGGCGACGACGGCACGCATCGGTGGTTAAACCATAACGGGGCCTGTATGTGGGAAAGCGAACCCGTCCCCTAGGTTCGACCGGCACGGCGGCGTCATAAGGATAATCCTGCCGCACAATTTCACAACTGATATGACGCGATGGCGTTTTAAGGGCGCGGACTATTCAAACGCGGAAAAAATTCGATCGTTCCCACGCCAATGCCGACTACTTCGCCGGCGCGGCGGGGGTGGGGCTCGGGGCCGGCGAGGGGGATGCGGCTGGCGCTGGCGCCGCATTGCCGGCGGCCGCAGGCGCGGCCGGGCTGGCGGCAGCTGCCGCCGCCTGGGGCTGGGCGCCCGGATTGATCCAGCAGGCATGGATCCGGCTCGACAGGGTTTCGGCGACCTTGGGGTCGATCTGGCCGCCAAACCGGGTCAGGCAGCGGAAGGTGGCCTGAACATGGCCGCCGGGGCAGCCGAATCGGTCATAGAGGTCGAGGTGCCGGAACGCGGTATCGAGGTCGTCGAGCCACATCAGGCGGACCACGCGGCGGCCGAGCCAGACGCATTCCGGGTTTCCGGCCGGACCGTTGATGGCCTGCGTGGCCTCGACGAATTCGTCGGTCTTGCGCTGGTTGTCCCGGTTCACGTCGGCCGAACTGGCCGCAGGCGGCTTGCCGGTTTGGTCCGGGGCGGGGGTGCCGCTCTGGGCCAAAACCCCGCCTGATCCGATCACGAGGACAAGGCCTGCAACGGCGAGGTGGCGCAAAACCGCACTTTTGAGATCAGGCCCACTTCGACGCATACATTCCCCGACTTGTTACATGGCCGCTGAATTCCCGAAAAGGCAATTCCCACGGCTCGTGATGGCTTGGCTAGTTGCCGTCCAAATAGGTCTCCATTGCGGCGGAGACGCTGCCGGATTCCCATGACGGTTATTTCGGATTTTGTCCAGCAAAGTCACAACTTTATCGTCGCGTGGTAAAATCGTCGCAGGGAAGGCGCGGAGGAGGACTTTGATCTGCCCTTTGGACTAGCTCTGGACTAGCTCTTGGGATCAGCTGTTTGGATTAGGTCTATCCTCCTGATAGATCACTCTTGGCAGAACGCCGGTGACCGGCTAATCGACGGTCCCCGCCCGGAGGATGGAACCGATTTCTTTTCGTACGCCGCTGGCGCTTCTCCTGACATCGCTAGGTATGATCGCAGCTTTGTGGTGGTGGCTGGCCACCCCGATCACGCTCGTGCGCGCCCCGATCGACCCCAACGCCAAACTGCAATGCGTCTCCTATGCGCCGTTCCGGGGCGAGCAGACGCCGCTGGTGCCGACCACGCATATCGATGCCGAGCAGATCACGCAGGATCTGACGCAACTCGCCAAGATCACCGACTGCGTACGCACCTATTCGATCGAGAACGGGCTCGACCAGGTTCCGGCCATCGCCGCCAAGGTCGGGCTGAAGGTCATTCAGGGCATCTGGCTCAGCAGCAACCGGATCAAGAACTATTCGCAGATCGCGATCGCGGTCGGCCTGACCAAGGAATATCCGGGTGTCATTACCGCGCTGGTGGTCGGCAACGAAGTGCTGCTGCGCGGCGAGATGACGACGTCGGATCTCGCGGCCTACATCCGCGCGGTCAAGCCGCAGGTCACCATTCCCGTCACCTATGCCGATGTCTGGGAATTCTGGCTGCGCAACCGTGAGATCTACGACGCCGTCGATTTCGTCACGATTCATATCCTGCCGTACTGGGAAGACATGCCGGTGCGCGCGAAGTTTGCCGCCTCCCATGTCGATTCGATCCGCAAGCGGATGGCGGTCGCCTTTCCGGGCAAGGAGATCCTGATCGGCGAGACCGGGTGGCCCAGCGCCGGGCGGATGCGCGAGGGCGCGCTGCCGTCGCGCACCAACCAGGCGCGGGTGGTTTCCGAAATTCTCGATCTCGCCAAGCGCGAAGGCTTTCGCGTCAACCTGATCGAGGCCTACGACCAGCCGTGGAAGCGCCAGCTCGAGGGCACCGTCGGCGGCTATTGGGGCCTGATCGATGACGCGCAGCGGGCGGTGAAATATCCGCCGGGCGAGGCCATCAGCAATTTTCCGTTCTGGAAGCTGCAGATGGGATGCGGCATGGCGCTCAGCTTCTTCGTGTTTCTCGCGGGCTGGCTGACGTTGCGGCGGCGGCCCTGGCAGCCGCGGCTGGCCGCCTGGCTTGCGGTCGGCACCTCGGCGACGATTTCCGGCATGCTGCTCGGCGTCGCCGCCGACAAGATGTTCTATGAGAGCTACGGGACCGGCGGCTGGCTGCAATGGGGGGCGCTGCTGGCGGCCGCGATCGCCTCGCCGATGCTCTGCGCCAACGCTGCGATGTCGGGACGGCCGCTGCCGACCTTCCTCGAATTGCTCGGCCCGCGCGATGGCCGGACCGGATCGGTGCTGTCAGTGCTGCTCGGCCTGACGCTGGTCGTCGCCACGGTGATCGGCGCGGAGACCGCGCTCGGTTTTGCGTTCGATCCGCGCTATCGCGATTTTCCGTTCGCTTCGCTGACCATGGCCGTGGTGCCGTTTGCCGCCTTGATGCTGGTCAACCGGCCGAAAGAGGGCGCTCGCCCGATCGCCGAATCGGCCTTTGCCGGACTGCTCGTGGTGGCCACACTCTATATCGGAGTGAACGAAGGCGCGCAGAACTGGCAGGCGATGTGGACCTGCGCGATCTACTTCCTGCTCGCGCTTACGCTGTGGCGGGCGCGGGCCGCGCAAAGCCCAAAATAAGCAACCCGATCGCGATCCCCGACAGCACGACATTATAGAGCACGATCCCGAGCCCGGCTGCGATCAGCCCGCCGGTCAAAAGCACGATCGACGGCCGCATCACGTGAAGCACCGCGATGATCAGGGCGACGATGCCGAACACCGAATTCTTGAACAGGGTGGTGGCGAGCGTGCGGGCCTTGCAAATCATCGTCTGCAGGCCGGCGTCGCACGCCAGCGCGACGGTGGAGAACTCGACCGCGAGATAGCGCAGATAGAGCGCGTAGCCGACGGTGACGAAGCCGACCACCAACAGGAACTGCACCTGATAGGGCGTCAGCCGGAACGGAGTTTTTTTCACAGCGGCATTTTCTCGGGCTTGGATGGATGGCGGGGCGAATATGGTCGGGAATGGCCGCCGGGACAAGTCACTGCAGGACATTAAGGGGCAACAAAAACAGTTCAGAGTCTCGCCGCAACCCCTTGTATTGCAATGAAATATCTATTGGCCCCGCTTGCTGAACCAGGACGAGACCGCGGTTGTTGCCGCTGTTTCCGGCTTCTTTGCCGGCTCCTCCACGACGACGGCCGCTCGCTTCGCCACCGCACCCCGCCGGCGCGGCGCGGGTTTTGCGCCCGGGGCAGGCGCGGGGTTGTCGCCGGTCAGCGACAGCCGTTGGCCGTCGAAGATCGCCGTCTCGCAGTTCCGCTTGTTTTCGGTCAGAACGGCGCAGATCCGGGCGGCAGCTCCGGCGTCGTTGATGGGACCGGCCACCAGCCGAAGCTGCATACCGAGCCCGTTGGTGCTTTCCTTGATCACGATAATCGGGCGGAGCGCGGCGAGCGGCGCGTTCGATCTCGATTTCAACAGCCCGCGCCACAGCGCGCGCAGGCCGGGGACCGAATTGGCGGTGCCGAGATCGACCCCGAATTGGGTCCGTTGGACCGGGACCTTCGGGGTGGTTTCCTCGTCCGCCTCGGCGTCCGTGGCCGGTACGGCCGCCATCACTTCCGGGATCGGACTCGCGATCACCGGATTTAAGTGCCTGGCGGGTTCGATCAGTTTGGTGGCGGACGGATCGGGCGGCGCCATGAAGGACTGTGAGGCGACCAGCGGCGTAGCCGGCGTCGCAGCGTCGGCCTTCGCAACTTCGATCTTCACGGTATCGATTTTCGCCGTATCGGACTTTACCGCTTCAGGCTTTATCGCCTCAGCTTTGGCCAAATCAGCTTTGGCGGCTTCAGACCTTGCCGCCTCGGTCTTCTTTACTTCGATCTTCGGCAGCTCGGTCTTGATGGTTTCCTTGGAGGTCTCCTTGGCAGTTTCCTTGCCAGGTTCTTTGGCCGGATCCTTGGCAACGGATGAAACTGCCGCCGGACCCGGTTCGGCGGGGATCGGATTGGCACCGGATTTGTCAGGCGCGGCCGCAGCCGTCTGTGTCGCCACCGGCGCCACGGCAGGTGCGGGACTTTGCGCGGCCTGATTTTGGGGAGCTTGGGGCTCGGCAGGCGAAGGCGCTGCCGGGGCGGGCGGCGATGCCGCGGCGGAATTCTGGCGGGCGATGGACCCGGTCACGGAGTCCAGCCCGCGTTCCAGGCCGGTGACGCGGGCATAGAGCCGGTCGCGATCGCTGTTGAGCGTATCGATGGCCGCGGCGAGCCGCCGCGCCTCGCGTTCCGTTTGATTGGCAACATTCTGGATCTGCTGCGCTCGCTGGCTGAGATCGGCCGCGGCCATCTGGTCGCGCTTCCATCCAAACTGGGTCTGGTTGGCCATCACGGCGACGACGACCGCGGCCACCGCACCGACGCCCCACGATCCGAGCCGCCACAGCGCGCGGCGGTCGAGATCCTCTTCCTCGGCCAGCAAACCGCTCAGCACGCCGCCGGTATCGTCCGTCTCGAGGCCGCCAGCGCGATGGTCGGAATTCTTGGCCAAACGTCTCTGGCCCTCCCGAGGCCTGCCGAATCACAGGGCAAACATTAACAGGAATTCTGCCATGATCTTGAATCCGGAACTTTGCGGGACGGCGAATCGGGTTTCCACTCACAGCGAAAACACCTAAAGACGGCGCCGTCGCCTTTGGCCCTGATAGGGATTCTTGTTTTGACGCGTTTTCTTCACGCGAACCGGATTCCACTTCGCTGGAAAACGCTCTAGTAGAGGACTTCTCATGACTGCTCGATCCAGCCTGACGGTGGTGCTCGCGGCCGGCGAGGGGACGCGGATGCGGTCCTCGCTGCCCAAGGTGCTGCACCCGGTGGCCGGCCAGTCGCTGCTGGCGCATGTGCTGGATGCCGCCCCGAATGGCGCGGGCGCCTCGCTCGCCGTCGTGATCGGGCCGGACCACAAGGCGGTCGCCGACGAGGTCGTGCGGATCCGCCCCGATGCCGCGACCTTCATCCAGCGCGAACGGCTCGGCACCGCGCATGCGGTGCTGGCGGCCCGCGATGCGCTGGCGCGTGGGGCTGACGACCTGATCGTTGCCTTCGGCGATACGCCTTTGATATCGGCCGAGACCTTTGCGCGAATGCGGGCGCCGCTGGAGAAGGGCGCAGCCCTCGCGGTGCTCGGTTTTCGCGCCGCCGACCCGACCGGCTACGGCCGCTTGCTGATCGAAGGCGAGCAGCTGGTGGCGATTCGCGAGCATGCCGATGCCAGCGCCGAGGAGCGCAAGGTCACGCTGTGCAATGCCGGCGTGATGGCGTTCGACGGCAAGAAGGCGCTCTCGATCCTCGAGCGGATCGGCAATGCCAACAGCAAGGGCGAGTATTACCTGGTCGACGCCGTCACACTCGTCAGGGACATGGGATTGGAGGCTGTCGTGATTGAAACCAGCGAGGATGAAGTGCGCGGAATCAACACCAAGGCCCAGCTCGCCGAAGCCGAAGCTGTGATGCAGGCGCGGCTGCGCAAGGCGGCGCTCGACGCCGGCGTGACGCTGATCGCGCCGGAAACCGTGCATCTCGCCGCCGACACCACCTTCGGCAACGACGTCACCATCGAGCCGTTCGTGGTGATCGGCCCCGGCGTCACCATCGCCGACGGCGCGGTGATCCATTCGTTCTCGCACATCGTGCAGGCCTCGATCGGCAAGAAGGCGTCGGTCGGCCCGTACGCGCGGCTGCGGCCGGGCACCTCGCTCGGCGACGGCGCGCGGATCGGCAATTTCGTCGAGACCAAGGCGGCTCACCTGGAAGCCGGCGTCAAGGTCAACCATCTCTCCTACATCGGCGATGCCCATGTCGGCGCCAATTCCAACATCGGCGCCGGCACCATCACCTGCAACTATGACGGCTTTTTCAAGCACAAGACCACGATCGGCGAGGGCGCTTTCGTCGGCACCAATTCGTCGCTGGTGGCGCCGGTGAAAATCGGCAAAGGCGCCTATATCGGTTCGGGCTCGGTCATCACCAAGGACGTGCCCGACGATGCGCTGGCCGTCGAGCGCAGCCCGCAGAACAACCGCGACGGCGGCGCGGCGCGCTACCGCGAGATGAAGCTGCGGGCGAAGGCGAAGAAGGAAGGTTGAGGGGTTCGCGTGCCGGAGGTCTTCGAACGACGCTGGCTCATCCTGGTCGTCCCGGCGAACGCAGATGCGCAATTGCGCATCGGGGGACCCATACCGCGTGATCTCTCGACGAAGCCTCGGTAGCAGAGACCTTCCGCAAAACTTCTCCCTGTGGTTATGGGTCCCGGCTCAAGGCCGGGACGACGTGAGGAGAATTTCTGCTTCATATCAAGTGAGCCGAGGGGATGTGCGTTCGCGTTCTCGCGACGCATTGCGCCCGAGCTTTGCCAGAAACTTCCCGCCCTCTCATTGAGAGGGCGCAGGGAAGACCGGGTGCGCGCTGCACCCGCGGTCTCGTGTGCGGTTTGCACAGAAAAGTGTGCACACGAGCATACAGGGCAGCGGAGAACACCCAGCCTTCCCTGCGCAATGGCTTTACGGCTTATAACGCGATCTCCCCGGTCGGGCCGTGCTCGTTGTCACCGTCGCTCCTCCGAAGCGTTAGCCTCTTTGGAGCTTGACGCCAGCATACGGGGCGTCAGGACCACGCGTCTTTGCCGTACACTCGACCCGCGCTCGTCAGTCGCAACTCTTGCGTCCATCGCATCCCCGTCCCACGTTCGTGACGATCGCGAGCGCCCCTCTCAGCGGGACGGGATGGCGATAATTGTGCACCTGATTTTCCTTCGGGAAAAGCGAAATATTTTTTAATTCAGGGCTTGACACGAATTCTGTAAAGCAGAATTGATTTGCCCGTCGGGTTGTTTTGTCGCAGTCAGCGTTCGTGCGGCAGATCACGGAAGTCTTGTGTCCCAACAAATAGCGTGAGGCGGCAAACGAGGGGATTCGCCCGAGCACCGATGAGGAGGATGCCAATGAACATCGATACGCAGAGTGACAGCCGAGGGCAGCAGAACGACAACCGATCCCTTAACGATGACGAGCTTGGTCGCGTGCAGGGCGGCGTCAACCTGCTCGACGTTGCGAAGGCCGTGTTGACCACCATCAGCACGGTCCTGCGCATGGCCAACGGTCGCCCGCAGCTTTGATCTGACCAAACCGGGGCGCAGAAGGGGCGCCTGACCGGCGCTCCCTGGTGCATCGGAGAGTTTTGAACACGCCACGGATGGCGTTCGGTCAATCGAAACGTTAACAGTCCCCGTCGTTAAGCTTTCCGCTTAAGACTGTCTCAATCCGCAATAATTATTGAGTAGGTGGGTAGCCGCGTTTCCCGTTAAGGGAACGTGGCGTTGCTTCGGCAAATTTTCGACGATTTGGGGATATTAAACCGCATGTGCGGCATTGTCGGCATTCTCGGACGCGCTCCGGTCGCGGAGCAGTTGGTGGATTCGCTCAAACGCCTGGAATATCGCGGCTATGATTCCGCAGGCGTCGCCACGCTGGAGGGCGACCATCTGGCGCGGCGCCGCGCCGAGGGCAAACTCAAAAACCTCGAAAAGCGGCTGGAGGCCGAACCGCTCGCCGGTCATACCGGGATCGGGCATACCCGCTGGGCCACCCACGGCCGGCCGACCGAGAACAACGCGCACCCGCACGCGACCGAACGCGTCGCCGTGGTCCATAACGGCATCATCGAGAATTTTCGCGAGTTGCGCGAGGCGCTGGAGAAAAAGGGCGCGGTCTTCAAGACCGAAACCGATACCGAGATCGTGCTGCATCTGGTCGACAATCTGCTCGCCCAGGGCATAGGTCCCGTGGAAGCGGTGAAGGCGGCGCTGTCGCAGCTGCGCGGGGCGTTCGCGCTCGGCTTCATCTTCGCCGGCGACAATGATTTGATGATCGGCGCCCGCAACGGCCCGCCGCTGGCGATCGGTCACGGCGACGGCGAAATGTATCTGGGGTCGGACGCGATTGCGCTCGGGCCGCTGACCAATACCGTCAGCTATCTCGAGGACGGCGACTGGGTGGTGCTGACGCGCAAGGGCGCCACTATCTACGACAAGGACAATGCGATCGTTCATCGCGACGCGATCAAGCACACGGCGTCGAGTTCGCTGGTCGACAAGGCGAACTACCGCCACTTCATGGCCAAGGAAATCCACGAGCAGCCGGAAGTGGTCGGCCATACGCTGGCGCGCTACGTCGACATGGCGACCGACCGCGTGATGCTGCCGGTGACGCTGCCGTTCGATTTCAGGAATGTTCAGCGCATCGCGATCGTCGCCTGCGGCACCGCGAGCTATGCCGGCCATATTGCCAAATACTGGTTCGAGCGGCTCGGCCGCGTGCCGGTCGAGGTCGATGTCGCCTCGGAATTCCGCTACCGCGAGGCGCCGCTGCGCAAGGGCGATCTGGCGATCTTTATCTCGCAGTCCGGCGAGACCGCCGACACGCTGGCGGCGCTGCGCTACGCCAAGTCGCAAGGCGTGCACACGCTCTCCGTGGTCAACGTGGCAACTTCCACGATCGCGCGCGAGAGCGAAACCGTGCTGCAGACGCTGGCGGGGCCCGAGATCGGCGTCGCCTCGACCAAGGCGTTCACCTGCCAGCTGATGGTGCTGGCCGCGCTAGCCGTTGCCGCCGGCAAGGCGCGCGGCGAATTGTCCGACGAGGATGAGACCAAGCTGGTCCATGGCCTCGTCGAAGTTCCCCGCCTGATGGCCGCGGCGCTGACGACCGAACTGCAGATTGAAAAGCTGGCGCGCGACATCGCCAAATGCCGCGACGTGCTCTATCTCGGCCGCGGCACCAGCTATCCGCTGGCGCTGGAAGGCGCGCTGAAGCTGAAGGAAATCTCCTACATCCACGCCGAGGGCTATGCCGCCGGCGAGCTCAAGCACGGCCCGATCGCGCTGATCGACGAGAACATGCCGGTGGTGGTGATCGCGCCGCATGACCGGGTGTTCGAAAAGACCGTCTCCAACATGCAGGAGGTCGCCGCCCGCGGCGGCAACATCATCCTGATGACCGACGCCAAGGGGGCTGCGGAGGCGACCATCGAATCCCTGGTCACCATCGTGCTGCCCGACATGGCTGCGACCTTTACGCCCATGGTCTATGCCGTTCCGGTCCAGCTGTTGGCCTATCATACCGCCGTGGTGATGGGCACCGACGTCGATCAGCCGCGAAATCTGGCCAAATCGGTCACGGTCGAATAGCCGCAGGGGCGTGCTTGCCGGCACCTCAGGCCTTCAAAAACCTGCTAGGATGGCTTAGCTGGAACAAGACCGGCTGCCCCCGCGACCTGGAACCGCAATGAATCCCCAAGATCTGCCCCCGTCCACCCCGGCCGACGTCCCGCCGGAAGTCGTCCATACCGGCCTGATGGCCCGTTTCCGCAACTACTTCCTCACCGGCCTGGTGGTCGCCGGACCGATTGCAATTACCTTTTATCTGACCTGGTGGTTCGTCACCTGGGTCGACGGCTTGGTACGGCCGTTCGTGCCCATTGCCTACCGGCCGGAAACCTATCTGCCGTTCGGGCTGCCGGGTTCCGGGCTGATCGTCGCCGTGATCGCGCTGACGCTGCTGGGTTTCCTGACTGCGAACCTGATCGGCCGGACCTTGGTCGACCTCGGCGAACGGCTGCTCGGCCGCATTCCGGCGGTGCGTGCGATCTATCGCGGCCTGAAGCAGGTGTTCGAGACGCTGTTCTCGGGGAACGGATCGAGCTTTCGCCGGGTCGGCCTGGTCGAGTTTCCCTCGCCGGGCATGTGGTCGATCGTGCTGATCTCGCAATCGCCAAGCGTCGACATCGCCAACAAGCTGCCCGGCCAGGACGAGCACATCTCGGTGTTCCTGCCCTGCGCGCCGAACCCGACCACGGGGTTCTTCTTCTATGTGCCGAAGAACAAGATCATCGAAATCGACATGAGCGCCGAAGACGCCGCAACGCTGATCATGTCCGCGGGCGTGGTGCAGCCGGGCTCCGATCCGCAGAAGAAGATCGCGGCACTGGCCGCCACCGCGAACGCCGCGCGCGCGGCCAACGCCGCGAATGCAGCCACGCTGCAGCCGGCGAAGGTGGAGTAGGGCACCGGCCGCTCGGCGTCATTGCGAGGAGCGCAGCGACGAAGCAATCCATCTATCCGTTATGCCGCGCGTGGATTGCTTCGCTGCGCTCGCAATGACGGGGAGAGGCCGTCACCCAGCCCCGATCAGCGGGATCGCTTCATCCCGCTCATACAAATACAGCAAACAGCGCAGCGCTTCGCCGCGGTCGCCCTTGAGCTTCGGATTGTCCTTCATGATCCGCAGCGCTTCGTCGCGGGCCTGGGTGATGAGCTGGCCGTGGACTTCGGAGCGCGCGATGCGGTAGCCGGGCAGGCCGCTTTGCCGGATGCCGAGCACGTCGCCTTCGCCGCGCAGTTTCAGGTCTTCCTCGGCGATCCTGAATCCGTCTGACGTTTCGCGGATCACTTTCAGCCGCGCGGTCGACATCTCGTTGAGCGGTTCCTTGTAGAGCAAGAGGCAGGTTGACGCCTCCGAACCGCGGCCGATGCGGCCGCGCAATTGATGCAACTGGGCGAGGCCAAAGCGTTCGGCGTTCTCGATCACCATGATCGACGCGGCGGGGACGTCGACGCCGACTTCGACCACGGTGGTGGCGACCAGGAGGCCGATTTCGTGGGCGGCGAACTGCGCCATCACGCGGTCCTTTTCCGTGCCCTTCATCTGGCCGTGGACGAGGCCGACGCGGTCGCCGAAGCGCTGTTGCAGCCGCTCGAACCGCTCGGTGGCGTTGGTGAGGTGCTCGATGCCCTCGGCTTCGGATTCCTCCACCAGCGGACAGATCCAGTAGACCAGCTTGCCGGCCTTGAGTGCCCGGCCGACGCCGTCGACGACTTCGTCGAGCCGGCTGTTGGGGACGGTGCGGGTATCGATCGGCTGGCGGCCGGCGGGCTTTTCGCGCAGTTCCGAGACGTCCATGTCGCCGAAATAGGTCAGCACCAGCGTGCGCGGGATCGGCGTCGCGCTCAGCACCAGCACATCGACGGCGTCGCCCTTGTTGGTGAGCGCCAGCCGTTCGCGCACACCAAAACGATGTTGTTCATCGACCACGGCGAGCGCCAGCGCCTTGAAGGCGACGTCGTCCTGGATCAGCGCGTGGGTGCCGACCAAAAAATCGATCTCGCCGGCTTCAAGCTGGGCGAGGATTTCGCGTCGCTCCTTGCCCTTTTCGCGCCCCGTGAGGATCGCCACCCGCATGCCGGCGCGCTCGGCCAGCGGCGTGATGGTCTTGATGTGCTGGCGCGCGAGGATTTCGGTCGGCGCCATCAGCGCCGCCTGTTTGCCCGCCTCGGTCACGGCGGCGGCCGCGAGCAGGGCGACCACCGTCTTGCCGGATCCGACGTCGCCCTGCAGCAGCCGCAGCATCCGCACCGGCTGTCGCAGATCCCCGGTGATGGCGGCAACCGCATCGCGCTGTGACGCCGTCAGCGCATAAGGCAGCGCGTCGATGATCCTGCTGCGCAGATGGCCGTCGCCGGCGTGGCGATCGCCGGCGGGACGGCGCAACTGCGCGCGCACCAGCGCCAGCGCCAGTTGACCCGCCAAAAGTTCGTCGAAGGCGAGCCGCGACCAGAACGGGCCATCGGGGAGGATGTCCGTCAGCTCGACCGGGACATGGACACGGGTGAACGCTTCCCGGATGGGCGGGAAGTGGCAGCGGCGGACGACTTCCGGACTGATCCATTCGGGCAGTTCGGGGAGTTTCTGCAGCGCCTGGGCCACAGCGCGGCGCAGCGAGCCGAGCGCGAGGCCTTCGGTCAGTGGATAGACCGGATCGATGCCGGTCAGTTTCGCAAAGGCCGCTTCATCCACGATGTTGGTGGGGTGCACGATCTGGGGAATCCCGTCGTACATCTGCAAGGTGCCCGACACGTAGCGCTTCTCGCCTGCGGGTAGCAGTTTTTCGACATAACCGGGCTTGGCGCGGAAGAACGTCAGCACCACGTCGCCGGTGTCGTCGCTGGCGTAGACGAGATAGGGCGCGCGCGAATTGCGCGGCGGCGGCGGCCGGTGGCGATCGACGGTGACCTCCAGCGTCACCACGGTTCCCTGAGCGGCTTCGCGGATCTTCGGCCGCGCCCGGCGATCGATCACGCTGGCCGGCAGATGCAGCAGCAGATCGACCAGCCGCGGCGTCTCGCTGCGGCCGAGCAGATAGCGCAGCAATTTGTCTTGCTTCGGCCCGACGCCAGGAAGCGTCGTGACCGGAGCAAACAGCGGATTGAGCAGAGGAGGGCGCATCAGGGCAAATGTAGGTCCGTTCCGGTCCGGGATGCCCGGCTTTGTGCCAGACGTCCACGGCTTTTTTGGTGTCGGACTACGATGCCTGAAACGCGCTGCCCTTGAACCGCTTGACCGGGCTGCCGCGCTCGAGGCGATCATGCGCCGCATGCGCATCATTCCGGGCCGTGATCGCTTCGAGTTCGCCCTGCAGCCTGATCAATGCCGCGATCCGCTCCAGTGCCAGCGCCTTGTTCCGATGTTGCGAGCGTTCCTCGCGCGCCACGACGGACAGACCGGTTGCGATGTGGGTCGCACGCACGGCGCTCTCGGTCTTGTTCTGATGTTGACCGCCGGGGCCGCCGGCCCGGAAGGCTTCAAAGCGAACGTCGTGCGCGGCCAGCGCTTTCGGCGCTTCGGGCGGCGCCGGAAGTTCAAAAACACCAATGAACCAGTTCTTCCGCTTGTGATGTGGCCGGAGCGGGCTCTGCGCCACCCACTGGATCGAACCGATCCACGGCCGTGCGAAGGCCGCGGCGGCATCGCCATGGATCACTGTTATCGCCGACGCCGGACCATGCCCGTCCGGATTCGGCCCATTCACGCAATCGGTATCAAGACCCAGCGAGGTCGCTTCGGCGGTGAGCGTCGCGACAGCCTTTGCGAGCGCGATCCGGCATTCCGCCGGACCGCGTCCGCTGGTGAGGAGAAGCCGGATCATCGGCGATCCTCCTTCCAGGATTTTTCGCGCTTGCCGTTGCTTGCTGCGACGCTGGATTGCGCCTTCTTGAACGTCACCAGCGGCCGGAATGTCGCCACCACGCGCGCCAGGCCGAACTCGACGAGGTCGGCGATGACGCGGTCGATGTTCTTGTAGGCCTCCGGCGCCTCTTCCACGAGCAACCCGCGATCCCCGCAGACGACGATGCCGCCGTACGGATTGCGCTCCAGCCGTGCCACGTCGGATTTCTTGCCCCGCACGCGGCCGTGCATGGATGCCCGGTCGTATTTGCGGCCCGCACCATGCGCGAGCGAGGCGAGCGCCTCGGTTTGCATCGCCGCCAGCGGCTCCACCAGATAGGACAGAGTCCCGCGCGATCCCGGCACCGGCACCAGCCCGCGATCGGAAGCCGCTGCGCCTTTCCGATGCAGCGCCATGACGTCGCCACCGATGGAGCCCTGACGCTCGACCATGTTGTGGGCCAGATCGTTCAGCGGACGCAGGTCCGCACGCGCTGCCGCTGCGGCCCGCTCTGCGATGATGCGACGGTTGAGCCTGGCCCATCGCACGGCGTGATCATGCGCGTCCATGTAGGATCCGCCGTCTTCACTCGCGGGATCAAGCGCTGCTTGCCCGTTCGACAGGACGCGTTCCAGAATCGAGTAGCCGAGACCGCGCGAACCGGAATGAACCAGGACATAGGCCTGATCCCGGTCCAGTCCCGCTTGCGCGGCGGTCTCCGGCGCAAGGATTTCCTCGATGGCCTGGATCTCGCAGAAATGATTGCCGCCGCCGATGCTGCCGAGCGAAGCATCGAACGTGGTGGCGTCAAGACCGGTGTCAGCCAGGACGCCGGCGACATCGCCGTCCCAGGGTTGATCGAGCGAGCTCAAGCGGTCGGCCAGCTGGTCGAGCCGCAGCTTGCGTGCGGCAATATCGAGTTCAAACAGTCCCATGCCGCAGCCGATGTCGGAGCCGACCAGCTGCGGATGAATCCGGTCGGCCAGAATGGCGCAACCGACGGGACCATATTTGCCGGGATGCAGATCCGGCATGGCGGCGACCGCCCGGACTCCAGCCAGGCCGGCGACCTGTTCCAGTTGAAGCGTGGCGTTGCCCTCGATCCAGGATTTGGACGAGGCGAAGACATGGATCGGCGCACGGCCGTCCATCTTGGGAGAAGTGCCCATTTGAAAGCTTTCAGAGAGATTTGGGTTAGTCGACGCGCACCGCACAGCTCTCGCTGACTTAAGCGCGTGATTTCCCAAGCGGCGCGGCTAACGCACGCGCCCTCAGGCGATGCCCTCGACGGGGCGGCGAGACATCAACGTCATCGAGCCTTCTCCCTGATGATCGTGCCAAAATCGGCCACTGATCGCGCAGATCACATACCGGCGAAACGCAAAAGCTGCAAGTCCGCCGCGCCAAGCTATTGTCGCATGTCACGGGCATCAGGTTCACATGCATCAAGTTCACTTGGACTTTCACTTGGATTTGCGCCGGAAACGCTACTGACATTCGCTGCGGCCATGGCTATATCAACCCCGCCCGGCACGTCCGGGCTTTTGGCGTTCGGATGGGAATGGGACAATGACGGGTTCGACACGATCGAGCGGTGGCCTCGATGACCGCCGCAAGCGGCTTTTGTTTCGCTGCTGGCATCGCGGCACCCGCGAGATGGATCTCATCCTCGGGCGCTTTGCCGACGCCGAGATCGCTGATCTGTCTGAGAGCGACATGGCCGAGTTGGAACGGCTGCTCGAGGTGCCCGATCCCGACCTCTATGCCGCGCTGACCGGCGAAAAGCCGCTCGATCCCGAATACGCCAGCGCGCTGTTCGATCGCATCAAGGCGCGTCGCGCCGTGGATCACGACGCATGAAGTCACCTGTGAAATCTCCTGCTGCGCTGCTGGCTCCCGGCCGCGCGCTGACTTTTGCCAATGTCGCCGAGGGCGCGGAAGGGCTGGTCGTCGCTGACCTCGCACGCGCGGTCGCCGCCAAGCCGAAGCCACCGGCGGTGAGCCTTGCGGTGGTGTGCCGCGACGGCTCCCGCATGCAGCAACTGGCGCGGGCGCTGGAATTCTTCGCGCCCGATTTGCCGGTCATGCAGTTTCCGGCCTGGGACTGCCAGCCCTACGATCGGGTGTCGCCGCATGGCGGCGTCCTGGCCCAGCGCCTGACCACGCTGGCGCGGCTGTCGCGGCTTCAAGGCAGCGACAAGCCGCTGATCGTGCTGACCACGGTCAACGCCATCGTCCAGCGCGTTCCGGCGCGCGAGGTGGTGGCGGCGCAGGCGCTGTCGGTGGCGCCCGGTCACGTCGTGCCGATGGACTCCATCGTCGCCTGGCTGGAGCATAATGGCTACAACCGCTCCTCGACGGTGCGCGAGCCCGGCGAATACGCCGTGCGCGGCGGCATTCTCGACCTCTTTCCGGCCGGGCTCGACCAGCCGGTGCGGTTCGATTTCTTCGGCGACAGCCTGGAATCGATCCGCACGTTCGACGCCGAAACCCAGCGCACGCTGCTCGACATGCGCGCGCTCGATCTGGTGCCGGTCTCGGAATTCCAATTGGTCACCGAGACCATCCGCCGCTTTCGCATGGGCTATGTCGCGACCTTCGGCGCGCCGCAGCGCGACGATCTGCTCTATGAAGCCGTCAGCGAAGGCCGCCGCCATCCCGGCATGGAGCACTGGCTGCCGTTGTTCCAGGAACGGATGGACACGCTGTTCGACTATCTCGACGGCGCGCCGGTCGCGATCGAACCACAAGGGGAGGACGCTGCCCGCGAGCGTTTCAAGCAGATCGCGGATTATTATGAAGCGAGGCGCGAGGCGCTGGAGCATCCCGGGGGCGGCGCGATCTACAAGCCGCTGCCGCCCGACCGGCTGTATTTGACCGAGCAGGAGTGGACGACACGATTGGAGGAAGCCGCGCTGGCGCGGCTGACGCCGTTCGCGGTGCCCGACGACAGTTCTGACGTGTTCGATGCCGGCGCGCGGCAGGGGCGCAACTTCACGCCGGAGCGCGCCGATAGCTCCGTCAACGTCTTCGAGGCCGTCGTCGCCCATGTGCTGGCGCTGCAGGCGCAGCGCAAGAAGGTCGTGATCACGCTGTGGAGCGAGGGCTCGCGCGACCGCATGGGCAGCATGCTGCGCGATCACAAGCTGCTCAACCTCACCAGCGTCAACACCTGGCGCACCGTGCAGGCGACCCCGCGCAACGAGGCCATGCTGGCGGTGGTCGGCATGGAATCCGGTTTCGAGACTGACGACGTCGCCGTCATCAGCGAACAGGACATCCTCGGCGACCGCCTGGTGCGGCCGCGCAAGGCGAGCCGCAAGCTCGATAATTTCATCTCGGAGGTCACGAGTCTCGCCGCCGGCGATCTCGTGGTGCATGTCGAGCACGGCATTGGCCGCTTCATCGGGCTGCAGACGCTGGAAGTCTCCGGCGCGCCGCATGACTGCCTCGAACTGCACTACGCCGCCGAAACAAAACTGTTCCTGCCGGTCGAGAACATCGAACTGCTGTCGCGCTACGGCTCCGACCACGCCAACGTCGAATTGGACCGCCTTGGCGGCGGCGGCTGGCAGGCGCGAAAAGCAAAACTCAAGAACCGCATCCGCGAGATCGCGGGCGAACTGATCAAGATCGCGGCCGAACGCCATCTGCATGAAGCGCCGAAAATGCCGGTGCAGCCGCATGTCTATGACGAGTTCTGCGCACGCTTCCCCTATGAAGAGACCGAGGACCAGCTCGGCGCCATCACGTCCACGCTGAAAGACCTCGAAAGCGGCCGGCCGATGGACCGGCTGATCTGCGGCGACGTCGGCTTCGGCAAGACGGAAGTAGCGTTACGGGCGGCGTTTGCCGTCGCGCTCGACGGCAAGCAGGTCGCAGTGGTGGTGCCGACCACGCTCCTGGCGCGGCAGCACAGCAAGACCTTTGCCGAACGGTTTAGAGGTTTCCCCGTCAACGTCGCACAGGCCTCAAGGCTGGTCGCGCCGAAGGAACTGACGCAGGTCAAGAAGGGGCTTTCGGAAGGCAATGTCGACATTGTCGTCGGCACCCATGCGCTGCTCGGCAAGGCGATCAAGTTCAGGGATCTCGGCCTCTTGATCGTCGACGAGGAACAGCACTTTGGCGTCAGCCACAAGGAACGGCTCAAGCAATTGCGGGCGCAGGTGCATGTGCTGACGCTGAGCGCGACGCCGATCCCGCGCACGCTGCAGCTGGCGTTGACCGGCGTGCGCGATCTCTCGATCATCGCTTCGCCGCCGGTCGATCGCCTCGCGGTGCGCACCTTCGTGGCGCCGCATGATCCCCTGATGATCCGCGAGGCGCTGCTGCGCGAACGCTACCGCGGCGGCCAGGCGTTCTATGTGGTGCCGCGCATCGAGGACCTCGCGGGCGTCAAGGACTTCCTCGACAAGCACGTGCCGGAGATGAAGGTTGCGGTTGCCCACGGCCAGATGCCGCCGACCGTGATCGAAGACATCATGTCGGCGTTCTACGACGGCAAATACGACATCCTGCTCTCGACCACGATCATCGAATCCGGGCTTGATATTCCCTCGGCCAATACGCTGATCGTGCACCGCGCCGACATGTTCGGCCTGGCGCAGCTCTACCAATTGCGCGGCCGGGTGGGGCGCTCGAAACTGCGGGCCTATGCGCTGTTCACGCTGCCGGCGCAGCAGAAGATCACCGGGCAGGCCGAGCGACGGCTGAAGGTGCTGCAATCGCTGGAGACACTGGGCGCCGGCTTCCAGCTCGCGTCCCACGACCTCGACATCCGCGGCGCCGGCAATCTGCTCGGCGAGGAACAATCCGGCCACATCAAGGAAGTCGGCTTCGAGCTTTATCAATCGATGCTGGAAGAGGCGATCCTCAACCTCAAGGCCGGTGTGGTCGAGCCCGCGGCCGACCGCTGGTCGCCGCAGATCACCATCGGCATGCCCGTGCTGATCCCGGAGGATTACGTCAACGACCTCGCGGTACGGCTGTCGCTGTACCGCCGGCTCGCCGATCTCGAGACCGACGAAGAGATCGACAATTTCGCCGCCGAAATGCGCGACCGTTTCGGCGTGCTGCCGGACGAGGTGCGCTATCTGTTCAAGGTCGCCGCGATCAAGGCCTATTGCCGAAGGGCCAATGTCGAGAAGGTCGATGCCGGGCCGAAGGGCGCCGTCATCAGCTTCCGCGACAACAAGTTCGCGCAGCCGGACCGGCTGGTGTTCTTCATCCGCCAGCACGGCCAGGCCGCCAAGGTGCGCCCGGACATGAAGGTGGTGTTCCTGCAGATATGGAAGACGCCGGAAGAGCGGCTGATGGGCACGACGGAGATTTTGCGCCAGCTCGCCAACCTCGCGGAGAACAAGAAGGCGGCGTAAGCGCTTTGTAGGGTGGGCAAAGGCGCGCTTGCGCCGTGCCCACCATGGAGCGTGGTGGGCACGCTTCGCTTTGCCCACCCTACGAAGATATCAGCTCGACAATTGCCGTGTGATCGCGGGCGTCTGTTTCGAGGGCTTGCAGTTTGCGATCACGACCTTCGGCAATAGCCCGCTGCCTGTCTTCTTGATTGTTATCGCGCCATCTCCGGCGGTGGCTACATCGAGCTTCACCTCCAACTTGGCGAATCCACTGATCTTGCCGTCGGACACGGAGGATATCAGCGTGTGCTCGGGCGAGTATGTGGCCCTGGTGCGCGCGGTGTACTTGTACCCGCTAAGCCAGCTGAACCAGCGGGAGCCGCTCACGTTCGGCATTTTTCCCAACACGCCCGTCGATTCCCACGCATAGCTGACGCCGTTGAAATCGATCACCAGGTGCACCTGGTCGCCGGGCGCGAATGCGCCACTCAGCGTTGCCGTGTCGCCGCCCTGGTCGAACAGCTTACGGGCATTCGCCTCGAATTCATGGCAGTTGCTCGAACCGGCGGTGGCAGCTTCCGCGACGGCGGCGGGAGGTTTCGTGTCGTCGTTTGCCTTGTTGAACAGCGAGAGCCCTCCCACAAGCGCAAGGACTATCGCAAACAAGGCGATGCTCCGAGCTTTCCAATTTGGCTCCGTGTTGTCTCTCGGCATTGCCTCGTCCTCACCGGGTGGGCGCAAAGCGCCCGCGCCCGTCGGCCCAGGCGACGAGCAGCATCCGCCTTGTGTGTCGCCCCAGCAGCCCAGCGGGTTCATGGACGATAACAAGGGACGTCTCACCATTGACCGGTGGTGGATTTTGGGATCGGCCCGTTGGGTTTCCACTTCTTCGAAGACCCGACCTGAGGCCTTCACGACGCGGCGCGATGCGCCTCTTCGCCGAGGCGCGCGAGCAGCGCCTTCGCGGAGTCCTTCGACTCCAGCGTCGCGACCGTCACGGTTGGTTCTGCGCGCGTGTCGCGCTTGCCGTGGCTGGTGTGGCGCATCACGCTGGACAGCCGCCGCGCGATCGTATGCGCGGTCTTGAGGTCGGTCTCGGCGAAGGCGACGAGGACCGATCCGTCATCGCAAACGGCACCAAAATCCATCTGCCGCATCAGCCGGCTGATGATGCGCGCGCCGTCGAACTGGGCGCGGGGATGCGCGGGGTCGAAGGCGAAGCGCGCAACCGACAGGCCGCCGCCGCGTTGCTGGGTCTGGTAGACCGCGCTGGCGAAGTCGCGTTCGAAGGCGGTTGGTGTGAGCAGGCCGGTGCGGGCATCGATCAAACCCTCGGCGTCGATCGAGCGCAGCGTCCGGCTCAAATGCGCTTCGAAGGCATGCTGGCGGATCAGAGGCAACGCGGTCGCCACCATTTGTGCGGGCTCGCCCAAGAGGATTTCGAGGTTCGGCAATTCATAGGCCGGCAACAGATCGCCTGACGTCACCACCACAGGCAGATGGCGGAAGCGGGCGTCTTCCGCCAGCACGGTCAGGAAAGCATCGACCACGCGCGGGCTAAAACCTTCGCTGACCACGATGCCGTCGATGTCGCGCGCATTGAGATGCTTCGCCGCAGCCTCGATACTGAGCGCGCCGACCACGCCGGTTTGTTCGCCGAGCGAGACCGACAGCGTGGGGTAGGCGCCGCCGCGGCCGACCAGCAGCACGGTAGCATCTCGGAAGGTGTCGATGTCCGAGAGCGCGATCCGGGTGGCCGGTACCAGCCGGCGCATCACGGTCGCGTGCAGCGAGCGGATGCGCAGCGCCGCGCGCAGGCGCGCGACGAGGCGGTTGGAGTCTCCGAGTTCTTGAGAATTTTGGCTCTGGAAAAATGGAATGACGTTTTCGGGCAACGTTCCCTGCGGATCGACCGCGATCAGCGGCAGGTAAGGTTGGTGGGCCGCAATCGGCGCGGCGAGTGCGGCAAGCGTGGCCTGATCGACGTCGGACGTGGCGGCCAATACCGCCGCTGGCTGCAGCTGTTCGACCGCGCGGCCTGCGTCCGCCCATTCGGCCTCGACGACCGGAAACAGCTTTGCGACATCGAGCGCTGCGGCAAACGACGGACGCCTTGCGGTCGCTACGACGAGGATCGGGCCTTGCTGGGACATCTGACAACTCGGATCAAGCGCGCCATTTATGAGAGCGCGATCCTAGTTTGCCGGGCTTAATGTGGCGTCAACGCAAGCCGCGAAATTGCGCTCAGGTGGTGTTGGCCCGGTCGCGAAACGCTTCGACCATCAACGGGTTAAGCCCGAGTTCCGTCAGCGCGTCGCGGGCGCGGGCGTTGTCCTGGGCCCGGCCGGCAAGCCGATGGCCGCTAAGGCGATCCGGCAATGCCGTGAGCAGCGCGCCTTGCCCGAGCCGCCGGGCCCATTCCTGCAGGTCCTGCGCCAGGAAGCGGTAGCCGCCAACCGCCATGATGCCGGACGGCGGCGCGGTGATGTTGATGGCGCCGGTCGAGCGGTCGAGCCGGGCGGAATAATCGGTGTCGACGTAATCGCGCGGCGGGGCTGCGATCAGCGAGTCGCTGGGGGGCGGTGGGGGCGCATAGGCCGCGACCGGGATCATCGGTCCGCGCAGTCCCAGGGTGCCCCGCGGCGTCAGCAGGATGTCGCCCGCGATCGAGGAGCCCGGCAGTTCGCGCGGCGCCCCGTGCGGTCCTGACTTGATCAGGGCCGGCGAACCGTCGTCCGCAATCCGGCGCGCCCCGAACAAACCGACTTCGCCGAACAGATAGACGTCGGTCAGCGTTGCCTGCTGGGTCGACCAGGACGCGCTCGACATCACCTGTTCCGGCGCGCGCCACAAGCCGATGACGTTGCGCAGGGAGGGCAGGCTGCCCGCGAGGTCGAGTTCGTCCAGCCGCAACGCCAGTTGGGCCGGGGCAATCAGCGTATCGCAGGCATACTCGTTGACCTGCTGCTCCAGCACCTCTTCGTCGAAGGGATGGTGCAGCACCAGGGTTCCGCCCGACAACAGCCAGACCGTCAGCGTCGAGGCGAGGCCGGCAAACGACATTGGCGAGAACGCCGACAGGATCGTTGCGCCCTGTGGGACGTCGCTTTCGAGCGAGACCGAAAGCCCTCCGGCGATCAGGCCGAGATGGGCGCGCGGCACGGGCCGGAAACCTTCCGACGTCAGATCGAACGAGATCAGCGCCGCCTTGCGGCCATCCTGGATCACCGCGCGCGCGGTGGTGGATTCCCTCAGGATCGCGTTGTCGAGGGAGGCCATGCCTTCCGGCAAATCGGTGCCGAAGCCGCAGACATGGCGGATCGAAAACGCTTCGGCCGCGGCATTCATGGCCAGATCCGCATAGACGATGCCGTCGACCTTGCTTGTGGTGACGATCGCCCGCGCCGCGGTGCGGTTGAGCGCCATGGTCAGTTCCGCCTGCCGCCACAGCAAGGGCAGCACGGCGACCACCAGTCCGGCGCGATAGGCGGCCAGAATTGTCAGCGCGAATTCGATGGTGTTCGGCAGCTGGACCGCGATCACCGAGTTGGCCGGCAATCCCGATTCGATGAAATGCGCAGCCAGCGCGGAAATGGCGCGGTCGGCCTGCGCATAGGTGAGGCGCTTCGGCGTCTGCCCGGTGACGCGCTGCTTGTTCGGCGGATCGACCAGCGCCGTCGCATCCGGCTGCCGTGCCAGTGACCGCTTGAACAACGTATCGAGCGTGGGCGAAGCGGCTGGCAGGGTCACGGCGTCACTTCGATGGCACTAGAGTCTTGATTTGACGCGTTTTCTTCGCGCGAACCGGTGTCCACTTCGCTGGAAAACGCTCTGGGCGGTTGCATCATTTGGCGTCCGGTCTGTGCCACCACGTCTCCGGCAGGTAGCCCGTCAAGGCGATGGTTGAAGGCCGTTCTACCCGATTCCATCGCGCGATCCATTGCTCGGCGACGTTAAACAACGGGATAGCGTAGAAGCCCGACATCAGGGTCCGGTCCAGCGCCCGCACCGCCGAGACGAATTCCGGCCGCTCGCGGGCCTCCAGCAGCGCCGCGATCAGGGCGTCGATCGCCGGGTCCTTTGCGCCCATGTAGTTCCTTGTGCCGGGGATATCGGCGGCCTGGCTGCCCCAATAGAACGACTGCTCATTGCCGGGTGACAGCGACTGGTCCCAGCGGTTCTGCAGCATGTCGAACTCGTAGCCGAGCCGGCGCTGGTCGAATTGCACCGGATCGACCGCGCGCACGCTGGCCTCGATGCCGGCGCGCTTGAGGTCTCTGGCGTAGGCCAGCGCGATCCGTTCCTGATCGCGCGTCGTGACCAGGATTTCGAAGGTGAGGGGTGCTTTGGTCGCGCGCTGGCGCAGCACGGTGCCGTCGAGCACGTAGCCGGCCTCGGACAGCAGCGTGAGGGCGGCCCGCAGCGCCGCGCGGTCGCGGCCCGAACCGTCTGACACGGGCAGGCGGAAGCTGCCGTCGAGAATGTCAGGCGGGATGTGCGCCAGATACGGCTTCAACAGTTCGCGCTCGCGCGCATCGGCGGCGCGGCCATAGGCTGATAATTCCGACCCGGCGAAGAAGCCTCCGGCACGCGTATAGAGGCCGAAGAAGTAGTTGCGGTTGATCCATTCGAAATCGAACAGCAGCGTCAGGGCGCGCCGCACGCGGACGTCGGCAAACACCGCGCGGCGGGTATTGAACACCAAATACTCCGACGGCTGCGGCATCGCCGGCTTGATGACGTCGCGGATCAGCTCGCCGCTGCGGGCGGCCGGGAAATCATAGCCGTCGTGCCAGCGCAGCGGCTCGGATTCGTTGCGGAAATCATAGAGCCCGCGCTTGAAGGCTTCGAACTGGCCGTTGGACTCGCGGTAGTAATCGAACCGGATCTCGTCGAAGTTCCACAGGCCGCGGTTCGCCGGCAGGTCACGGCCCCAATAATCGGGATTGCGCGTCAGCGTGACGCTGGCGCCGGGGCGCACCGCAGTGACGCGATAGGGACCGGAACCGACCGGTCCGGTCATGGTCGTATCCTCAAAGGTTTCGGGATCGACCGCATGGCGCGGCAATACCGGCATCAGGCCGAGGATCAGCGGCAGTTCGCGGTCGGGCGCGCCGCCGAAATCGAACCTGATGGTGAGCGGGTCGGGCGCCTCGGCCTTGCCGACCTTGGCGTAATACTGGCGGTGGTTGGGGCGGCCGCGGTCGCGCAGCAGCGCCCAGGAAAACAGCACGTCGTCGGCCGTTACCGGCTTGCCATCCGAGAACCGCGCCCGGGGATCGAGGTGGAACGTGACATAGCTTCTGATGTCGTCGGTCTCGACGCTCCTGGCGAGCAGCCCGTAGAGCGTGAAGGCCTCGTCGTTGCCGCGGCTCATCAGGCTCTCGACGACAAAGCCCCTGATCTGCTGCAGGGCGAGGCCTCGGACGATGAACGGGTTGAGGCTGTCGAAGGTGCCAAGCAGACCCCAGACCAGCCGGCCGCCCTTCGGTGCATCCGGTTTGGCATAGGGCATGTGGGCAAAATCGGCGGGCAGGGCCGGCGCACCATGCATGGAGATCGCATGGCTTTCACCAGCGCGGGCCTTGCCCGCGAGCGTCATCGGCAACAGGCCGAGCGCGAGCACAACGCTGGCGAGAATACCAAGCCGGATACGTCCAAAGGCTACCATCTGCACGCGCGGATTTGATTCGGGATCACACACCAGGGAGCTTTACCATAGGCCTTGACCACAGGCCTCGGCGTCCACCGAGACCGCGGCCAAAGATGCTTGTCGGCATTGATCTTTTCGTCTGCCGCTGTATTGAAGGCGTGCAATTGACCAGGGCGGTGACGCCTGTCACGTATCCGCCTCAATTGACTAGGAGACAGCCGCCCAAACGGCTAGGTGTCGGTGCCTGCAGCGGTTTCGGGCGCTCCCGTTCAGAAAGGGTTTTCCGCAATGAATTTCCGTATCTTGGCCGTCCGGCCGCATGGGCGGGTTGCCGCCTTGTTGGCGGCGACGGCATTATCCGCGACGTTGCTCGTCGCGGGCGCGCAGGCCCAAACCCCGGCTCCGGCCCCCGGTGCCCCCGCAGCGGCGCCCAAGGAGGCCCCGAAGGCCGCTCCCAAGGCTCCCCCGAAAGCCGCTCCGAAGGCTCAAGCGCCCGCCGCCCCGAACGCCCAGCCGGCCCCGCCAGCGGCCGCCGGCGGCGCTCCCCCGGCAGGCGGTCAGTCGCAGGACCAGCAGGTCCAGCTGATCTATGCGCCCTGGACCAAATTCTGCCTCAAGGGGCAGGACGCCGGCGCCAAGCAGGTCTGCTTCACCGGCAAGGACGGGCGCATCGAGTCCGGCCAGCCGGTCATCGCGGCCGTCATCATCGAGCCGGAAGGCGAGCCGAAGAAGATCCTGCGCGTGACGCTGCCGCTCGGCATGCAGCTCGTGCACGGCACCCGCGTCATCGTCGATGCCAATCCTCCGGCGCAGAGCCCCTATGTGATCTGCTTCCAGAACGGTTGCATGTCGGACTACGAAGTGACCCCGGAACTGCTGGCCAACCTGAAGAAGGGCCAGAATCTGGTGGTCCAGGCGATCAACTCCAACGGGGCGCCGCTAACGCTGCCGCTGCCGCTGGCCGAATTCGCCAAGGCCTATGACGGCCCGCCGACCGACCCCAAGGAATTCGAAAAGACCCAGCAGAAGCTGCAGGAAGAGCTGCAGAAGCGGGCTGAAGAAGCGCGCAAGAAGCTCGAGGCCAACCCGCCCGCCGGCGGCGCGCCGGGCAACGCCAATCCGGCGGCCAAGTAACGCCGCTTCGATCGACAAACAAAAAGGCGCCCGGTCCGGGCGCTTTTTTTCGTTCAGAGGAGATTTGTAGCCCGGATGAAGCCAGGTCAGTTCAGCGAGGGATTGCGCGGACGATAGCCGCCGGACTTGTCCTTGACGAAGATCTCGGCGACCTGCGAATGCCGGATCGGTTCGCCGGAATCGTCGGGCAGCAGATTCTGCTCGGAGACATAGGCGACGTATTCGGAGTCCGAATTCTCCGCCAGCAGATGATAGAACGGCTGGTCCTTGTGCGGCCGAACGTTCTCAGGGATCGACAACCACCATTCCTCGGTATTGTTGAATACCGGATCGATGTCGAAAATCACGCCCCGGAATGAAAACACCCGGTGACGGACGATCTGACCGATCTGGAATTTGGCGGTGCGCGCTTTGATCATACCTCGTCGAATAGACCATGATTGTGGCCGATGCTAGGGGCAAAAGGTTGAATTAACTCTCAAGTCCGGCTGGCACATCCGGCGCCAGCCCCAAGAAAACATTGACGAAACGCTGACGAAAAGACCTCCATTGCATGGCCGATATCCTCAATCTGGCGATTCCCTATTTCGGGGTAATCTTCATCGGCTTTGCCTGCGGCAAGACCAGGGGGCTGCCGGAGGCGGGGCTGGCCTGGATGAATTTCTTCCTGCTCTATGTCTCGCTGCCGGCCCTGATGTTCGGCATCATGGCCAAGACGCCGTTTTCGGAACTCAACAACCCGCCATTCCTGATCGCGACCACGCTCGGGACGGTGATCGCCTTCGTCGTTGCCGTGGTGACGGGCCGGGTCATCGGCGACTTGTCGCTGCGCAAGGCGACCCTGGCCGGGCTGGCCGGCGCCTATGGCAATATCGGCTATATGGGCCCGGGGCTGGCGCTCGCCGTGCTCGGCGCCAAGGCGGCGGCGCCGACCGCGCTGATTTTCTGTTGCGACAGCATTTTCCTGTTTTCGATCGTGCCGATATTGATCGCGTTCACCGATCGCGAGCATCGCTCGCTGCTGCACACGCTCGGCATCGTGGTGCGGCAGATCGTGCTCAACCCGCTGATCATGTCGGCCGGCGCCGGCGCGCTCGCCGCGGCGCTGCATTTTCGGCCCCCCGTCGCGATCGACAACACGCTGGTGTTTTTGCAGAACGCCGCGGCACCGACGGCGCTGTTCGTGCTGGGCGTGACCGTCGCGTTGCGCCCGTTCGATCGCGTGCCCCGGGAGGTGCCCGGCGTGATCGCGGTCAAACTCCTGATCCATCCGCTGATCGTGTTCGCTCTGATGCTGCTGTTCGGGCCGTTCGCGCAGCCCTGGGCGGCCACCGCGATCCTGATGGCGTCGCTGCCGCCGGCGCTCAACGTGTTCGTGATCGCGCGGCAGAACAACACCTGGATCGAGCCGGCATCGGTCGCCGTCCTGATCGGAACCTTCGCCTCCGTCGTCACGCTGACCAGCGTGATGTGGTTCATCCAGAGCGGCAGGCTGGCGTTTCCTTGAAGGCAACGAATAGAGCGTAGACTCACTAGAACGGGACAACCTGCATTTCCGAGATTGCCTCCTAACCGGACATGCCGCGGACATGCCAAATCGACGCGAATGACCCAAACCGGTCCTGTCCCCCGGGCAGCCATTTCGCAGGGAAATTCGTCTCATTGCAAGTAAGCCCGCTCCGGAGGGTCACTCTGGCTGAAGCACCTCATCCGCGGTAGGATTGTTCGCGGGTGGAACCCCGATGGCTCGCCTGCACGCTTGTTAAAGGGAGGTACAACGAACGCTAGAGGGAGGTAAAAACCAATGAAAATCAGTTCGCTTACGAAGACGGCTCTGGTCGCGGCAGTCTCTGCCACATTGGCGCTCGCCGTCACGGCGCATGCCCAGCAGCCTCGAACCCTCAAGATCCAGTCGGCGGTGCCTGCGTCGTCAACAACGCACGACGCCTTGAGGTTCTTCGCCGACCGGGTCGACAAGCTGACGGGTGGCAACCTCAAGATCGACGCGCTGCCAGGCGGCGCGGTCGTGCCGCCTTTCGAGATACTGGATGCCACGCACAAGAAGGTGATCGATGGTGCTTACGGCATCTCCTACTGGTGGTACGGCAAGAACAATGCCGCAACGCTCTTCTCCAACACTCCGGCCGGCATTGCCGGCATGGATGCGATCGACTTCATCGGCTGGGTCTACGACGGCGGCGGCCTCGAGTTGTGGAACGAGTTCTATCAGAAGGAGCTGAAGCTCAACCTGGTCGCATTCCCGAGCATCCCGCCCAGCCCGCAGGCGCTCGGCTGGTTCAAGCGGCCAATCAAGGACCTCGCTGACTTCAAAGGCATGAAGTGCCGCCAGACCGGCATCGTCGCCCAGCTCTATGCCAAGATGGGCATGGCTGTCGTCAATATGCCGGGGGGTGAAATCCTGCCCGCCGCCGAACGTGGCACCATCGATTGCGCGGAGTGGGTGGGTGGAGTCGAGGACCAGCGCCTCGGATTGCACACGGTTTGGAAATACCACTACACGCCGGGCATGCACGAGAGCGCCTCGGTCGCCGAGCTCGCGATCAACAAGGATGTCTGGGACAGCCTGCCGGATCAGAACAAGGAAGCGATCAAGTCGGCCACATCGGAAACCTTCCTGCGCTGGTGGGCGACCTTTCAGAAAATGAACGCGGAGGCCATTGCGGAGTTTACGACCAAGCACGGCGTCAAGCTCCTGACGACACCGCCTGAGATCAACACTGCCTTCCTCAAGACCTGGGACGAGTTCGCCGCCGCGGAATCCGCGAAGAATCCGTTCTTCAAGAAGGTTTACGAGTCGCAAAAGGCCTATGCTTCGAAGGTCGTGCCGGCCAAGCGCTTCATGTTCCCGCCATACGCACTCCAGGCGGACTACTACTGGCCTGTGAAAACACAGTGAGATGGAGTTGATGGACGCCTTGAGACGACTGGAAGGGCGGCGGCCTCGGCCGCCCTTCTCGCTCCGGAGGTTCGGTTAAGCGAAGCGCCCCCAAACACGAAAGCCAGTGTGGCTCTCCCGATTTGTGTTGGGATCATCGCCGACGCTCGACCCAACCTACAAGCAAGCCCCTTAGCTTCTCGCCGCGGGCCCCGAGCCCGGAAAAAGCAGATCCTACCTCAACACGCTCGGCGGCCACAGAGCGATCTGCGGGAACAGCAGCAGCAGCATCAGGACGATTACCTGGATCACCATGTAGTCGGCCATGCCCTTGTAGATCGTCGCCAGGCTCCACTGCGGAACGACATTGCGCAGGTAGTAGGCTGACATGGCAACCGGTGGGCTCAAGAACGCGGTTTGAATGTTCACGGCGGTCAGGGCCCCGAACCAGAGCAGCAAGTCGAGCTTGTTCAGGCCGAACTGGAGCTTTTCTACCACCGGCAGAACGATCGGCATAAAGACCAGGATGATCACAGGCCACTCGAATGGCCATCCCAGCACGAAAAAGATGAACATGATCAGGGCCAGCTTCCACCAGTCATCGAGGGGAACGGCTAGGAGCGAATTTGTGATTAAGTTCGCCGAGCCAAGCTTCGTGAAGACGGCGCCGAATACATTCGAGGCCACGGCCAGAAACAGCACCATGGCCGAGGTCACCATGGTGTTAATACCCGCGTTGATGATCGACCTCATGTTGAGCCGACCGTAGAGGAGCGCCAGGAAGGCGGCTCCGAAGGCGCCACACGAGGCGGCCTCGGTCGGCGTCGCCAAGCCACCGATGATGGTTCCCAGGGTAAAGCCGATCAGCGCACTCAGCGGCGCTATACCTAGGACGATGGCGCGGAAATAGGCGCTTCGGACATAGGGAAACGTCGTCAACAACGCCAGGACCAATGCCACGGCCGAAACACCCAATGGACCAATGCTGACGGGAAGACGCGGGGCGTCTGCTCGACCCAGCAACCAGTCCAGGAGCAAATAGGTGATCGCCACCAAGCAGACGAGACCCAATCCCACCACAGGCGCGCCCACCTTTTCCGTGGTCATCTGGTTGTGAGCGGATCTGCGTTCTTCCATCGTCATCGGTGGACCGAGCCTCGGATTGATGAAGCTGCGGGTGAGCGTGTAGGCGATATAGCAGCCGGCGAGCAGGAAGCCGGGACCGAACGCTGCCGAATAGAGCAGATTGACGGGCACGCCCATGGTCGGGCCCATCACCACCAACATCACGCTGGGCGGGATCAGAATGCCAAGCGTACCGCCGGCGGCGATAGCACCGGACGACAGTCGGGCATCATAGCCGGCCTTAATCATCATCGGGGCGGCCATGACGCCGAGCACAGTCACGGCGGCGCCGACGATGCCTGTCGCCATGGCAAAGATCGTCGCCGTCAGGATGACCGCCAGATAAAGCGAGCCGCGCACCGACGCGAGAAGGCTGCGCAGCGCTCCGAAGAGCCGCTCCATGAGCCCGGCCTGCTCGGTCATATAGCCCATGAAGATGAACAGCGGCACGGCTGGAAAGATCTCGTCCTTCATCGTGCCCCAGATCTGCAGATAGGCCAGATTGAACGTCTGCTCCCACCCCAGCCCGAGCCCACCGAAGATGAGGGCGAGAAACAGCAGCGTGAAGGAGATCGGGAAACCGATGAAGATGACCGCGACCATGCCGACGAGCATGATGAGTCCGAGGATCTCGGTAAAGCTCATGTCTTCAGACCTCGATCTTCTCGTGCTTGGTCAAGAACTCGCCGGTTCGCCAAGCCCAGAGGCTCTTCATGAGCTCCGAGATGCCCTGCAAGAGCAGCATGAAGGCAGCCAGCGGAATAACGCCGCGCAGTGGCCACAAGACCGGCGTCCAGGCACCGGAACTCGAGCGCTCGTCGATCGAGAGCGAGTACAAGAAGTCGTCAATCGAGATGAAGAACAACACGGCCATTGTCGGCAGGAAGAATAGTAGAAACGCCAGGCTGTCGATCATGCCCTTGGTTCGGTCCGAGAACGCTGCCCACAACATGTCGGTGCGGACGTGAGCGCCCTTCAGGAGCGCCAATGCGGCCCCCAACATGAACAGGGCCGCGTACGACATCGTTGTTATATCGAGGGCCCAGATCGTCGGCTCCCTGAGGAAGTATCGGGCAAAAACTTCGATCACGTTTGCGAAGATCAGGGGAATCAGCAAAAGCACGAAGAGGTGGCCGGTCCACTCCGTGAACTTGTCGATGGTGCGGATAACGGCCAAATAGCCCCGGGGTGGCGACCGCTTTGGCGGAGAGGAGACGCTGGTCATTGCAGTGGCCATCAACTGACCCTCAGAGGCAGCCCCGTCGTGGACCCAGTGAAAAACGGGCCGCACCATCCAGTGCGACCGATCAGTCCCCGTCGAGCGGTCCGGTGGAATGTTACTTTAGCGGCGATCTCGGCGCCAGCGGCTGGATAGCCGTCGCAGCCGCCGCCAGGAGCGCGGACGGCCATCCAGCCTCCAGACCGGGCACGAGGACCTCGGGGCCTGCATACCTTGGTGGAGGGAGGGGTGTGGGTCTTGAGCGCCAATCGTCTGGATGAGGCGGTCCAATAGCGCCGTCATGGCGCGCTCGCTCACACGACGAGCGACAGTTCAACTTCTGATGAATGACTGCTTATGGCACTTTTCGGACCTGGCGCGATGTCCGACTTGAGTCCGTTATGCGCACCAAAGCGGACGTCCGCCAACGCCTCTGGTTTTATGGGTTCACGGCCTAGCCCACACGCTTCCACGATGGCGCGAGGCCCTCGCGCATGGCCAGCCGCCGCAGCGGGCCGAACGAGCCGATCAGATGCAGCCCCAACGCGCGCAGCGACTGCACGGGGAGGAAATCGCTGAGCAGCGAGCGGTTGGCGAGGTCGATGGCAAACATCCGGCTGGCGACATCGGCGCGGCGGGCGGATTGATAGCGCGCCAGCACCTGCGGCGCGCCCGGATCCTCGCCGATCGAGATCGCGTGGCCTGCGATATCGGCAATGTCTGCGGCATCGCGCAATCCCATGTTGAGACCCTGCGCGCCGATCGGCGGCAGCACATGGGCGGATTCGCCGACCAGCGCGACGCGATGGCTGGCGAATTGTCTGAGGCTTTCGATCGAGAGCGGAAACAGATTGCGCCCGGGCTCGACCCGGACGCTGCCGAGAATGGAATGCGATTGCTTTTCCGCGGCATCGGACAGTTCGTCGTCGCCGAGCGCCATCAGCCGTTGCGCTTCCCTGGCGGCGGAGACCCACACCACGCTGCTGCGGTTGCCGGGCAGGGGCACGAACACGCATGGCCCGCGCGGGGTATGAAACTCGGTGGAGATATTCTTGTGCGGCCTTGAATGGCTGATGTTGAAGGTCAATGCCGACTGGTGCAGGTCGCGACGCTTGACGTCGATCCCGGCGGCCTCGCGCGACAGGGACTGCCGCCCGTCGGCGCCGATCACCAGCCGCGCCGACAGCGACCCTCCCGCACGGGTGTGGATGGCAATCATTGCATCCTGCGGATCGACCGCTGCCGCCTCATCGTCAAATCGCGTCAGGCCGGACAATTCGGCCGCGCGCTCTTCCAGCGCCGCCATCAGCGTCCGGTTGTCGATGTTGTAGCCGAATTGGTCGAGGCCGATTTCCTGCGACGAAAACCGCACCTCCGGCGCCCGGATCAGGCGGCCGGTGTCGTCGACGAGCCGCATGGTCCGCAAGGCCGCGGCCCGATCCCGGCAGCGGCGCCAGACATCCAGACGTTCGAGCAGATCGGTGGAGGCGCCCAGCAGCGCCGTGGTGCGGTTGTCGGCATAGGGGGCGCGGCGGGCGAGCAAGGCGGTCCTGGCACCGGTCTCCGCCAGCGCGATGGCGGCGGTCAGTCCCGCCGGTCCGCCGCCGATCACAACGGTGTCATAAATTGGCGATGCATCGTTCATATTGGAACAATTGACATTCGCGGCGGCATTTTCAAGTCATTGACCTTCTTAAATGTTTCCACCGCTTCGCGCGGCGGAACGCCGCAAGCGCGATATGCAAATCGGGGCGATTCCTGTTAGCACTGCCGGAGCAATGAACCAGACACAAGAGCCAATAGCATCTCCCGCTACGACCCGAATGCGGACGGCCGCATTCGGCGTCCACGTCTTCACGGCGCTTGGAGCGGGCATCGGCCTGATTGCGATGCTGGAAGCAGTACGCGAGCACTGGGCCGCCATGTTCGGCTGGCTTGGCGTCGCGCTCATCATCGACGCCATCGACGGTCCGCTCGCGCGCAAATTCGACGTGGTGCGGCTGCAGCCGAACTGGTCCGGGGAGGTGCTCGACCTCGTGGTCGATTTCGTCACTTACGTCTTCGTTCCTGCCTACGCCATCACCGCGAGCGGCTTCCTGCTGCCGCTGGCGGCGCCGCTGCTCGGCATCGGCATCATGACCTCCAGCGCGCTCTATTTTGCCGACCGCCGCATGAAGGCGGCCGACAACCATTTCCGCGGCTTTCCGGCGGTGTGGAACGTCGCGGCATTCTATCTGTTTCTGCTGCATCCACCGCCGGTGCTTGCCACCCTTGGCGTAGCGGTCCTGATCGCGCTAACCTTCGCGCCGTTCCACGTGCTGCATCCGATCCGCGTCGTGCGCCTGCGCTGGCTGACCCTGTGGCTGCTGGCCGCATGGGCCGTGCTTGCGGCCTACACCATTGTCTGCGACTTCGCCGTGGGCATTCCCATCACCTTCGGTCTCTGCGCGATCGCCATCTACGTCGCCGGCAGCGATGCCGTGATCCGGAAACTGAAATCGTTCAAGGCATGATGGAATTACTGACCAGCCCGGAAGCGTGGGCGGCGCTATTGACGTTGACGGCGCTGGAAATCGTGCTCGGCATCGACAACGTCATCTTCCTGTCGGTGATCGTATCGCGGCTTCCGCCGGAGCAGGCAAAGCGCGCACGCCAGATCGGCTTGCTGCTGGCGCTGGTGTTCCGCATCCTGTTGCTCAGCGTCCTGGTGTGGCTGATCGGCCTGAAGGAACCGGTTCTGACGCTGAAAGGTGTGACGCTCTCGTGGCGCGACATCATCCTGATCGGCGGCGGCATGTTCCTGATCGGCAAGGCGACGCATGAAATTCACGCCGAAGTGGAGGCGCGCGAGGTCGAGCCGGAGGCCAAGTCGAACGCGAGCGTATTCTTCTGGGTGATCATGCAGATCATCGTCGTCGACCTGGTGTTCTCGCTGGATTCGATCATCACCGCGATCGGCATGGCTGAGGATATCGAGATCATGGTCGCGGCCGTCGTGATCGCCTGCTTCATCATGTACGTCTCGTCGGGCCCGGTTTCGAAGTTCGTGGCCGATCACCCGACCACCAAGATGCTGGCACTGGCGTTCCTGGTGCTGATCGGCGTGGCGCTGGTGGCGGACGGATTCAAATTCCACATCCCGCGCGGCTACATCTATTTTGCCATCGTGTTCGCGGCCGCGGTCGAACTGTTCAACGTGCTGGCCCGGCGCAATCGCAAAAAAGTCGCTAAACAACGGGTTTAGGCCCGCGAGTTGACAATACGGCCTTGATGGCTTTCGCTCCGCCACGAGCCGGGGCGCTTGAAGCCGATACCGAGGGAGAAAAGGTGATGGTCAAGGCCGTGCGCGTGCACAAGGTAGGGGGGCCGGAAGCCCTGGTCTATGAGAGCGTCGACGTGCCGGCGCCGGGACCGGGCGAGGTCCGCATGCGCCAGCACGCCGTCGGCCTGAACTTCATCGACGTGTATTTCCGCACCGGTCTCTACAAGGCGCCGGGGCTGCCATTCATCCCCGGCAATGAGGCGGCGGGCGAAGTGGTGGCGGTCGGTCCTGGTGTCACCAACTTCCATCCCGGCGACCGCGTCGCCTATTATTTCAATCTCGGCGGCTACGCCTCTGAACGCGTGATCCCGGCGGACAAGCTGGTCAAGCTGCCCGACCACATCACCTACGAGCAGGGCGCGGTGCTGATGCTCAAGGGCCTGACGGTCTGGTATCTCCTGCACAAGACCTTCAAGGTCGAGCCCGGGCATCGCGTGCTGATCCACGCGGCCGCCGGCGGCATCGGCTTGTTGGCCTGCCAATGGGCGAAAGCGCTCGGCGCGCATGTCATCGGCACCGTCGGCACCAAGGCGAAAGCCGACCTCGCGCTCGCCAATGGCTGCGACCACGTCATCCTCTACAACGAGGAGGACTTTGTCGCGCGCGTCAAACAGATCAGCCGCAACGAACTGTGCGACGTCGTCTATGACGGCGTCGGCAAGACCACGTTCCCGGGTTCGCTGTCCTGCCTGCGGCCGCGCGGCCTGTTCGTCAGCTTCGGCAATGCGTCGGGCCCGGTGCCGCCGTTCGCGCTCGCCGAGCTCAACAACCACGGCTCGCTGTTCGCGACGCGGCCAAAACTCAACGATTACGTCAGCACCCGCCGCGAACTGCTGGAGGGGGCCGACACGTTGTTTGCCGCCGTCATCAACGGCAAGCTGCACGTGCCGATCAACCACGCCTATGCGCTGAAAGACGTCGCCAAGGCGCACACCGACCTGGAGGGCAGGGCGACGACGGGGGCGATTATTCTTCGGCCGTGATAGGGTGTCGTCCCGGCCTTGAGCTCAGATGTGCAATTGCACATCGGGGGACCCATACCGCGTGATCCATCGATAGAAAAAGTCGGCAGACACTGCCTGCAATTCGAACGGCCGCGGCGTATGGGTCCCGGCGTTCGCCGGGACGACGATAGGGTTGAGCTACGCCACCAGCCGCGCGGCGCCCGCCCTGGTCAAAACCGTATCCAGACAATCGATCATCATCGAGATTTCCTCGCGCGTGACGTTGAGCGCCGGCATGAACCGCAGCGCGTCCGGCTGCGGCGAGTTGAGCAGCACGCCTTCCGCAAATGCCTGCGCGACGATCGAGGCGCCGATCGGCAGTTTGAGGTCGAGCGCCAGCAATAGCCCCCGGCCGCGCACGTTGCCGAGACCGTGGCGCGCCGACAGCTTCTGCAATTCGCTTTCCAGGAACAGACCAGTGTCCGCCACCGACTTCAGGAAGCCGGGCGCTACGACGTGTTCGAGCACCGCAAGGCCGGCGGCGCACATCAGCGGATTGCCGTTGAAGGTGCCGCCCTGATCGCCGTGCTCGAAACAGGATGCATATTCGGTCGCCAGCAATGCCGCGAGCGGCACGCCGCCGCCGATGCCTTTGCCGAGCGTCATGATGTCAGGTTCGATCCCGGCATGCCCGTAGTGGAACAGTTTTCCCGACCGGCCCATGCCGGTCTGGATCTCGTCGACGATCAGCAGCAGGCCGCGCTCCTGGGTCAGCGCCCGCAACTCCCTGAGGAATTGATCGGTCGCCGGCCAAACGCCGGCTTCGCCCTGCATCGGCTCGAGCATGACAGCAACGGTCTTGCTCGAGATCAACCGCTTGACGGAATCGAGATCGTTGAGCTGCGCCTTTGGAAATCCGGTGACCTTGGGCTCGAACAGCGGCTCGAAAGCCTTCTTGCCCGACGCCGACATGGTGGCGAGCGTGCGGCCGTGGAAGCCGCCGACAAAGGTGATGATCTCATGCGCGCCGCCCTTGTACAGCGTACCAAATTTGCGCGCGAGCTTGATGGCGCCCTCGTTGGCTTCCGCCCCCGAATTCGCAAAGAACACCTGGTCGAAGCAGCTGTTGGCGACCAGTGCATTGGCGAGCTTGAGGCTGGGCTCGTTGAAGAACGCCGGGCTTGGCGTCAGCAGCAGTTTTGCCTGCGCGGCAATCGCGTCGGCGATGATGGCCGGCGAATGGCCGAGGCAATTGACTGCCCAGCCTTGCATGAAATCGAGATAGCGCTTGCCGCTGTCGTCCCACAGATAGGCGCCTTCGCCCTTGACGAAGACGGTGGCGGGCCGCGCGGTGATGTTCATCAATGCGTCGAACGGTTGGGTAGCGTTGGTCATGTCGAAATCCTCGTTGGGTTTGGGTGAAGGGCAGGCCGAAACGCAAGAAGGCCGCACTTTTCGGGTGCGGCCTTCTCGAAAACGTTGCTGAACTTAGTTGATCAGCGATGTCGTCGGACATGGCGCAGCCCATCATCGTCGCAAGAGCGACGACGGAAAGCTGCGCGGCGGTTGGTCCGGTTCAATATCATGGCGCAGGCCCATACAGCCGAATGGCCGGCCCTGTCAAGCGGGAGCTGGTCATCACTCGATTCCATAGCGGCGGAATTCATCAGATATGTCGGCCTTGATCGCCCTGGCGGCGGCTATGTCGCTCTCCGCGCCGCTTTCATCGCCCTTTTTCCGCTTGGCGATGCCGCGGCCGTACAGCGAGTTCGCCAGCTTCGGATCGACGCCGAGCGCAACCGTGAAGCCGTCGATCGCCGCGTCGAACTGGCCGAGCTTGAGATAGCAGAAGGCGCGGCTGTCGAGCGTTTGGGCGTCGTCCGGCCTGTGCCGGAGCGACTCGCTGCAGTCTGCAAGCCCTTCCTGCGGACGGCCGAGAATGGCCCGTGTCAGGCACCGGGCGTTGAGCGCGGCGGCGTATTTCGGATTGAACCGGATCGCCTGGTCAAGGTCGGACAGCGCCCGTGAAAAGTCGTGACGGTCAAAGTGAATAAGACCGCGCGCATAGGCATCGCGATATTCGTCAGGCGCCAGCCGCAGCGACTGGTCCAGGTCGGCGAGCGCGCGTTCGATATCGCCTTTGCCTCTGAACAGGCGCGCCCGGTTGCCATAGGCAGCGGCGTAGTTCGGATCGAGCCGGATTGAAGTGTTCAGGTCGGCGAGCGCGCGGGGTTCGTCGCCGTGATTCCAATAGGCGGTGCCACGGTTGAAATAGGCGAGTGCGAATTTCGGGTCGAGCTTGATCGCGTGATCATAGTCGAACATCGCACGACCGAAATCGTTGATGTCGCCGTAGGAGTTGCCGCGGTTGTTGTAGTACCAGGGATCGATCGAATTGAGCCGGATCGCCTGATTATAATCGGCGATCGCCTTTTCCGGTTCACCCTTGTCGCTATAGGTGATCCCGCGGTTGAACCAGGCGAATGAGCCCTTCGGATCGAGCGCAATGGCGCGGTCCAGATCGGCGATGGCCCTGACGACCTCGCCCTTGCGGCGCCAGGCTTCACCGCGGTTGGTGTAGGCGCCGGCGAGTTTCGGCTTGAGCCGGATCAGTTCGTTGAAATCGGCGATCGCCCGGTCGACGTCGTTCTTGGTGAGGTATTTGGCGCCGCGATTGAGGTAGGCGCCGGCGAGGTCTTTTGGCTTGGTACCTTTCGCCGCGATCACGGCCGTGCAGCCCGCGATAATCTGGTCAGGGGTGGCCTTGCCACCGCTAAAGCATGAGCTTCGGGCCGTCGCCACGGGAGACGGTGCCTTCGCGAAAGCCGGCATGGCCGTGAGCACCGTCGCTAGACACACCATGGCCTTTACGGCGCCAAAGCCGATCAGAGTGCTGTTGAAATTCGCCATCTTCGATCTCGCGCTGACCCGTGCAGCCAATTTTCAAATTGCCTGCTTTTGTGAGACCAGGGCCCGGATCGGTTCATTTCCAGGTTTCGCAGTTGAACCGGTTCGATGATGGAGCCGACCAAGGCGAGCCAATCAACCGCGCAGGTCATCCCAGTGTCCGACGACTATTCCTATCCCATCGACATCGACAGCATCCGCAGGGCATTTCCGCCGGGCACCGAGGCGCCGCAATTACTGATTGATTTCGCTGGCTGGCTCAAAGGTCGCGATTGGGGCAATGTCGGCTGCTACGAGCTTGTCGGGGACTTTTCCGACAATGCGCCGATCGTCGACGGCAGCCCGCTGCGCGACCAGTTCGCGCTGTTTGCGCGGTTGCCGGAAGGCTCGGTCGTCGGCGCCTGGTACGGGGCCGGCAACAGCGCTGCGAATGCGCCGATCGTGGTGCTGGGCTCCGAGGGCCAATACGAAATCATCGCAGCTTCGCTCGAGGCTTTGCTGGCCAAGATCGCAATCCAGCGGTTTGAGGAAGACGTGGTATGGACCGACTTCACGCCGCACGAAGATGCCGAGGATGAAACCGGCGAACTCGCCGATTGGTTGGCCAAACGTTTCCGCGTGAGGGACCTCAGGAGTTTGACGGAGCCGCCGACCGGACTGCCGGACTTCGGCCAATGGATGGAGAAATGGTGCAGGGATCGCGAGGCGTTTTGGGAAACGCATCCGGCGATGACCAGGCTCGCGGATCAGTTGATTGCGCACCGGCCACCTGGCAAGACGCCATGGGATCGCACGATTTTCGAGGTCGCTATCGCGGGCCAGCAGTATCAGGTGCGCGTGCTGGATCGGGGCCGCCAGCCGATCGAAGAAGTCGTCGCGATTGAACCGTTGCTGCGCTGTCTGCGCGACGACATGTGGCGGGCGAAACCCGATCTCGGCCTTTGGTATTCGATGTCGTTTTCGATGGGGGCCGATGGCCGCATCCTGCCGCGCTTCGACTATGAGACGCGTCCGGCGATCAATGACGTTCCCGTCGCAATTGCTGAGGCGCGAACCGACCTTGTCCGCGCACCCCGGCCCGAACGATGGGTGCCGGCGTGGCTGTCGACTTGAGCAGATGGGTCAGAATCCCGCGACGCTGCCGTGCAGATCGTATTGGTCCGCACGCTCGATCTTGGCCGTGACGATTTCGCCGATCCGCAACGGCCGGCGGCTGGAGACATAGACCGCGCCATCGATCTCGGGCGCGTCGGCCTTGGAGCGGCCCTTCGAGACGGTAGGGCCGACTTCGTCGATGATGATCTGCTGCCGCGTGCCGACCTTGCGTTTCAGACGACGCGCGGAGATTTTCTGCTGCCGCGCCATCAGCGCGTTCCAGCGCTCCTGCTTGATCTCGTCGGGCACGGGACTGCCGATCGCATTCGAGGAGGCGCCGGCGACCGGTTCATATTTGAAACAGCCGAGGCGATCGATCTCGGCTTCCTCGAGCCAGTCGAGCAAATAGGCAAAGTCGGAATCGGTCTCGCCGGGGAAGCCGACGATGAAGGTCGAGCGCAGCGTTAGTTCGGGACATTGCTCGCGCCATTTCTTGATCCGCGCCAGCGTCTTTTCCTGCGCGGCCGGGCGCTTCATCGCCTTGAGCACTTCGGGGCTTGCGTGCTGAAAGGGAATGTCGAGATAGGGCAACACCTTGCCCTCTGTCATCAGGCCGATGACTTCGTCGACATGCGGGTAGGGGTAGACATATTGCAGCCGCACCCAGGCACCGAGTTCGCCGAGTTCCCTGGCGAGGTCGAAGAATTTGGCGCGGACCTGGCGGTCCTGCCACGGGCTCTCGGCATACTTGATGTCGACGCCGTAGGCCGAAGTATCCTGCGAGATCACGAGCAGTTCCTTGACGCCGGCGGCGACCAGTTTTTCTGCCTCGCGCAGCACGTCACCCGCCGGGCGCGACACCAGGTCGCCGCGCAGCTTCGGGATGATGCAGAAACTGCAGCGATTGTTGCAGCCTTCGGAAATCTTCAGGTAGGCGTAGTGCCGCGGCGTCAGCTTGACGCCCTGCGGCGGCACCAGATCGAGATGCGGATTATGGACCGGTGGCAGCGCCCGGTGCACCGCGTCCAGCACGCTCTCATATTGCTGCGGACCCGTGATCGAGAGCACACCCGGATAGGCGGCCTCGATCTGCTCGGGTTCCGCGCCCATGCAACCGGTGACGATGACCTTGCCGTTCTCCGCCATGGCCTCGCCGATGGCACCGAGCGATTCCTGCTTGGCGCTGTCCAGGAACCCGCAGGTGTTAACGATAACGATGTCGGCGCCGTCATGCTTGCGCGCCAGTTCATAGCCTTCGGCCCGCAGCCGCGTGATAATGCGCTCGGAATCCACCAGCGCCTTGGGGCATCCCAATGAAACAAAGCTGATCTTGGGCGCGGCGGCCTGTTGCATATCTTATCTGCCTGATTGATCAGCACGAGCTAGTCCCAATTGCCCACAATTACAAGGCTTTGCGCGGGACCATGACGTGCTATGGATGGGCCCGCCGGGTTAAGAGTTGATCGATGAGCGCTGAGTCGTCACCGAAAATCGTCATTGTCGACGAAAGCCCGATCCGCGCGGCCATTCTCGAAGAGGGGCTGCGGGAGGCGGGCTTTACCCGCGTGGTCCATATCAGCGAAATGCAGAGCCTGCTGGCGCGGATCTATTCCGAAGATCCCGACGTGATCCTGATCGACCTGGAAAACCCCAGCCGCGACGTGCTGGAGGCGATGTTCCAGGTCAGCCGCGCCGTGCGGCGGCCGATCGCGATGTTCGTCGACCAGAGCGACGCCGCCTCGATCCAGGCCTCGGTCGATGCGGGCGTCTCCGCCTATATCGTCGACGGCCTGAAGAAGGAACGGATCAAGCCGATCCTCGACCTCTGCATCTCGCGCTTCAATGCCTTTTCCAAGCTGCAGGACGAACTCGACCGCACCAAATCGGCGCTGGAGGAACGCAAGGTCATCGACCGCGCCAAGGGGATCCTGATGAAAGTGAAGGGCCTCACGGAAGACGAGGCCTACGTGCTGATGCGGTCCACCGCGATGCGCGAAAAGAAGAAAATCGGCGAGATCGCGCAGTCGATCCTGACCGCGTCGGAGCTGCTGAAATGACCACACCGCTGCATATCGGCTTCATCCCGCTGGTTGACGCCTCCGCGCTGATCATTGCCGTCGACAAGGGCTTTGCCGCTGCCGAGGGGCTCGATGTCACGCTGACGCGGGAAGTGTCGTGGTCAAACGTCCGCGACAAGCTCAATATCGGCCATTTCGACGCGGCGCATCTGCTGGCGCCGGTTGCGATCGCCTCAAGCCTTGGACTTGGCCACGTCAAGCTGCCGATCGTGGCGCCGTTCAATCTCGGGCTCAACGGCAATGCGATCACGATATCGCCGGCCCTGCATGCGGCGATCATGGGCGAGATCGACGGCGACCCGCGCAATCCGCTGGTGACGGCGCAGGCGCTCTCTCGGGTGGTGGCTGCGCGGCGCAAGGCCGGCGCGGAGCCGCTGACGTTCGGCATGACGTTTCCGTTCTCGACCCATAACTACCAGCTTCGTTTCTGGATGGCGGCGGGTGGGGTCGATCCCGACGAAGACGTCCATCTGGTGGTGCTGCCGCCGCCCTACATGGTGGACAGCCTGGCCAACGGCCACGTCGATGCGTTCTGCGTCGGCGCGCCCTGGAATTCGGTGGCCGTCGATCTCGGTATCGGTCACATCCTGCATTTCGTCTCCGACATCCTGGTGCGTGCCGCGGAAAAGGTGCTTGCGGTCAGGCAAAGCTGGTCAGACAAGAATCCGGAAGTCCTGGCGGCCTTGATCCGGGCCGCCTCGCGCGCCGCGCAATTCATCGAGCAACCGGACAATCGCACCGAGGCCGCGCATATCCTCGCGAAGCCGGAATATATCGGCGTCGATGCCGAAGTGATCCTGCGGACGCTGGACGGCCGGTTGAAGATTTCCCCCGACGGCAAGATCCGCGAAAGCAGCCGCTATCTGCTGGTCGGACGCGAGGGCGCCGCGCGGCCCGATCCCGCACAGGCCGCCTGGCTCTATGCCCAGATGGTGCGCTGGGGACAGACGGCGATGCGGCCGGACGCGCTCAAGACCGCCATGGGGGTGTTCAGGCCGGATCTCTATGACGCTGCCTTGGGACATTCCTTGGGACAGCCAGGCAAGTCCGGTAACGGTGCGGATGCGGTCGGCGCGTTTGCCGGTCCCGCCTTCACGCCCGACGATATTGCCGGACATCTGGCGGCGTTCGAGATCGGCCGCTGGAAGCCATGACGGCCTGACCCTGATGAGGCAAAATTAGGCATTGATAACAACTGCCTAATAATTAGGCTAGCTGCCTTCCAAGTCGCTGTGAAGCGAGCTTCAGAGTTTCACCAGCCTGTTCCCAACGCTTTGATATTTCAAATAAGTTTTACGAAATCGGTTTGGCACGCAACTTGTATGTTGCAGTGCAGCCAAGCCGACGCGGATGTCGGTCGGCTCAAGTCCAAGATGGATTTCCGCAGCAACGAAGCTGGTCGGACCGAACAGGAGCAAAAGCCCGGCACCGCGGCTGCGCCGAGTTCCAAACGGTCAAACCCCATTCGTTGACGCCACCGATCGTGGCCGCAGGAGCTTCGTCACATCAGATGAAAATGGAAACGCTCACAGTCGACTTTACCGACGAGCAGAAGCGCTACCTCGAAGGCTTCACCACCGGCCTGCAGATCAGCCGGGTCGGGCGCGGCCTCGGCGGTGGTTCAGGCAAGGCGAATGCCGAGCCGAGCGGACCTGAGGCCGCGCACATCAAGGCGCAGGACAGGGTTACCGCCTCCGGCAAGAAGCTCGTCGAGCAGGAAAAGTGGAAGCGCGAGGAGCATCCGTTCGATGCGTATCCGCGGCTGAAGCAACAGGCGCTGGTCGATGCGCGGCCGTCGCCGGCGGACAATTTCCGCTGGCGCTATTACGGCCTGTTCTATGTAGGACCGGCGCAGGATTCCTACATGTGCCGGCTACGGATCCCGAACGGCATCATGAAGCATTGGCAGTTCGCCGGCATGGCTGACCTCGCCGAACAGCTGTGCGGCCCGTTCTGCCACGTCACCACGCGGGCGAATTTGCAGGTGCGCGAAATCCCGCCGAAGAACGCCGTGGCACTCATCGAAGGCATTCAGGACCTCGGCCTGTGTTCGCGCGGCTCCGGCGCCGACAATATCCGCAACGTCACGGGGACGCCGACGGCGGGGATCGATCCGCAGGAAATTCTCGACACCCGCGAATATGCCCGCGAGTGGCATTATCACATTCTCAACGACCGCTCGCTGACGGGACTGCCGCGCAAGTTCAACGTCGCCTTCGACGGCGCCGGCAAGATCGCAGTGCTGGAAGATACCAACGACATCGCGTTTTCCGCCGTCGAAGTGAAAGACGGTTTTGGCGTCGAGCCCGGCGTCTGGTTCAAGCTCGGCATCGGCGGCATCACCGGCCACCGGGATTTTGCCGCCAATACAGGCATCATCGTCAAGCCGGCCGATGCGACCAGGGTGTCGGATGCCATTGTCCGTGTCTTTATCGATCTCGGGGACCGCACCAACCGGCTCAAGGCGCGCTTGAAATATGTCATCGATGGCATGGGGATGGAAAAGTTCCTTGTGCTGGTCGAGGAGAAACTCGGCGACGCTTTTACGCGTGTGCCGGCGGATGCGCTGGCGCCACGGCCCAATTTCGACCGCACGGCGCATATCGGCGTGCACAAGCAGAAGCAGGATGGCTTGAACTGGATCGGCGTCGCACTGCCGCTCGGCAAAGTGACCTGCGAGCAGATGCGTGGCCTCGCCAAAATCGCGCAGGATCTCGGAGACGGCGATATCCGCCTGACGGTCTGGCAGAACCTGCTGATTCCGGGTGTGCCCGACGACAAGGTCGCGCTGGCTACGGCCGCGATCGAGGCGATTGGGCTTGCGATCGGGACCTCTGAACTCCGCGCCGGCCTGATTGCCTGCACCGGCCGCGCGGGTTGCAAATTCGGCCTTGCCGACACCAAGCGCACGGCGGCCAGGATCGCAGATTGGTGCGATCCGAGGGTGCCGATCGAGACGCCGATCAACATCCATCTCACCGGCTGCCACCATTCCTGCGCGCAGCATTACATCAGCGACATCGGCATGATCGGTGCGCGTATCCCGGTCGGCGATACCGACGACACGGTCGATGGCTTTCACGTCTTCACGGGCGGCGGCTTCGGTCCGGACGCCGATGTCGGGCAGGAGGTGTTTCACGACGTCACGGCGGAGGACGCGCCTGTCTATGTTGAGCGGCTGTTGAAGGCCTATCTGGCGCATCGCGCTTCGCCTGATGAAACCTTCCTGACGTTTGCGCGCCGCCATGATGGCGAGACGCTGCGCAAGCTGGCTGACGCCCAAGTATCTTCGTGAAGGTGTCCTCATGAACCAGATCACGCCGCCACCCAAGATCGAGATCATTCCCTCCAGCGCGCCGTTCTCCGAAGCGCAGCGCTCGTGGCTGAACGGGTTCTTTGCCGGCCTGCTGTCGGATGCGCCGACACCGTTGTCGGCCGAGCAGGGTGCTGCCGTCATGGAAGGCGGCGACGTCGATGACGGAGCGCCGTGGCACGACCAGACCATGCCGATTGCCGACCGCATGAAGCTCGCGGAAGGGCGCCCGCTGCGGCGGAAAATGATGGCGGCGATGGCGCAGCAGGACTGCGGCCAGTGCGGCTACAATTGCAACGACTATTCGGACGCGATCGCCGGCAAGACCGAGGCGCGGCTCAATCTCTGCGTCCCTGGCGGCAAGGAAACCGCCCGGATGCTGAAGTCGCTGTATGAGGAACTGGACAAGGCACCGGCGGCGCCATCATCGGCGGCTGCCGCAGCACCCGCCGCGCCCGCGGTCGTCGCAGAGCCGGGCCGCTCGCGCGACAATCCCGCGCCGGCAAAATTCCTCGGGCGCTATCTGCTCAACAAGGGCCAATCGGAAAAGGAAACCTGGCACATCGATTTCGACCTGTCGGGTTGCGGCCTCGATTATGTCGTCGGCGATTCCTTCGGCATCTTCGCCCGCAACGATCTCGGCAATGTCGATCAGATCATTGCCTTGCTCGGCGCCTCGCACACCACCAAAGTCCGTGGCAAGACCTTGCGCGAGGTGCTGCTCGACGATGTCTCGCTGGCACCGGCGCCGGATTCGCTGTTCGAACTGATCTCCTACCTCACCGGCGGCGCGCAGCGCGAGAAGGCGAGGGCGCTGGCGCAGGGTGAAGATCCCGACGGCGATGCCGCGACGCTCGACGTGATGGCGGTGCTGCAGAAATTTCCCAACGTGCGGCCGCATCCCGAAGCCTTCGTCGAAGCGCTGGAAGCGTTGCAGCCGCGACTCTATTCGATCTCTTCGTCGCACAATGCGACGCCTGGAAAACTCTCGCTGACGGTGGACTGCGTTCGCTACGTCATCAACAAGCGCAAGCGGCTCGGCCTTGCCTCCACCTTCCTCGCCGAACGCATCCAGCCCGGCGACGAGGTCAAGGTCTATGTGCAGAAGGCCCACGGCTTTGCGCTGCCGGAGGACCCGAAAATTCCGATCATCATGATCGGGCCGGGCACCGGCATCGCGCCGTTCCGCGCCTTCCTGCATGATCGCCGCGCCACCGGCGCGCCCGGCAAGAACTGGCTGTTCTTCGGCCATCAGCGCAGCGACTGCGACTTCTTCTACCAGGATGAACTCAACGCCATGAAGACGTCGGGGCTGCTGACGCGGCTGTCGCTGGCGTGGTCGCGCGACGGCGACAAGAAGTTCTACGTGCAGGACCGCATGCGCGAAGTCGGCCGCGAAGTGTGGACGTGGCTGGCCGAGGGCGCCAACGTTTACATCTGCGGCGACGCCAAGCGGATGGCCAAGGACGTCGAGCGCGCGCTGGTCGATATCGTTGCTCAGTTCGGCGCCCGGTCCACCGACGAGGCCGTCCTGTTTGTCGCGGAACTCAAGAAGAAGGGCCGGTTCCAGCAGGACGTCTATTAACCCGGTTACGAGCCGTAACCCCCGGGGGTAAAATCGTAATCCCCGGAGTTCCAGTTGGATCAAATCGGCCCGAATAAAATTCTCGCCCGAATCCGGTCGAGAGAATTTTTCACTGGAAAGTGAGTCCGCAGGAGGGTCCGTATCACTATTTTTCGGGCCCGCTTGCAAGTTGGCGCGAACGATATTCCATATGCAGCCCATGCTGCGTTGGAGATCGACAATGCGCGAACTATCGGCGGAAGCCCGCCTGCACCTCTATGCACGTTCCCTGTCCCGCCGGACCGGAACCGGATTCCATACTGCCGCCCTCTACAGCTCGCTCGCGCTCATCGCCGCCATTGTGTTCAGCTCGCTCTCGGTTCACCCGTTCTGATTTGAAGCTTTCTTTTTTGACGCGTTTTCTTCACGCGAACCGGAATCCACTTCGCTCGAAAACGCTATGTTACGGCCACGCCGCGTAGGACGCACCGCGCCGCATCTGCTCCAGCCGAGAACGACGCCGGTAGACGCCCGGTGAAACGCCCTGGTGCTTGCGAAAGAACCGGCTGAAGTATCCGGGATCACGAAATCCAAGACCGTAACCGATCTGCTCGACCGGAAGATCGAGTTGCTGCAGGCGCGTGCAGGCCTCCTCGATCAGTCGCAGATGCACGATGGCGCGAGGGCTGACGCCTTTCTCGCGTTTGCAGTGGGCGTGAAGCTTGTCCTCGGTAACGCCCAGGGCGGCTGCATAACGCGCGATCTGCCAGCCATCGCGATAATGCAATTCGACCATCTGGAGAAAATTCCCGACCAGGCGGGTGCCGTCGCCTCGGTGCGCGGCTTCGTCGGGCGGTTCGCCTGAGATGACGGAACGCCACAGGTGCAGGCAAAGCAGCAGCACATGCGATGACGTCATCGTCGCGGTGCCGCGTCCGGGAGAATGCAGTTCGCGCACCAGCGCGGCGCAGCCATGGATCACGGCGTTGAAAGCTTCGCCGACCTGTCCCGCCTTCAAGAGCACAAGCCGGTCGATGGTACGGCGGAGGTGAAGCGCCTCGGCGCTGCCAGCAACGGTCTTGGTGAGAAAGTCTTCGGAGATTGCGATCAGATAGCCTTGCGCGCCGGCTTCGACCTGCAGATCGCCCTCGAGATCGGCCGGCAGCCACAGCAGCGCCGGCGCCTCAAACGCCACATGGGTGCCGCGCAGCGCTACGGCGCCACGCCGCGCCTCGATCACCAAGAGATGGGAACGGCGAAGTCCGCGCTGACGAATGACCCATTGGGCCGGCGCAAGGCTGGCGGAAAACCGCTCCGCATGGAGGGCCGGAATGGGCTTCTCCGCAAAGGCTTCCAGCCCCGAACCCAACTGCATGGCATTCCCCAACCGTGACAATCTACCGCTTGTTGCAGGCGGTCTTTGACGGAAGGATACAATCAATCCCCGGATACGTCCAATTCTATGCCTCGAGCGCTCCCATAGGCTGCATCCGGTCGAACGCCGCTCCAAGGCGATGGACGCAAAAGTCTCTGGGAGGAGAACATGGGGTCATCAGTCACCCGCTTCGCAGCGGGATTACTCGCCGTCACCGGGGCGGCCCTTTTCGCAGCCGATGGGCCGGCGCTGGCACAAAGCTCGGTCAAGATCGGTTACGCGCTTTCGCGCACCGGCCCCAATGCCGGCGGTGCCGCGGTGACGACGCTGCCGAACTACGAAATGTGGGTAAAGGAAGTGAACGCCGCGGGCGGCCTGAAGCTCGGCGACAAGCGCGTGCCGATCGAAGTGGTGCAATACGACGATCGCTCCAGCGCCGAAGAAGCGGCGCGATCGCTCGAGCGGCTGATCACCCAGGACAAGGTCGACTTCATCCTGCCGCCCTGGGGCACCGGCCTCAATCTTGCGGTAGGGCCGATCCTCAACAAGGCCGGCTATCCGCACCTCGCATCCACGGCGGTGACCGATCGCGCGCCTGAACTGGCAAAACGCTGGCCCAACAGTTTCTGGCTGCTCGGCACCAGCGCCGGCGCCGCCAACACGCTGGTGGATCTGCTGGTCAAGCTGCGCACCGAAGGCAAGATCGGCGACACCGTCGCCATGGTCAGCGTCGCCGACGGTTTTGGCATCGACCTGTCGGGCGCCGCGCGTCCTGCACTGGCAAAAGCCAATTTCAAGCTGGCCTATGACAAGACCTATCCGGTCGGCACCCAGGACCTCAGTCCGATCGTCAACGAGGTCAAGGCGCTCAATCCGGATGTCTTCATCGCGTTCAGCTATCCGCCGGATACGCTCGGGATTACCGAACAGGCGCGCATCGCAAGCTTCAATCCCAAGATCTTTTACACCGGCGTCGGCACCGCATTTCCGCTGTTCAAGCAGAAGTTTGGCGCCAACGCGCAGGGCGTGATGGGGATCGGCGGCTGGAGCGGTGACAGCGCCCCGATCAAGGATTACCTGGCGCGCCACAAGGCGGCGTCAGCGAACGGCGCGGAGCCGGATCGCTGGGCCAGTGCGGTGACCTACGCCAGCCTGCAGATGCTGCAGCAGGCGATCGAACGCGTCGGCAAGATCGACCGTGAGGCCGTCATCAAGGATCTGCAGACCGGGACCTTCGACACCATCATCGGCAAGGTCAAGTTCGAGAACAATCTGCCGACCAAATATTGGTGGGTCGGGCAGTGGCAGGACGGCGAATTCTACGGCGTCGGCCCGGCCAGCAACGAAGGGGCGCGTACGCCTGTTGTCCCGAAGCCGGCATGGAAGGCGCCGTAATCGGCGATTGGTCCAGACGGCACTGAGTAAATGACGAACGCCATCTTCACCGGCCTGATGCTCGGGGGCATGTACGCGCTGATCGCCATGGGGCTGACGCTCCAATATGGCGTGGCGCGGATCATGAACCTGTCCTACGGCGAGTTTCTCGTCGCGGCGGCCTTTGCGTCCTACTGGCTGTTCACGGGATGGGCATTGAACCCGTTGCTTGGACTGGCGCTCGTCATTCCCGCCGGTTTCGGCGTGAGCCTGTTGCTGTACCGCGTCCTGCTCACGCCACTGGTGCGCCGGGCGCGGACGCGGGGCGCGCTCGAAGTCGACAGCATTCTGGCGACCTTCGGCATGATGTTCATCGTCCAGGGCATCATGCTGTCGATGTTCGGCGGCGCTTACTTCAGTTACTCCTTCCTCGCGATCCCGGTCAGCCTGTTCGGTGAAATCCTCGCATTGAACCGGCTGATCGCGTTCGGCCTGGCGGTGGCGGTCGGGCTGGCGCTGTATCTGGCGCTGACCCGCACCCGGCTCGGAACCTCGATCCGCGCCGTTGCGGTCGATCCGATGGCCGCGCAACTGGTGGCGATCGACGTCGTCAGGACTTCCGCATTTGCCTTCGCGCTCGGCGGCGCGCTGGTGGCGGCGGCCGGCGTTCTGATCAGCATGTTCCTGACCTTCAGCGCGTCGTCGGGCGTGATCTTCACCATGAAGGCGCTGATCGTGGTTGTCATGGGCGGCGTCGGCAATCTGCTCGGCTGCCTCGTCGCCGGTTTGGCGCTGGGCTTAAGCGAATCGCTGGTCGCGACCTTCGTCGATCCGGGCCTGACGCTGGCGGTGAATTTCGCGCTGTTCCTCGGCGTCTTGCTGGTCAAGCCGGCGGGTCTGTTCGGGAGGGCGCAGCGATGAGCGCAATGCGCCTTGCCGCCGCGCTCGCGGCCTGCGCTGCACTTACCGTGCTGGCGCTGCTGCCGATGTACGCCGATGCCTATTACCTCGCACTCGCGATCGGGCTTTTGCAATTCACCGTGCTGGCGACCGCATGGGGCCTGTTCTCCGGACCGACACGTTATGTCTCGCTGGCGACGACGGCGTTTTTCGGCGTCGGCGCTTACACCGTCGCGGTGCTCGGCGAACTGTTGTCCTGGCCGCTGGTGCTGCTGATCGCGACCGCGATCGGCGCACTGATGGCCGTTGTCGTGGGCCTTTCCACGCTGCGGCTCAGCGGCCTGCATTTTGTGATCTTCACGTTCGGGCTGGCCGAACTCATTCGCCAGCTCGTGATCTGGTACGAGGTCAACAAGACCCGCGTGCTCGGCCGCTACGTGTTCGTCGACATCACCCAGAAGGATATCTACTGGCAGCTTCTGGTGCTTGCGGTCGCGGTGTTCGTGATCGGCTGGCTGATCGCGCGCTCGCGGCTCGGCTTTGCGCTGCGCATCATCGGCGAGGACGAGACCGTCGCAAAACATTGCGGGATCAACGTCACCGTCGCCAAGGTGACGTTGTTCACGATCAGCGCCGTGTTCATGACGCTGGTCGGCGCGATCATGGCGCCGCGCTGGACCTACATCGAGCCGTCGATCGCCTTCAACGCCACGATTTCCTTTGAAGTCGTGATCATGGCGCTGCTGGGTGGCGCGCACCGGCTCTGGGGGCCGGCGCTCGGCGCGATTCCGCTGACATTGCTGTTCGAGTTCCTGGCGGCGCGGTTTCCGACCGCGTCGACGCTGATCATGGGCGTCATCTTCCTGTTGATCGTGTACGCGCTGCCCGCCGGCGTCGTCGGCCTGTGGGACAATTTCAGGCGGCAATGGCGGCCGCAGCGCACCGGGCAGGAGGCCAAAGCATGACGGCCGCAGGCTCAACCGTTCTTGAGATCAAGGGTTTGGTCCGGGCGTTCGGCGGCCTTGTTGCCGTCAATGCCCTGGATATGACGGTCGGGTCCGGCGAGATCGTCGGATTGCTGGGTCCGAACGGGTCGGGCAAGACCACCGCGCTCAATCTCGTCTCGGGCGTGCTGCGTCCGGATTCCGGCGCGATCCACTTCGCGGGGCACGACATTGCCGGCATGGCGACGCATCGCATTGCGCGCCTGGGGTTGGGGCGCACCTTTCAATTGGTCCGCGTGCTCGACGGCATGAACTGTGCCGAGAATGTCAGGGCGGGTCTCGCTTTTCACCCGGCACGCCTCGCACGCGGCCAAATGGACGCTGCCGCAACCCGGTTGCTGGAGCGGGTCGGGTTGAAAGATGCCGATCAGCGCCTGGCAACCGAGCTGACCTATATCGACCGCAAGCGACTTGAGCTGGCGCGCGCGCTGGCACTGAAGCCGCGGCTTCTTCTGCTCGACGAGTGGCTTGCCGGGCTCAATCCTTCCGAGCTTTTGATCGGCATCGCGCTGATCCGCTCGTTGAAGGAGGAAGGCCTGTCGATCCTGCTGGTTGAACACGTCATGGACGCGATCCGCTCGCTTTGCGATCGCTGCGTGGTCATGAACAGCGGCCGGAAGATTGCCGAGGGAACGCCGGACAAGGTTCTGTCCGATCCCGCCGTCATCGAGGCCTATCTGGGAGCGGCAGCCGATGCTTGACGTCGCAGATATCAGCATCTCCTACGGCCAGCACCGGGCGCTGACGGATGCAAGCTTGAGTGTGGGCCGCAGCGAAATCGTCGTCATCCTCGGCGCCAATGGCGCGGGGAAAACCTCTCTGCTGAAAGCCATCGCCGGCATCGTGGCCTGCCTTCCCGGCAAGCGCGTCACGCTTTCAGGACGCGATATCTCCGCTCTTCCGGCCCACGAGATCGTCGAGGCCGGTCTGGCGCTGGTGCCGGAAGGCCGCGGCATTTTTGCTGATTTGACGGTCGCGGAAAACCTACTGCTGGGCGCCAACCCGAAGCGCGCGCGTGACGGGGAGGCGGCGCGGCGGGAGCGGGTGCTGTCGCTGTTTCCGCGCCTCGGTGAACGGCTCGGACAGACGGTGCGGACCATGAGCGGCGGCGAGCAGCAGATGGTCGCGATCGGTCGCGCGCTGATGTCCAATCCCGATGTCCTCCTGCTGGACGAGCCCTCGCTCGGCCTGTCGCCGCTACTGGTGCGCGAATTGTTCGCAAGCCTTCGCAAGGTGCGCGAGAGCGGCGTCGGGCTGCTGCTGGTCGAACAGAACGCGCGCGAAAGCCTCGCCATCGCCGATCGCGGCTATCTCATCGAGAACGGCAAGATCTCCGGCAGCGGCACGGGGACCGAGCTGATGTCCAACGATGCCGTACAGCGTGCCTATCTCGGCGGAATTGTCGCTAGCGCGGTTTGAAATTCACGAAAATAACCTGAAAACACGGAGGATCACGCCATGAACCAGATCAGTCTGCTGCTCGAAAACCAGGACGTTCAGGCCGTCGACGGCGTCACGTTCGATCGCCTCAACCCCATCACGGGCGAAGTCGCTACCCGCGCTTCCGCCGCGCAGATATCCGATGCCAAACGCGCTGCCGATGCAGCCGCGGCGGCGTTTCCGGCCTGGTCGGCGACCGGGCCGGGCCTGCGCCGAAAGATTTTGCTCAAGGCGGCCGACGCGCTCGAAGCCAAGACGGCGCAGTTCATCGAACTGATGGCCACTGAAACCGGCGCGACCGCCGGCTGGGCCGGGTTCAATGTCGGTCTTGCAGCGGGGATGCTGCGCGAAGCCGCCGCCATGACGACGCAGATTTCGGGCGAGGTGATCCCGTCGGACAAGCCGGGCTGCATCGCGATGGCGGTCCGGCAGCCGGCCGGCGTCGTGCTCAGCATCGCGCCCTGGAACGCCCCCGTGATCCTCGGCGTCCGCGCGGTGGCGTTGCCGCTCGCGTGCGGCAACACGGTTATTCTGAAGGCCTCGGAAATCTGTCCGGGCACCCACCGCCTGATCGCGGAATGCCTGCGCGATGCGGGATTGCCGCCCGGCGTTGTCAACGTCATCACCAACGCGCCTGAAGATGCACCTGATCTCATCGAGGCCTTGATTGCGCATCCGGCGGTGCGCCGTATCAACTTCACCGGCTCGACCCGCGTCGGCCGCATCATCGCCCAGACGGCGGCAAAGTATCTCAAGCCGGCACTGCTCGAGCTCGGCGGCAAGGCGCCACTGATCGTTCTTGATGACGCTGACATCGATGCCGCGGTTGCCGCTGCCGCGTTCGGCGCGTTCATGAACCAGGGACAGATCTGCATGTCGACGGAACGGATCGTGCTCGACAACAAGGTCGCCGACGCCTTCGTCGCCAAGCTGGCGACCAAGGCCGACTCGCTCGTGGCGGGCGATCCGCGAAAGGGCGGCACGCCGCTGGGATCGCTGATCGGCGCGGATGCCGTCGATCGTATCCAGGGTCTGATCAAGGACGCGGTAGCTAAGGGCGCGCGCGTTGTGGCCGGCGGTCGGTCGGAGGGGACGTTGATGTCGGCTACCGTGCTCGATCACGTCACCTCTGTCATGCGGATCTATGGCGAGGAATCGTTCGGTCCGGTGGTCAGCATCGTGCGTGTAAATAGCGTGGATGAGGCCGTGCGGGTCGCGAACGACACCGAGTATGGATTGTCAGCGGCGGTGTTCGGTCGCGATATCGCCCGCGCCATGGAGGTCGCCAAGCGGATCGAGTCGGGCATCTGCCATGTCAACGGACCGACTGTACACGACGAAGCGCAAATGCCGTTCGGGGGTACGAAGGCGTCCGGTTATGGGCGTTTCGGCGGCAAGGCAGGCATTGCCGAGTTCACCGAACTGCGCTGGATCACCATCGAGACCGGTCCGCAGCATTACCCGATCTGAGGGTGTTGGGCGGGGATCGCGCCGCGGAAATCCCGCGGCGTGATGCCAAATAAATTCTTGAACGTCCGGGTCGCGTGCGCGCCGTCGGCGAAACCGCATTGCATGGCGAGCGCCGCAATTGAGGTTTGCGACAGGGCAGGTTGCAGCAGCAGGTCTCGAAAGTGATCGACACGCAGCTGGAGCACGTGGCGTTCAAACGTCGTCTGCTGGTCGGCAAAGACGCGATGGAAGGTTCGCTCCGAAATGCCGAACGCAGTTGCAATCGCTGGGGCCGGCCGGATCGCCGCAATGTTTCCCCTCAGGTAGGCGTCGATCAGGCCGAACAGCTCGGTGCGGGTAAGCCCGTGGTCGTCACCGGTTGCGAGACGCAGCAGGGTCGACAGATAAGCGACGATATCCGTTTCGGCCTGGCCCGGCCGCGCATCCGACAGCTGGATGGCCGCGCGAATGAACGCCGCGATCGAGCGCGCGATGGCGCCGGACAGGGGAACGGGTCTTGCGCATAGAAGCTCGGCTTGCGGAAACATCCGGAGCAGCGTCGCGGCGGGAACCGTTGCGATCAGCACTTCGGAACGCTGTTCGGGTCCATCGAGCCGATCCTCGAACGGCCGCCGCGCGTCATAGAGTACGCCATATCCCGGCTCGATCGTGCCTTCGTTACCGGCCTGCGCCATCGAGCTTCGCCCGCGACGCTGAAAGTCGAACATGAACTCGTCCGAGCCCGCTTTGCTCACGAGCCTTGCGTCGCGGCTGTAGCATTGCGGGCTGCTGTCGAAACGCACGAGCTTGACGCTGCCGACTTCCACGAACTCGAAGTGACCGCTAACCCGCGTCGGACCGATCGGCCTCGTCTCGATATGGGCGAATGATCGACAGATCGACTCGGTCCAGAACGCCTGACGTTCGGTGGGATGAATTTGGTCTGTCGAGACGCTGATCGGCATCGCGGGTGCGGTTCCACAAGGTGATGGCTCACCGTCGCCCGAATTCGGTCCGGCTGGCAAGGTCGAAAAGCTGGCAGGTTCATTCAAGACGGTGCACCCTGGTTACCCTAACGTGCGGTCCAATGTTGCAAGGTGTGAATATGGACCTGACGAGAGAACCGGCCGGTACGGCCGTCACGCATCCCCTCGATCCACTCAGCGAGGCCGAGGTGGTGCTGGCCTCCGATCTGCTGCGGGGCGCCAAGCAACTTGGTCCGGATATCCGCTTCTCCCACGTCCAGCTTGAGGAACCGGCCAAGGCCGACATCCTGGGTTGGACACCCGGCACCAATTTGCCGAGGCAGGCGGCGGTCACGCTGTTCGACTGCAAGACCGGGGCGACCCATGTCGCGACCGTCGATCTCGGGTCACGGCAGGTGACGGCATGGCGCGAGCATCCGACCAAGGCGCATCCTTATGGCCAGCCCCCGGTCACGATCGAGGAGGTGTTCAAGGTCGGCGACATCGTCAAGCGTGATGCCGGATGGCGACACGCGATGAAGCGTCGCGGGCTGACGGACGAAGACATCGAGCTGGTCCAGGTCGATCCGTTCTCAGCCGGTTATTTCGACCGGGACGTCGAGAAGGGCCGCAGGCTTGTCAGTGGGGTTTCCTTTTGGCGCCGCGATATCAAGGACAATGGCTATGCCCATCCGATCGAGGGCGTGGTCGCGCTGGTCGATCTGATCGAGGACAAGGTCGTGCAGCTCGTGGACGAGCCGGAAATCGTTCCGATCCCGAAGCGGTCTCGCAACTATGATCGCGCGTCGATCCCGAAAATGCGCGAGGACGTCAAGCCGCTCGACATCGTGCAGAAAGACGGTCCCGGTTTCTCCGTCGAGGGTTGGAAGGTTTCCTGGCAGAATTGGTCGTTCCGCGTCGGCTGGACCGCGCGCGAAGGCCTCGTGCTGCATCAGATCGGCTTCAATGACAGCGGACGGGAGCGACCGATCATCTATCGGGCGAGCGTATCCGACATGATCGTGCCCTACGCCGACCCGACGGCTAACCATTTCTGGAAGTGCGCGTTCGACGCCGGCGAGTACGGTCTGGGCAAGCTCGCCAATGCGCTGGAGCTTGGCTGCGATTGCCTTGGGCAGATCCATTATTTCGACGTTCCGGTCGCCGACGATTACGGCAAGCCGTCTGTCATGAAGAACGCGATCTGCCTGCACGAGGAGGATTACGGCATCCTCTGGAAGCACTATGAATTCCGCAACGAGACCTTCGAGGTGCGGCGCTCCCGCCGTCTCGTGATCTCGTTCTTCACGACCGTCGGCAATTATGATTACGGCTTCTACTGGTATTTCTATCAGGACGGCACGATCCAGCTTGAAGTCAAGCTGACCGGCATTATCCAGACCGCGGCGGTAGCGCCCAGTCAATCCTATCCCTGGGGTGGCATGGTCGCGGAAGGGCTGGGCGGTCCGACGCACCAGCACTTCTTCAACGCCCGCCTGCACATGATGGTCGATGGCGAGCGCAACAGCGTCACCGAGCATGAGTTCAAGCCACGGCCCTTCGGCAAGGACAATCCATACGGCAACGTGTTCGACACCACAGCGCGAACGCTCGCGTGCGAACAGGATGCCGCCCGCGAGGCCGACGGCCGCACCGGGCGCTACTGGAAGATCATCAATCCCAACCAGACCAACAGCGTCGGCGGGCCGACCGGGTACAAGCTGCTGGCGCACGCGGCGCCGGTGATGCTGGCGCAGGAGAATTGCTACATGACCGCGCGCGGCGGCTTTGCGACCAAGCACCTCTGGGTCACGCGCTATGCGCCTGACGAACGCTATGCCAGCGGCGAATTCCCGAACCAGCATGCCGGCGGCGACGGTTTGCCGAAATACGTGGCGCAGAACCGCGGAATCGAAAACGAGGACATCGTGGTCTGGCACACGTTTGGCGCCACCCATGTCTGCCGGCCCGAGGATTTCCCGGTCATGCCGGTCGAATATGTCGGCTTCGCCCTCAAGCCGAACGGCTTCTTCGCCGAAAATCCGGCGATGGATTTGCCGCCTGACCGCAACGACGCAAGCCGCGACGTCAGGGAAAAGGGGACGTGCTGCGCCTGAAACGCTACTGGTTTCGCATCCGATCCACACAGGAGATTGGCCATGAATCGCAGAAAGCTTCTCAGGGGCGCCGGTCTTGCCGCCGCCGCAACGGCTGTCAGCGCGCCCGCCATCGCGCAGTCCACTCCGACGCTGCGCTGGCGGCTGACGACGTCGTTCCCAAAATCCCTCGATACGCTCTATGGCGCGTGCGAGATGTTCAGCAAGGCGATGGCCGATCTGTCGGAGCAGAAATTCCAGATCAGCGTCTATGGCCCGGGCGAAATCGTGCCGGCGTTCCAGGTGTTCGATGCCGTGGCCAACAATACCGTCGAGATGGGGAACAGCGCGTCCTACTACTACATCGGCAAGGATCTGGCGTTCGCGTTCGGCACAGCCGTGCCGTTCGGGCTCAACACGCGGCAAATGAATGCCTGGCTCGCCTATGGCGGCGGGCTCGAACTCATGAACGAACTTTACAAGCCCTACGGTATCTACGGCCTGCCGTTCGGCAACACCACCGCGCAGATGGGCGGCTGGTTCCGCAAGGAGATCAAGACCCTCGATGATTTGAAGGGCCTGAAATTCCGGGTCGGCGGCGTGGCCGGGCAGGTGCTGGCCCGCATAGGCGTCGTGCCGCAGCAGATTCCGCCAGGGGATATCTATCCCGCGCTTGAGAAAGGCACGATCGACGCGGCCGAATGGATCGGCCCTTATGACGACGAGAAGCTCGGCTTCCTGAAGGTCGCGCCCTATTACTATTATCCCGGCTGGTGGGAAGGCTGCGCCAACGGCTTTCTCTACATCAACACGGCGAAGTGGGCGGAGCTTCCAAAAGTCTATCAGGACATGATGACGATCGCGGCCGCGCAGGTCGCCGCCGACCTGACCGCCAAATATGACACCCGCAACGCGCAGGCGATCAAGCGCCTGGTGGCCGCCGGCGCGCAGCTTCGGCCGTTCTCGACCGACATCCTCGACGCCTGCTTCAAGGAGACCAATGAGCTGTTCGCCGAGGTCGCGGCCAAGAACGCCAGGTTCAAGGCCCTGAACGACTCCATGACGGCGTTCCGCAACGAGCAATATCAGTGGCATCAGGTCTGTGAAGCCACCTACGACAATTACATGATCCGGCGAAGCCGCGGCTAGGCCGACATCGCCGGCGGCTCGCCAGAACCGGGGACGCATTTGGATATTCGCACCGGCCGGCCGGTCTCGCTCGCGCCTCGCGGCATGGTGACGTCGCCGCATTCGCTGGCGTCCTCAGCCGGCGTCGATGTGCTTCGCGCCGGAGGATCCGCCATCGATGCCGCGATTGCCGCGAGCGCCGTATTGGCGGTGGTCTATCCGCACATGACGGGGCTTGGCGGCGATGCGTTTTGGCTCGCGCATGACGGCCGTAGCGGAGAGATCAAATACCTCAACGGCGGCGGCAAGGCGGCCGCGGGCGCGTCGCTGGCGACGATGGAGGGGAGAGGACTGAAAGAAATCCCGCTGCGCGGGATCGTCCCGGCGACGCTGACGGTGCCGGGCGCGGTTGCGAGCTGGGTCGTGGCGCATGAGGCCCATGGCCGGCTGCCGCTGCAGCGCGTGCTGGAAGCCGCGATCGGTTACGCGCGCGACGGCTTTCCGGTCACCGGACGGCTGGCGAGCTTCGTCGAAATGATGCGCGACGATCTCCTCCGGCAATGCGAGGCCGCCGATATTTTCTTGCCCGGTGGTGCGGTGCCCGCGCCAGGCACAAGGCTCACCAATCCCAATCTGGCGAGGACGCTTGAAGCGATCGGGGATCATGGATGGTCCGGCTTTTACGAGGGGCCGGTCGCCACTGAAATGGTGCGCTTCTCGCAAGCGCAAGGCGGTTTCTTTCAGCCCGGAGATTTCGAGGCGCAAAGGGCGACTTGGGGTACGCCGCTGACGGGCCGCTACCGCGACGTCACCATTTTCAACACGCCACCGCCGACGCAGGGCTTTACCGTGATCGAGATGCTCAATTTGCTCGAGCCGCTCCAACCGCTCCGCATGGACCTGCTCGGACCCGACCGCTTGCATCTGATGGTGCAGGCCAAGCAGATTGCCTATCACGACCGCGATCTCGTGCTCGCCGATCCCGCCTTTGCCGAGGTGCCCGTCGAGACGCTGATTTCCAAAGGCTACGCACGCCGACGCAGCGGGTTGATCGATCCGGCGCGCGCAGGGAAATGGGATGAAGTGCCGTCATTCGGCAGCCTGGCGGGCGATACCGTCTACATCGCCGCGGTCGACCGCGACGGCAACGCGGCCTCGCTCATTCAGAGCCTCTATGGCGGGTTCGGATCATGCGTGGTGGCGGGTAGCACTGGCGTCGTGCTGCAGAATCGCGGCGCGTACTTCTCGCTCGATCCCAATCATCCCAATCGGCTTGAGCCTCGAAAAATCCCGCTGCACACCCTGATCGCCTCGATGGCCAAACGCGACGGCAAGCTCTGCAGCGTGCTGGGCTGCATGGGCGCGGATGGCCAGCCGCAGATCCAGCTGCAGCTCTATTCGGCGATGATCGATCACGGGCTCGATATTCAGGAGGCGATCGAACTGCCGCGGTTCCTGTCCGGCCGCTTCGGGCTCGGGGAAGCCCGCGATACCCTGCACATGGAAGGCCGGTTTCCCGCGGACACGATCCGCGTACTGGAACAACGGGGCCACATCGTCCATCGCTGGGCCCCGTGGGAGGAGATGGCCGGCCACGCCCATGGCATCACCATCTCATCGCACGACGGGACCTTGAGCGGCGGTTCGGACCCTCGCAGCGACGGCGCCGCGATCGGATACTGAAAACGTCAGTTCGCCGTCTTGAACGGCGCTACCGCGATCCCGGCTTCCTTCAACGCCTGACGCACGCCGCGCCCGATCTCGACCGCTCCCGGCGTATCGCCATGAATGCAGACGGTATCGGTGCGCATCTTGATCACCTTGCCTGATACCGAGACCACGGCGCCGTCCTGCACCATCCGCACCACGCGGTCGGCGATCATCTTGGGATCATGCAGCACTGCGCCTGGCTTCTTGCGCGATACCAGCTGGCCGTCGTCCTCATAGGCGCGGTCGGCGAAGACTTCGTGCACCATCGGCAGGTTGGCGGCTTCGCCCGCGGTCACCAGCTTCGAATTGGCCAGCACCACGAAGATCAAATTGGGATCGACCGCCTTGATGCCGTTGGCAATGGCCCGTGCGGTCATGTCGTCCTCGCAGGCAACATTGGAGATCGCACCATGCGCCTTGACGTGGGTGACCTTGTGGCCGGCCGCGGTCGCGATCGCCTGCAGCGCGCCGATCTGGTAGGCGATCAGGTTCTCGATCTCGGATGATTTCAGGCCGGGCATCGGCCGCCGGCCGAAACCGTGCAGGTCACGGTACCCTGGGTGAGCGCCGACGCTGACGCCGCGTGCCTTCGCAAGCTCGACCGTGCGGCGCATGATATCAGGATCGCCGGCATGGAAACCGCAGGCGACGTTGACCGACGTTGCAAGCTCGATCATCGCGGCATCATTGCCCATTTCCCACGCGCCAAATCCTTCGCCGAGATCGCAGTTGAGGTCGATGGTTGTCATGATGATTGTCCGCTTTTGATGAGTGGATCTTGAGTTAGTCCGGTCCCGATACGTCCGCAGGCGAGGCGACCTGCCAAGTGGCTGCGTCGACGGCGCTGACGGCATAGCCGGCGACGTTGGCATCTTGCAGCGCGTCGATGTTGAGATCAAAGCTTTCGATTGGCCGCAGCCGGTCGGGCAGGGAACGCAACAAATCAGCGAACTGGCGCGCTGCGGCCTGGGCCTCCGCCATGCTCACGGCCTTGAAGCGAAAGGCGCGCCCGGCCGGCGTCTGCGCAAACCGCCCGAAGTCGGCGGAAATCACCGTCGCGATCTTGGGATAACCGCCGCTGGTGCCGCGATCCGGCATCAGCACGATCGGCTGGCCGTTGCCGGGAACCTGCAGGCTGCCGTTCACGGTGCCGTCGGAGACGATGTTGTGGCCGTGCAGGTGCTTGATGACGGGGCCTTCGAGCCGGTAACCCATGCGGTCGCTGGTCGCCGAAATCTTCCACTCGCTGTCGATAAACAGTTGTTTGGCATCGTCGCCGAATTCGTCATCCTGCGGCCCCCACACGACGCGGATCGGCGCCTCTGCCGTGGCCGGCAGTTCGATCCGGCGTTCCGGCGCACCGCTGGCCGGTGTCGTCTGCAATTCGTCGCCGCTCTGCAGCGGGCGCGGGTAGGGACTGCCGAGCCCGGCGCGGGCGTTGACGGCGAGGCTGCCGAAGTCAGGCTCGCCGGCGATGCCGCCCTCGATGGCGAGGTAGCTGAACGAACCGCTGCGGGCAAAGCCAAGCGTCAAGGTCTCGCCATCGGCCAGCGTCGCCGACGTATCGACCGCAACCGGGCGTCCGGCGATATCGGCATTGCGTGATGCCCCTGATAGCGCGATGCGGACCGCGCCGCCGCGCGCGGTGAAGACCGCACCAAACGGGCCGATCTCGACAGCGGCTGCAAACAGCTCGTTGCCGACCAGCGCGTTCGCGGCCGCCAGCGCCAGCCGGTCCATCGCGCCGCTCGGCACCAAGCCGTAGCGCTGGGAGCCGGGGCGGCCGTCGTCCTGTACCGAACTTGCCGGGCCGATCGAGGTGATGACGAGCTTGCTCATGACGGCATCAACTCGGCCACGATCTCGCCCGCTGCCGCGGCGCGGTCCTGCTCGGCAAAGGTTTTGGTGTCGACCGGCACGAACGTAATGGCGTCGCCGGGCTCCAGCAGGAAAGTCGGATCGCGATGCAACTGATAGGTCCGGACCGCGGTCTGTCCGAGCAGGTGCCAGCCGCTCGGGCCGGCCAGGCATTGCACGCCGGTCTGCACGCCGCCGATCGAGACCGTGCCGGCCGGCGTCAGCAGCCGCGGATTTTGCCGCCGCGGCATCTGCATCGAGGCCGCTAAGCCAGAGAGATAGGACCAGCCCGGCGTAAAGCCGATCATGGCGACGCGGTAGTCGCCTGCGACGTGCCGCGCGACGATGTCGTCGGGCGTGGTCTTGAGCGTTTTGGCGACGTCCTCGAGGTCGACGCCGTGCTCGTCGCCATAGACCACGGGGATACGCCAGCGCCGGGTCTTTGTCGCCTCCGGTACCGGCAGCTGCGCCAGCGCCAAAATCTGCTCGCCAAGGGCTTCAAATGAAATTCGCACGGGATCGTAATGCACCAGCAGCGAGCGATAGGTCGGTACGGTCTCGGTGACGCCCGCGACTGGTGTTTCCGCCATCGCGCGGTCGAGCGCCAGCACCCGCCCGTTGGCGGCATCATCGATGTTGCGGGAAAATTCCACCGTGATGGCGCTGTCGCCACTGGGCAAAAGGCGGGGCGGGGGTAGCGTCGCGGCCATGGCCTCGGTACTGCCTCGGGATTGTCTGAAGACGGCCTCAGGATTGTCTGAGGACGGACTGGGACTCGTGGGCTGAGATCAAGCTGTAGCGTGTTTCGCGCGCCAGTGGAATTCGCTTCGTGCGAAATCATTGAGCAAGTTCAATAAATTAATCTGCATGGCAGTGATAAGCTGTTGTGATCGCTCCGTTGCGAACGAACCCTTGACGCGATGCCCGCGCCCCGCAAGATGCGCTACCTTTTGATCCCCTCCCATTGGAGCGTTGCCTGACCGATGTCCCTGACCCCCGAAGCGATCGCGACCCTGTCCCGCGTGTCCACTGCCACCATCACCACGGTCCTGCTGAAGAAGGGCCTGCGGAACGTCTGGATGCGCGGCACTAAACCGTTGCGCCCGGGACAGCCGCGGCTGGTCGGGCCGGCTTTCACGCTGCGCTTCGTGCCGGCGCGCGAGGATCTCGCCACCCCCGAATCCTGGTCGTCGCCGATTTCGACCCGCACCGCGATTGAGGCGATGCCGCAGGGCTGCATTGCCGTGGTCGACGCGATGGGCGTCAAGGATGCCGGCATCTTCGGCGATATCCTGTGCGCGCGCATGGTCAAGCGCGGGGTCGCGGCACTGATCACCGACGGCGTCGTGCGCGACGTCGAGGGTGTGCTCGGCACCGGCCTGCCGGTCTGGTGCGATGGTTACGCGGCGCCACCGTCGGTGGCCGGGTTGACCTTCGTCGGTTGGGGCGAACCGATCGGCTGTGGCGGGGTTGCGGTATTTCCGAACGACGTCGTGGTCGCCGACCAGGACGGCGCGGTGTTGATCCCGCAAGCGTTCCTCGACCTCATTCTGGCCGAAGGCGCCGAGCAGGAGCGGATGGAAGCCTGGATCGTCAACGAAGTGAACAACGGCGCCGCGCTGCCCGGCCTTTACCCCATGAATGCCGAGACCAAGGCGCGCTACGCGGCGAGCAAGAAATAACATCAACAAAGCGAGGTAACGCCATGGATATCCACGTCTCCGGCTCGCGGCCGACGCGCAAGGCTCCACCCGACTATTTCACCGGTACGGTCTGGCAGGATCCGATCATCGCCACCGAGGCGCCGGCGCGGCTGGTTTCGACCCGCGTCTCTTTCGAGCCCGGCGCGCGTACGGCGTGGCACTCGCATCCGCTCGGGCAGACCCTGTACGTGGTTTCGGGGATCGGCCGTGTGCAGGCCGTGGGCGGACCGGTCCGGGAAATCCGGCCCGGCGACGTCGTCTGGATCCCGCCCGGCGAGAAGCACTGGCATGGCGCTTCGCCAACCAACGGCATGACCCACATCGCGATGCAGGAAGCGCTCGATGGCAGCTACGCGACCTGGATGGAGAAGGTCACGGACGCCGAGTATGCGGTGAAGGTTGGGTAGCGTTTCCCGGATGAAGCGAGCCGAGACCCGTTCTACTTTGCATGGGGTTGTTTTCGCGATTTTTTGTTCGGGCCGTTCATCGCGCATAGCGTGAACCGGATGGCCTGACGGCCCGACGCGAGATGGGAAACCGCAAACAAAAAGCCCCGCCGGCGAAGGCGGGGCTTTGGTTGAATGTTGCGTCGTTGGCGCGTCAGTTCACACGGGTCCAGGTCTGGCCACCGCAGAACATGCCGCCAAAGGCGCAGCCCTGAACGCGCAGGCTGTCGGAGCCTTTCAGCGCGAGCGTTGAATCATAGGTGCTGCCGGAATTCGGATCGAAAATCCGGCCGCTCCATTTGTTGTCCTTGCCAGGCTTCATGTTGATCAGCACCTGCTCGCCGTTGCGGTTCGACTTCTTGTCGACGGAGTAGCCGCAAAGATTGGGGCCGCATTGTTCGATCCGGACTCTGCCTTCCTTCTCTTCCGTCAGCCAGACGCCAAGCGGCGAGTTCGCTGCCTGCGGGGCCGCCGGCGGCGGTGCGGGCGGCGGCGTTACCGCGGCGACGGCAGGCGCAGGCTTCGGCGCGGGAGGCGGCTCTTGCTGGACCTGCGGGGCGGGTGCGCTGGGCGGCAGTGGAGCGGCCGGCACAGTCACCGGATCCGCCGCCGGGGCAACGGCGACAGCGGCGGTCGAAGGTTCAGCCGGCGCGGTCGCGACCGGTGCGGGAGCTGCAGGAACGGGTGCAGGGGCCGGCGGCACAGCGGCCTGCTCGGCGGGGACAGGTGCGGCGGGAGCAGGTGGGGCGGGAGCGACCGTGTCGGGCGGCGTCTTCGAGTCCGTCTTCGCCTGTTGCGGCGACTGCTTGCGCGGACGGTCGCGATCACCGTCCTCGTTGCGGGAGCGTTTGGCCTTCGGCGTATTGTCGTAGACGCCTGGGATCTGAACGGTGCCGCGATCGGGATCGATCCGAATGGTGCGGCCGCCGTAATCGAAGGTGTACTGCGCCTGCGCGGCACTGCTCGCCAGCAAAAACGCGGCGATCGCCAGAAGCTTCTTCATAATGACCTCCTGAGCAGGGAATCCCAACCCCCGAAGCTACGCAATGGCAGCTCGCAAAACGTGATCCTGATCACTTTCAAATGATAAGTCGTGTACTCGCGGCTTTGGTTCAATGTCGTCCACGCAGCCTAATTTGCCCCCGACAGACGGTCAATTTGCGGCGAAAATTGCATATTTTGCCGGCCGATCAATCGAACCAGGCGGCGTAGATTTTCCTGAAGCTGCCATCCTCGGTCGAGATGTGCAGCCACTGATCGACGAAGGCTTTCAGTGCGACGTCGCGCTGCAGCCAATAGGCCTTCTCGGCGAAGTCGAACGGCCTTTCGGGATGCACCGCGCACAGCACGCCGGGATGCAGCTTCTGCTGGTACAGCGTCTCCGACGAATCCGTCATCATCAGGTCGGCATTGCCCTTGGCGATCTCGTCGAAGATCGTGACGTTGTCGTTGTGGAGTTTCACTTCCGCGTTCTTGACGTTGGCGCGGGCAAACCGTTCGTTGGTGCCGCCGGGATTGACGATCACGCGCGTGCCTGGCTTGTCGATGTCGGCAATGGTTTCGTACTTGCCCTTGTCGGCGCAGCGGGCGATCGGCGTCTTGCCCTCACGCATGATCGGCGTCGAGAACAGGCCCTTCTTCTGCCGGTCGAGCGTGATCGATACGCCGCTCATCGCGACGTCGAAATTGTCGGCCTCGAAATCCTTCATCAGTTGCGGCCATGCGGTGTGGACGAATTCGACCTTGACGCCGAGCGCCTTGCCGAGCGCTTCCGCCATGTCGACGTCGAAGCCGCGGAATTTCGACGTCGTCTTGTCGAGATAGGTGAAGGGCCGGTAGTCGCCGGTCATGCCGACCCGCAGCGTGCCGCGCTTGATGATGTCGTCGAGGCGGGAAGGGGCCGGCTGCTGGGCATGGGCTGACATCGTCAACAGGGCAGCCATGCCGAGACCAAATAGCATTCGTAACATCAGTTCTTCTCCGCCGGTGAATTCGATGACACCTTGTTTGTGATAGCGCAGGATTTAGACCAGATGCGCGCGCCGTACCAGCCGGAGAAAACCAATCGTGAGCATCTCGCTTTGTGAATCGTCAGTCGATGTCTTCGTGCCGTATCTCGGCAACCTGTCGATCCTGCTGGACCACGCATCGGCCTATGCCAAGGCGAAAAACATCGATCCGGCGATCCTGCTCAATATGCGGCTCTATCCCAACATGTACAATCTGACGCGTCAGGTTGGCGAGGCCAACCGTCATGCGGTGATTGCCTGCGCGCTGCTGGCGGGTCGCGCGCCGCACGACTTTCCCCAAGCCGAGCCTGATATTCTCGAGCTCCAAGCGCGTATCGCGGCAGCGATTGGTTTCGTGCAGGGCCTGCCGCGCGCGGAGATTGACGGCGCCGCAGACAAGGAGTTGGTGTTTACATTCAAGAACGGGGCGACACGCAAATTCACCGGGCGGTCGTTGCTGCTGACATTCAGCGTGCCGCAGTTCTTCTTCCACGTCACGACGGCTTACGACATCCTGCGTCACGCCGGCGTCGATCTCGCCAAGAAGGATTTCCTGGGACCGCCGAAATAGCGCGTAGGATTACGCCTCGCCGCTGTCTTTGCGCACCAGATTGGCGACGGCGGCGCGTCCCGTCATTTCGCTCTTTAGTTGCTCGAACCGGCGCCGCGCTTCGGCTTCGCGGTCGTCGACCAGCTGGATCGCGGCATCCTTGTTCATCGGTCCGCTGACAATGGGGCTTGAATTCTCCCCGATGGTCTCGTCGACGTAATAGTCACCATCGTCCTCGCGGACCGTCCATTTGAAACGGATCGCGGCCATCGGTCCGGGCCCGACCTTGGAATAGCCATCGGCCTCGAACGGTAGAAAGACCTCAGGCGGCGGGGCGGCCTCGATCGGCGCGGCGGCCTCAAGCGGCGGAGGTACCGCGAGCGATGGCAGGGTTTCGAGCGGTTGAAACTCTTCGAGTGGCGGAGGGCTGGCCGGCACCTCTTCAACGGCAGGCCGGTCCCGCTCGCGGGGGATCACGGGCGGCTGATCGAGAATGCTGGCGATCGCCGCCAGGGCGTTGTCGGTCGGGTCGTTTTGGCTCACGATTCGGCCTCCGGATCGAACTCCGTCTGCGGAATCGGTGTCCCCGTTGCCGCCCGGTATCTTTTCCTCGCCTCCGAATGAGGCTGAGTTTTGTCCGTTCAGCCGCAAAACCGGCTATGCCGGCGCGGAACTGCGCGGTTAGCCCGCATTACGGAATAAGGTTCCCTTATGGTCGGGCCGGTATGAAAGCATCCCGGGCGGCCGCTCGATCGTCAGCCGTCGCCCGGTTTAATCATGCCGGATCGGTCAGAGCACGTCCTGATTGATGACGTTCTGACGCAACGGATCGCCGTCAAGAACGCTCAGGATATTGCGTGCGGTCTGTTCGCTCATGCGATCGACGGCTTCCCTGGTCACACCGGCGACGTGGGGTGCGAAGATGACGTTCGGAAGCGCGAACAGCGAATGGCCGGCGGGCGGCGGCTCCTGTTCGAACACGTCGAGACCGGCGCCGGCAAGTTTGCCGGACACCAGTGCGTCATGCAGCGCGGGTTCGTCGATGATGCCGCCGCGCGCGGTATTGATCAGATAGGCGGTCGGCTTCATCCGCCTCAAGCGCGCGGCATTGATCATGCCGACCGTCTCCGGGGTTTTCGGGCAATGCAGGCTGACGAAGTCGGCGCGCGGCAACGCCGCGTCGAGATCGGTGACAGGCTCGCAGCCGGCGGCCTTGATGTCGGCCGCGGGCTTGTAGGGATCGAAAACCAGCACGTTCATTTCCATCGCCTGGCAGCGTTTGGCGGTGCGGGTGCCTATGCGGCCGAAGCCAACGATCAGGACGGTCTTGCCATAGAGGTCGTAGGGCAGCATGCCGAGCCGGCTCGGCCATTTGTTGTCCCTGACGATGGAGTGCATTTCCACCGCGCGTTTTGCCAATGTCAGCATCATGAACAATGCGCACTCGGCAACGGAGGGCGAATTCGCGGTGCCCGCCACCATCAGCGGCACCTTGCGGCGGCTCAACGCCGGCACATCGACGGCATCAAAGCCGACGCCGATCCGGGTCACCACCAACATGTCCCTGGAAGCTTCCAACTCCGATTCGCCGAAGCGGGTGCCGCCGAGGGCGACACCATGGACCGGCGCATGCTCCTTGAGCTTGGCCTGGAAATCCGGTTGCGAGATCATGTTTGGGAATTCGACGAGTTCGATATCCTCGCGTGCGTCGAGCAACACGCGCCCCTGCTGTGACATCGATTCCGTGACGAAGATTTTCTTCTTGTTGGTCGCCATTTCCTGCCCTTGGGTGACTGTTGTCTCCGCCGTCAAATGACGGCGCCGCTCACCTCGTTTAGCAGGTGCATATTGTTGAGGTCCACTGCCAATCGGAGCGGGGCGCCATCCTGTGCGCCGGCGTTGGGATTGACCCGGCCGCAGACCTGCGTGCCCTCGATCGGGAAATAGATCAGCGTCTCCATTCCCATCGGCTCGGTAACGTCAAGCATGGCATCGAAGTTCTCGACGCCAGTTTCCGGATGCGGGCTGGCTTCCGTGATGTGCTCGGGCCGCAGTCCCAGCAGCAGCTTGTCGGTTCGCGACACGTTTTGATATCTGGCGGCACGCGCCGGCGGCAGCGGGAAGGCGAGGCGGTCGGTAATCCGGACATGCAGCTTGCCGCCGGACTCCTCGATCCGGCAAGGAATGAAGTTCATCGCCGGCGAGCCGATGAAGCTCGCGACGAACTTGGTGGCGGGCTTGTGATAGAGCTCGTTCGGCGTTCCGATCTGTTCGATGCGGCCATGGTTCATCACCACGACCCGGTCGGCGAGCGTCATCGCCTCGACCTGGTCGTGGGTAACGTAAACCGTTGTGGTGCGGACCTTCTGATGCACCTTCTTGATTTCGATCCGCATCTGGACGCGGAGCTTGGCGTCAAGGTTGGACAGCGGCTCATCGAACAGGAACACCTTGGGATTACGCACGATGGCGCGGCCCATGGCGACGCGCTGGCGCTGGCCGCCAGACAGTTGCTTCGGCTTGCGGTCGACGAGTTCGACGATGTCGAGCATGCGCGCGGCTTCGTCGATCCGGGTCTTGATCTCGGCCTTCGGATAGCGTTTCAGCCGCAGCCCGAACGACATGTTCTCCGCGACCGTCATGTGCGGGTAGAGCGCGTAGTTCTGGAACACCATGGCGATGTCGCGGTCCTTTGGCGGCACGTCGTTGACGACGTCGCCTCCGATCATGATATCACCGTCGGTGATGTCTTCGAGCCCCGCGATCATCCGCAGCGTGGTCGATTTTCCGCAACCCGACGGGCCCACCAGCACGACAAACTCATGATCGGCGATATCGAGATCGATGCCGCGCACCGCCTCGACGTCGTCGTACTTCTTGACAACCTTGCGCAACGTCACGTCAGCCATGAGTTCAACCCTTTGTCGCACCGGCGGTCAGGCCGGCAATGTAATAGTCCATCAGGAACGCGTAGATGATCAGCGGCGGCGCGGCGCCGAGCAGGGCGCCGGTCATGATCTGGCCCCACGCGAACACGTCGCCTTTGATCAAGGTCGTGACGATACCGACCGGCAGCACCAGTTGATCCGTCGATGTCGTGAAAACCAGCGGATAGAGAAACTGCGCCCAGGAAACCGTGAAGGCGAAGATGGTCGCCGCGATCAGGCCGGGCAGGGCGACGGGAATGAAGATACGCGTCAGCGTCTGGAACCAGGACGCGCCGTCGATGATCGCGGCCTCGTCGAGCTCCTTGGGGATGGAGGCGAAGTAACCGATCATGATCCAGGTGCAGAACGGCACCGTGAGCGTCGGATAGATCACCAGCAGCACGTACCATTTGTTGATCAGCTGGATCCCGGTCAGGTCGCCAAACGCCACGAACATCTTGAACAAGGGGAGAAACAGCAGCGTTTCAGGGATGAGGTAAGTCAGGAAAACGCCGGTCGCGAGCGTTGCCGAGCCCCAGAACCGCATCCGCGCCAGCGCAAAAGCCGCGGGCACGCTGATCAGCATGGTGATGGTCACGACGAAGATCGAGACCAGCGCCGAATTGCGGAAGAAGGTCAGGAACTGGTTCGATGTCAGCAACTCGACGTAGTTCGACAATGTCGGATGGTAAACCCACCACGGGTTCGTCGCCGCGGAGATTTCGGCGCTGGTCTTCAGCGACGTGATTATCATGTAGAGCGGGGGCACCAGCGCAAAGACCGCGAACAATGTGAGGAAGAAGTACGACCATCGCAGCGCCCAGGTGCGGTCGCGGCTCATGCTGCGCAGTTTGACGGGGCGGGTCGGGGCGGCCTTGTCGATCACGACGGTGCTGGTCATCAGGATTCATTCCCGCGTTTGTTGATGTCGCGCAGGATGAACACCGCCGCGATTGCGAGGATTGGCACCATGAACAGCGAGACGCTGGCGCCGAGCGGAATGTCGCCGCCCTCGATACCGATGCGGAATGCCCAGGTGGCGAACACATGCGTCCGGTCCAGCGGACCGCCGGCGGTCAGGATGCGCACGATATCGAAATTGGCGAAGGTGACGATCAGGGAAAACAGCGTGGTGATCGCGATGATGTTGCGCATCATCGGCAGCGTCACGTACCAGATGCGCTGCCACCAGTTGGCGCCGTCGATGGCCGCGGCCTCATAGAGCTGGTCGGGCACCGACTTCAGCGAAGCCAGGTACATGATCATGAAGAACGGGGCGCCGAACCAGATATTCACCAGGATGACCGAGAAGCGGGCCCAGCCGGTCTCGCCGGTCCATGGAATCCGGTCGATGCCGATACCGGCCAACAGATAGTTGAAGGCGCTGTACGACGGATCGAACAGCCACAGCCATGCCAACGTGCTCATGGCCGGCGGAATGACCCAGGGCACCAGCAGCATGCCGCGCCATTTGCGTTGGCCCTTGGCCGGAATGTTGTGGACGAAGTGCGCCACGATGAAACCGATCAGGGCCTTGAAGATGACGGCCGTGATCGCGAAAATGCAGGATTGCTCGACCACCAGCCAGAAGGTTTCCCGCTTGAACAGGAACTGGAAGTTTCCGAGCCCGATGAAGCGCTGCATCGACTTGTTCAGGGTCGCCAGATGCAGCGAGTAGAAGGCGGGATAGATCACCAGCAGCAAGATCAGCAGGATCAGCGGCAGCGTCATCAGGAAGGCCGCGGTCGATTTGCGCTTCAGGGCGGTTCGTAAACTGGCGCGCTTGCGCACCGTTCGCGGAGCGGCGTCACGCTCTATCGCGACATCAGCCATGATGCATCTTCCTCACGAGTTTCATTCAGAGCAGGGTGGTTTCCTCGTCGAGAAGCCGGCGCGGTGCCGGCTCCCATCGTGTCGGCAGGCGGATGCACGCCGCCACGGCCCGAGATCCGACGGGCCGCGGCGGCGAAATCGCCTCAGCTACGCATGAAGCCTTCGAGTTCGCCTTCCGCCCAGGCCAGCGTCTTCTCCATGGGCTCGCCCCGGTAGAAGCGCACGCACATCTTGGTGAGCGTTGCCTGGGTGTAGATCTGCTGGGCGACCTTGGGCGGCGCGGGCGACGCCGAGATCGAAAGCAGCTGATGCTTGTGCGGATTCGGATAGTGGTAGAGCGTGCCCTTCGGCGGTCCTTCCTCGGCCCATGTCTTCAGGGTCGTCAGTTTCTCGAAGGCTGGCAGGTCGTAACCGCCGCTCGCCGCCACCATTTTCTCGACCGCATCCGGCTGCGACAGACGCGTCAGCACGCTCTTTGCCGCCTCCTTGTTCTTGGAGAAGCTCCAGACGCTCCAGAAGTAGGGCAGGAACGGCGCGAAGCGGCCCTTCGGACCGACCGGGAAGCCGTGGGTCCAGCATTGCTCCGCGATCTGCGGCGCATCGCGCCTGGCGACGGCCCACGCGCTCGGCGGATTCATGATCAGGGCGCCTCTGCCCGAGACCAGCCACCTGTTGTTGGAGCCGTCGTCCCATGACGGCGCGTCCGACGGCAGGAAAGCCATCAGCTTTTTGTAATATTCGAGCGCCTGCCGCACGTTGTCGTTCTTGACGACGACGTTGCCCTTGGCATCGACGACCTCTGCCCCGAAGGCCAGGAAGAACGCCCCGACGGTATCGACGGAATCGCTGGTCTCGCCAAGACCGATGCCGAAGGGAACGCCGCCCTTGTGACAGGCTTCCGCCGCCTTCAGGAATGTGTCCGTGGTCCAGCCATCGGCTTTCGGCGCCGAACCTGCCGGGTACATGGCCTGGACGTCGATGCCGGCGTGCTGCTTCATCAGATCGATGCGCGAGCAGGGCCCCTTGATCTGGCTGCCGACGCAGGCCGGAACGCCCAGCCATTTGTTGCCGGCCTTGCCGAGGTACTGGACGGTGCCGTTGACTTCGCCGTTCTGCTTGATGAGCCCCTCGACCACGTCATTCATCGGCTCGAGCAAATCCGCCTGAGCGTGAGGCCACCAGGTCGGCATCGCCAGAATGTCATGGCCCGACTTCGCCTGGGCTTCGGCGGCGATCGTCAAGAGGTTCTTGTTACCCTGGCTCGGGATGTAGTCGATGGTGACCTCGACCTTTTCCTTCTCGGCCCACTCATTGACAATATCGGTAGAAGCCTTGTTGGCGCCGGGTACCCAGTGGTCCCAAAATCCGATCGATAGCTTGCCGGCGGCATGTGCGCCGCGCACGTAGGGTGCGGTCACGAGTGCCGCCGATGATAGCGCTGTCGCGGCAATGAATTGGCGTCGAGTTAGCTTCTTCCGTGTCATGGCGTTCCTCCCTGGATGGGCCAATCGGATATGAAGGAAATTCCCGTTCTTGCTTTTTTATTCGGCTCCGTTCGGACGCCGCGGATATTTCATTATTGACGATCAGAGCAGAATTGCCAGCGTCTGTCGAGAAATCACGTAGGCGCTGTCCTAGAACTAACGTTGCGTGCAAATCGAAGGCAGCAACGACCGTTAGCCCGTTGTCTACCGCTCATTCCTGACTCATGACGCGGAATATTGCGTTGCACCTATCGAACCCATCGGAGGGGGTGAGGATGTGAAATAGCGCCGCAGGTTCCCCTACCGCGTGTCCAATTTGGGATACGCCGCCGTTTTCATCACCTGGATGACCGGGCGCGGCAGGTAGACTCGCGCGGCGCGAAAACGATAAAATCGGATTCGGCCGCGGTCCTTGGCCCAGCACCACTACGCCGGAAACTCACGATCGACATGGAGACCAGACAATGACCAGCCCGACATCGAAGCTGCGCGCGCGGCTCAGACTGTGCGCAGCCCTTGGGGTGGCCGCCCTTACGCTGTTTAGCGCGTCGCTCACGGTGGAGGCACAGGTGGTTGAGGGGGTCCAAAAGGGCGCCCGCGAGGGGAACAAGGCGGCCGGACCGGTCGGCGGCGTGCTGGGCGGCGCTATCGGTGGTGTCGTCGGGGTGGTGACCGGTGTGACCGGTGTCCTCACCGGCGGTGCACAACAGCAACAGCAGCAAGCGGCCCCGGCGAAGGGTGGCAAACAGGGCGATACCGCAAAGCAGGACGATGCCGCAAAATCCGGCAAGGCGGCCAAGGGGACAAAGACGGCAGCAAAACAGCCACAGGTGCTGACCCAGACCGGTGCACCGCAAATCACAGCCGAACAGATCGTCGCCAACAGCGACGCCAATATCGAGCGCATCAAGAAGCAATTGAACCTGACGCCCGAGCAGGAGAAGAACTGGTCCGGCTTCAACAGTGCGATGCACTATCTCGGCCATAATGGCGCCGATCGCCTCAATCTGCGTATTGCGCGCGCCAAACGCGATCCGCCCGACGACATCATCGAGCAGATGCGGAACGAAGCCCAGTTTCTCAATGACCGCGCGGTGGACCAGCGCAATGTAGCCGATGCCGCCGAGCCTTTGTTTGCAAGCCTGGACGAGAAGCAGAAAAAGATCTTCATCCAGGAAATGGTCAATCTGAGCCACGAGCGCGGGCTGGATTAGCGCGGATAGACCGACGCATTCGCGCGTAACGTCATCCGCCCGGATCGAGTCCGGGCCGGCTTCCCCATTATTATGGGTTTACCGCGGGCGAATAGCCGGGCACGCATGCCCTGGGGTAGGTGAAAGGCGAGGCACCCGGCTATCCTGCCGCAGCGGCGCGGCGGGTTCCAATCGCCATGCAATGATGAAGAAACCCTGACGGGATCGCGCCCGACTGATGGCTGACTTGCGGCCTTGTCGGGAACCGCTAACGCAAAGCCGAAATCAAAAAGCCGGAATTAAAACAAGTTCGGCCAGCGCTTGAGCTGGCCGAATAGTCGAACGTTGCCCGCGGCGGTGGCCGGTTACGCCTTCGCAAAATTCAGCTCCACACCGACACCGTCGGGATCGTAGAGAAAGAATTGCGTATCACCGGTTCGGGGCACGATGCTCTCCCGGAATTTTACGCCCTTGGCCTGCAGGCGCTTGCGCACGCCGTCGACGTCAGTCGCGGCAAAGGCAATGTGGTCAAGCCGCCCGGTGTCCTCGTATTTCTTCTCGGTTCCGCGCACCACGATGCCCTCGCGTGGTTCGCGCGTACCCATCAGGTGCACGGTGGCGGTGCCGCCGGAGTAGAGCCAGTAGCCGGGGAAACCGAGCGGCGGACGGTCGCCGTTCTCCAGTCCAAGCACGTCGCAGTAGAATTCCTTGGTGCGTTCGAGGTCGGAAGGTTCGATGGTGTAGTGCTGTAATCCGCCAAGTCCCATGGTTTCTTCTCCTTATAGCGTTTTCCAGCGAAGTGGAGCCGGTTCGCGTCAAGAAAACGCGTCAAAATCAAGAATCTAGAGTCCCGTTTCGATTGAATCGAAACGGGACTCTAGACAAAGGTGAGATCGACATCGACGCCCATCATCCAGGCGCCGACGGTTTCAAAATGTCTGATCTGGCCTTGCAGTTGCTGGGTCACGGTATGGATGTCGCGAAAGCGCCGCTCCAGCGGGTGGCCTTCGAAGATCGCGGTGGCTCCTGCCGCGTTGTAGGCGAAGTCGACCGCCTCGCGTGCCTTGTGGATGGCGTTGGTGGCGGCCATGCGGACGGTGATGCGCTGCGCGACGGTGATGCTGGCGCCGGCGACGAGGTCCTTCCAGATTTCGGCCATCGACTGCAGCACGAAGCCGCGGGCGGCGCGTAGATTGACCTCGGCCTGGGCGAGGCCGGTCTGGACCACGGCGTTGTCGCGCAAGCTGCCTTTGGCGCCGCGCGGCACTTTGTTGCGCGCCACCTCGACGAAATCGTCGAGCGTGCTTCGGGCGATGCCGCAGGCAACGCCGGCAAAGCCGACCTGGTAGCAAGTGCCGGCCCCCATGCGATAGAGCGGACCGCTTTCGCGGCATTCCCGGTCGAATTCACGGGTGATGGAATGGTCTGTTGGAACGAAGAAGTCATTGAGCGCGAACTGGTCGCTGGCGGTGCCGCGCAGGCCGACCGTGTTCCAGATGTCGGTCCATTCGACGTCCTCGGTTCGCACCAGCATGGTCCGCTCCAACGGCATGCCGTTGGCTTGCAATCGGGGAGTGCCGTCGGCCGCAAAGATCGGACAATGCGCGCCGAGCCAGGTCGCGTGCCGACCACCGGAGGCAAAGGCCCACACGCCCGTGACCCTGAAGCCGCCCTCGCATTCGATCGCGCGGACCTTGGGGCCGGGACCCCAGGCGAGTACTGCGCGCGGATCCCCGAAGATCGCGCGCGCCACCGGCAGATCGAGATAGGCCGCCGACATCGCACAGCCGCCGGCCTGGCTGAGGCACCACGCCGTGGACGCATCCGCCTTGGCGATGGTTTCGATGACATGGAAGAAGGTGACGGGATCGGTTTCGATCCCGTCGGTCGAGCGCGGCAGCAACAGACGAAACAGCTGCGCGTCGTGCAGCCTGTCGAGCAACGCCGGCGGCAGACGGCGCTTATTCTCAATGTCGTTTCCGGCTGCCGCCACATCGGGACGAACAGCCTCGGCACGGGCGATGATCGCCCGGTTACCGGCAAGGTCGGCAGCAGTCGCGATCAAATTATCCAAGCCTCCATCGACGCCTTGTATTCAAGACTAAGCCTGCCGGACTCTCGCCGCCGACATATTCAGCCCGTCGGCCAGTTCCTTGTCGATCTGCTCGATCGACTTGCCCCTGGTCTCGAAGCCGATGAAATAATACACGATGCCGGCCATCAGGAACCAGCAGCCGAGATAGACGAACGCCGTCGGAATTTGAGTCAGCGGCACGTCGGGCTTGAGATAGTTGTTGGAACCAACAATCAAGGCAAGTCCGACCGGTCCGATGATCTTGCCGATGCCGCCGAAGCCATAGGCCGACCCCATGCCGGTGGTTCGCAGATGCGAGGGCCAGACTTCGGCCGCATAAGGCCCGACGATAGCAAAGCCGCCATCGGCAAAGAAGAAGGTCACCGCCAGGATCAGCCAGAACGCCGACAGCCCAAACAGCGTGGCATCGTAATTGTAACCGGCGACGATGGTCAGGACTCCGGCGCCGAGGCCCAGCAGCCCACCAGAGGCGCGCCGCCCCAACGCTTCCGAGAAATAGGAGAAGCAGAGGCGGCCGATGAAGCCGCAGACGGTGAGCAGGATCATCATCTTGGCGGCTTCCTGCGGCGACACCTTCAGCAGCAGCACGAACAGCGACGGCGCCCAGAGCGTGAGGCCGTAGACGCCGGTTTGCGCACCGGCGTTGCCGAGCCAGGACACCAGGAGGCTGCGTGGATACTTGAACAGGTCGAACCAGCTTGTCTTGACGACCGGTCCGGCATCGGCGGCGCTTGGCAACGGCAAGGCTGACGGCTCCATCTGCAGCGCCCAGGCGAGCGACTTCCGCGCTTCCTCGTAGCGACCCTGGCGGCACAGCCAGCGCGGGCTCTCCGGAACCCAGATCCGGACCAGCAGCACCAGCAGCGCCGGCAGCACGCCGATCGCAAACAACAGCCGCCACTGGTCGCTGCCCATCAAGGCGCCCATGACAGCGCCGAGGCCGACGCCGAGCGGGATGACGCAGGTCACGAGCCCACCGACCCAGCCGCGCTTGGAAGAGGGCATGAATTCCTGCACCAGCGGCAGGTCCACGCAATACAAGCCGCCGACGCCGGTGCCGACAAAGAAGCGCATGATGGCGAGGTAGACCCAGCCATTGTCGGGCGTGAAGTAAAGCAGGCCGGTGGCGATCGAAAAGTTCAGCACGGTGCCGATGAACACCATGCGGCGGCCGATGCGGTCGGCAAGCCAGCCCCAGACATAAGCGCCGATGATCGCGCCGATGCCGGAACTCATCAATACGAAGGCCGATTGTCCGAAGGTCAGCTTCCAGGGGCCGATCAGGAAGGCGAGCACGAAACCGATCAGGAAGTAGTCGAAGAACTCAAGTGCGTCGCCGATGATGGCTGCGGTGAGGATTTTGATCTGGTTGCCGGTCAGCGTCGTCCGGCGATCGAGGATCTCGAACATGGCGTTCCCCTTGGCGCCTGTTTATGTCCGGACGGACGCCGCGCCTGCGCACCGCCTATTAAAGAAGGGTATCGCCGGGCCGTCGCGCGCGACAAGCCCATGAAGACGCGGAGCACATCTGCGCAGATGCGATGGAGGAGCATCCTGCCGCTGCGCACAAATCGGAAGCGGTCCATCGTCGCCGCTCGCGTTGCGGTGCACACACGCCATTTGCTTAAGGTTTCGCGACTAGTTAGATAGGTCGAGCGATGTCCACGGCCGGAACGTATGGAAGAAAAGCGAAAATATCCGCGAACCGAGATCGAGGAGCCCGCCTATGTCTCATCGGGCGGCTCCGTGATGCGTTGCGTGGTGAGGAACATTTCGCTCGAGGGTGCGGCGATCGACGTCGAGAACCCTGCATTCGTTCCGCAGCACTTCCGCCTCGTAATGGCGAAGGATTCCTCGATCGTTCATGAGTGCCGGGTCGCCTGGATCAAGAAGAACCGGATCGGCCTGACGTTCATGAATGTCGTACAGGAACCGCCAGAATGAAGTGACGGGTCACTCTATCCTGAGCTTCGCGTCACGTACCACTTTGCCCCATTTTTCCATTTCCAGCTTGATGCGGACGCCGAACTCCTCCGGCCGGTTCGCGACCGGCTTGAATCCGAGCGCGGTCAGGCGCTCCTTCACGTCTGCCTGCCCGACTGCCTTGGCAATTTCGCGATAGAGCAGATCGACGATCTCTTTTGGCGTTCCCGCCGGCGCAAGGACGCCCGTGATGGTGTCGGCCTCCTGGTCCTTGATGCCTTGTTCGGCAAAGGTCGGCACGTCGGGCAACTGGGTCGCGCGCTCGCTTGCGGCAACGCCGAGCGCGCGCAATTGGCCGGCCTGCACCGCCGAAAGGGCGGGTGGCAGCGCGGTGAAAGCGATCGGCGTGTGCCCGCCGACGGTTGACTGGATCGCAGGCGCTGCGCCGGTAAACGGCACGTGCACCAGGTCGAGGCTGAACGCCAGCCGAAACAGCTCACCCCCCAGATGTGGCGTCGAACCGACGCCGGGACCGGCAAAACCATATTTGCCGGGATTGTCGCGGATCAGCTGCACCAATTCCGGAAGCGACCTGGCCGGCACCGACGGGTTGACCACCACCACGTTCGGGGAAACCGCGACCAGCGTCACCGGCGCGAAATCCTTGACCGCATCGTACGGCACCTTGGCGTAGAGACTGGGATTGACCACAAAGCCGGTGCTGACGACCATGATGGTATAGCCATCGGGGGTCGCGCGGGCGACCTGGCCGGACGCGGTGTTGCCGCCGGCGCCGCCGATATTCTCCACGAAGAACTGCTGACCGAGCGCATCGGAGAGCTTTTGCGACACCATCCGCGCGATCACGTCGGTCGGGCCGCCGGCGGGAAACCCGACAACCACGCGCACCGGGCGGTTCGGATAGCCCTGTGCCGAGGCCGTCGGGACGGCCCCCAGCAACAGCGCGGCAGCGAGCAAGATTTGCAGAACGGCCGCCATGACGCCCCCCGGATTTTATGTTTGTTGACGCCATCATCAACGACGGCGCAGCGCAGAACAAGGGGAGGCGCGGGAGGCTGGCGCTATTTCTTCAGCAGCGGTTTGATCCGCTGCTCCAGTTCCTCGAACGACATCGAGCCTTTCAGCCGCTCGCCGTTGAGGAAGAAGGTCGGCGTTGAATCGACCTTGAGCGTTTCATGGGCGTATTTCTGATCCGCCGCGAGCTTGTCGAGCATCGCCTGATCCCTCTCGCAAGTCGTCACGTCCTGTTCGCTCATCCCGTTCAGCTTGCCGACGAAGTTCAGCGTTTCCTTGGTCTGCGCGATCAGTCGGTCCTGCAGCTTGAACAGGGTCTCGATGACGCCGAAATATTTTTCCGAATCGTTCCTGGCGATGCAGCGCGCGAGCATCGAGGCCGCCGCAGCCGCGACGTCGAGCGGGAACTCGCGGAACACGAAGCGGACCTTGCCGGTGTCGATATATTTGGAGCGCAGCATCGGAAAGACGTTCTCGCCGAAGGCGGCGCAATGCGAGCAGCTCATCGACGCGTATTCGGTGATGGTCACGGGCGCCTTCGGCGATCCGATCGCGATGTCCGGCAGCGACACCGGCCTGGCGACAGCCGCCGCCATCGCGCTCTGGGCGACGGCGGGGCCTGCGAAAAACGGCGCGGTGAAAGCGAGCAGGGCGACAAAAGCGATGCAGCGAAGGGCGTTCAACGGGCAATTCCAAACTGATGGGCGGGGAGAGTCTATCCGGTTCTTCCGTGTCTGAAATTATCTATATTCCTCAACAAGCAAAGACGAAAGCCGGATGCGTCACAGCAGCGATCGATCCGCGTGGAGCTGCGCGCCGTCATGGCAGCCGAAATCCCTGGTCAGCGCTTCATCGCCAACGCGTGCAGCAAACGTCCTGAAGTTGATGGGCTGGCTGCAGACCTCTCAGGGTTTACGCCTGCTGGGGTTTCGACATTTCCCGGAACTTCCGACCTCACCCGCCTTGCCGAAATGGATCAGTGCTTTTCGAGACCATGACGGCGGCAGACGCAAAGCAGATTTCCAGTCGAGATCACGTAGAACTACGGATGCCGGTCCGCATGGTCGGGCTACCAGAGTTGGATATGTTTGCTCGCGGGAGATGTGCACAATGTGACGGTCCGCGATCCGCACGGTTGAATTAATCGTGCTTGCTTACGATGATTGACGATCACAGTTGACCGGGAAATTCTGGCAATCCATTCATGCCGGGCGAACTGGCTTTGAAAGCCGGCCGGCAAGAAGGGTGAGGGGGCAGTGGCGATAGATCCATTCATAGACGAGATCTATGAAGCGGCGGTCGTTCCGGAAAAATGGCGATCCATTCTCGATCGCCTGGCGGAAATAGCCGATGCCGAGGGTACGCTGCTGTTCGCAGCTGGCCCTGGAGATCCCAGATGGCTGTCATCCAGATCCATCGAAGGGTTCATCGCGGAATGGACCGGCAGCAAATGGTATCTCGACAATCCACGTGGCCAGCGCCTCGTTCCGATCGACGAACCGAGGTTCCTGACCGATCTGGACGAGTTGACGATGGAGGAGATCGACGCCTCCGATTTTTATACCGAACTGCTACGCCCCCGTGGACTTGGATGGTGTGTTGGAACGTCGATACGTTCACCGGCCGGCGACACGCTGGTGTTCTCGATCGAGAAGGCTCACAGCAAGGGCCCGGTGCCGCGATCGGTTGCGGAGACTTTGGATCATTTGCGTCCGCATCTTGCACGGGCATCGGTTCTCTCGGCGCGACTGGGGCTGGATCGGGCGATATCGACAGTCGCGACGCTGGACGCGATCGGCTTGCCGGCTGCGGCATTGGCGTCCACTGGTCGCGTTATCTCGGCCAATGCCGGTTTCCTCGCGAGCAAGGGCCATGTCCGCGTCGGCGCGGGAAACCTGATTCAATTTACGTCCGAACCGGCTCAGACATTGCTGATGGAAGCCATTTCGCGCGGCGGGCGTTCCTCCAATGGAATCGGCCGGTCCATTCCGGTCCGAGCCACCAGGACTGACCCGGCTTTTGTCGCCCACGTCGTGCCCTTGCACGGCGGCGGACGAGATGTTTTCACCGGAGCCTTGTCGATCGTTTTCATCACGTCGATGGTGCCGAGCACCAGCCCGGCGTCGCCATTGTTGCAGGCCCTTTTTGATCTCACACCGGCGGAGGCACGTACGGCGAGTCAGATCACCGAAGGCAAATCCATCGAACAGATTTCGTCCACAACCGGAATAGCTCAGAACACGATTCGATCTCACCTGAAATCGGTCTTTCAAAAGACGGGAGTGCAGCGGCAAGCGGAATTGGTCAGCTTGCTCGGCGTAACAATCAATCAAGTCACGTAGATCTACTGGTTAACGTCTAACCCATTTGGGGGTGACTATTTTGTTGGTGACGTGTGGCTTGACTTGACCGCGACGATTTCTAAAGACTACATAAAAAGCATTCTAAAATTTCATTTCAAAAAACTCATACAGGCCCGTTGGGGCTTTGAACAACAACCAATCAAAAGCAGCGGATTGATCTGACGCCGTCAGACCGATCGTTTTTTCGTGGGGGTAGTTCTTTGGCAAATTCATCGGCAGTCGTTGGTTTACCGAGCAACAAGGAAGTCACCGAAGACACCACCTTGCCGTTCCTGACAGCTGTTGGATTCATCCCGATCAGCGATGCCAACCCCGGACAGGCCGCTTGACCACAATGAAAGCAGCCGCGAGCACTTTGGGAACGCTGACGATAGCGGCGAACGGGGCCGATACTTATTCGGTCGCCAACAGCGCCGTTCAATATCTGGGTTTCGGCAAGACCAAGGTCGAGACCTTCACGGTGACGTCGGTCGATCGTCGCCGTCAGCAAGACGGCAAAGTCATTTTTTCGGAAGCGGAGTTTGGAAACGTCAAATCCCGCCATCACCATTGAAGCCGCTGCGCGAATGCACTTTGCGCGGCGCAAGCAGACATATGCGCGAACTCACCAAGGGGCGTGAAAATCCATGAATTACACTGGCACCAACGGCAACGACACGATCACCGGCACCAGCGCAGCAGATGTCATCAAGTCGGGCAACGGCAACGATACGCTCAATGCAGGCGCTGGCAACGATGTCGTCGATGCGGGCAATGGCGATGATGTTGTCAATGCAGGCGAAGGTAGCGATACGATTTCGGGCGGCAACGGCAACGATACGCTCGACGGCGGGGCTGGTAACGACAATCTGAGCGCCGGCAATGGCGACGATATTCTCATTTATCGCGCGTCCGAAAACACCACTGCCGTCGATATTTACGACAGCGGGAACGGTCGGGATACTCTTCGGCTGATCGTCAGCCAGACCATGGCGGATTCGGCGGCGTTCAAGGCGGATATTGCAGCCCTGCAAGCCGCGCTCGGGCAAGGCGCGTCCTATTCCTTCCAAAGCTTCAACCTCACTGTCTCCCGCATTGAGAGCGTCCAGGTCGTCATCGAGGCCGGTTCCAATCACGCGCCGGTGGCCGTCGCCGATACGGTCAGCACCAACGAGGATACGACCTTAACGATTCTCGCGTCGGCTCTGCTCGCCAACGATACGGATGCCGATTCTGGCGATACCAGGACACTCGTCTCCGTCCAGGGAGCGCAGCACGGCACTGTTTGGATGAACGGGAGCGGCGACGTGGTTTTCACTCCCGATGTCAACTATTCGGGTGCTGCGAGCTTCACCTACACCATGCGCGACAGCGTCGGCGCCACTTCTACCGCAACCGTTACAGTGAATGTCGGTGCGGTCAACGACGCCCCGACTGCGACGAATCTTTCGGCCCCGGAGACCTATACGGAAGACACGCCGCTCAACCTGACCGGCATTGTCGTGACTGACGTCGACACGGCCAGCGTAACGGTGACGCTGACGCTGTCGAATCCGTCCGCAGGCACGCTAAACACGGCGACCTCGGGATCGGTGAGCTCAACCTATGATCCGGCAACGGGCGTCTGGACGGCGTCCGGCGCGTCCGCCAGCGTGAACGCGCTCTTGGCGGGGGTGACGTTCACGCCGGCCGCGAACTTCAACGGCAACTTCTCGGTTACGACCAGCGTTAGCGACGGAGTGGCTCCGGCGGTGACCGGCAGCAAGACCTTCACCGGCGTCGCGGCGAACGACGCCCCGACCGCGACGAATCTTTCGGCACCGGAGACCTATACGGAAGACACGCCGCTCAACCTGACCGGCATTGTGGCGAGCGACGTGGACAGTGCCAGCGTAACGGTGACGCTGACGCTGTCGAATCCGTCCGCTGGCGCGCTGAACACCGCGACCTCGGGGGCGGTGAGTTCGACTTATGATCCGGCCACCGGAGTCTGGTCGGCTTCCGGGGCGACCGCCGATGTCAATGCGCTTTTAGCGGGGGTGACGTTCACGCCGGCCGCGAACTTCAACGGCGGCTTCTCGGTTGCGACCAGCGTCAGCGACGGCGTGGCTCCGGCGGTGACTGGCAGCAAGGCCTTCACCGGCATCGCTTTGAACGACGCGCCCGTCGCAGTCGCCGATACGCTTGCCACGATCGAAGACACGTCAATTACCTATACGATAGCGCAGCTGCTCGGCAACGACACAGACGTCGACAATTCGAATGCACAGCTCTCGATCGGATCGGTGACGAGCGGAACGGGCGGCACCGCGGTGCTGAACAGCAATGGCACCGTCACTTTCACGCCGAATGCAGACTTCAACGGGCAGGCGAGTTTCAGCTACACGGTCACGGATGGAAACCTGACAAGCACGCCGGCAACGGTGACCGTGAATGTCGCGCCCGTGGCGTCCGAGCCGACGATCATAACCGAACGAGTCGAGGTCAACACCTCATCCGACCCAATTGCTCTCAGCATCCAAATCAGCGACCTCGACACCAGCGACACGCTTGCATCGACCATTCAGATCAGCGGCGTTCCGGACACTTACAAGCTGAATTTCGGCGACCCCGCTCCGGAAGGCGATGGCGTCTGGATCGTCAACCTGAGCGATGTGCCAAATTTAGCGTTGCTGCCAGCTGATGGCGGCGTCGGCGCAGCGCAAACGATTACGTTGAGCATTACGGCAAGCTCATTCGACCACGGGAACGTTGCGTCGAAGACTGTGGAATTGAATGTCCTTGTCACGGATCCGGACCTGCAACGCGCAGTCGACGGCTACATCGCGGACGCGCTGGTTTTTGTCGACACGCTCCAGGGCGGTGTTTACAACGGCGTTCTTGATGCAGGGGAGCTGTTTACCTATACGGCGGGCGATGGCTCGTTCAGTCTCGACACGTCGGGCGGCCAATTAGTCCTCCAAGGCGTTCAGCAGGGTGTTGGGGGCCACAACACTTTCGACGTGCTCACCGGCCTGCCGTTTAATGGCACGCTCAAAGCGCCGAGCGGCTCGACCGTTGTGACACCGTTGACCACACTTATCGTGGCTATCGCCGGGACCGGTGGCGACACGGTGGCCGCGGAAGCTTCCCTCAAGGCAGCGCTAGGATTGTCATCCACGGTAGACCTGACGACGCTGGATCCGATCGCCAGTACGGTTTCGGCTGCTCCTGGCGCGGCCGAGGTTCTCGCTGCATCCATCCAGGTGCAGGCGACCGTGACTCAACTCTCGGCGGCAACGGGTGCGTCGAGCGATGCAGTAATCGGCGCGCTCGTCCTGGCCGTCACCGGCAGCAGCGGGACCGGCAGCGTGGACCTCGGCCAGTCGTCGACGGTCACCGCGCTGGCATCAGTCGTAAACGATACCCTTCCGGCAGAGGATCAACTGTCGGCAGCTGATCTGACTGCGATCTCCGCGGTCGTGTTCGAATCGAATGCGCAGATCTCAACGGGCGTTACGGATGGGGCCGATCTCAGCCAGGTCGCTCAAGCGGCCCAGGTGGCCTTCGGCAGCACGACCCAAGCGCTGTCGGACGCGGCGAGCGGCGGAAGCACATTCAGCGACGTCCAGACCAACTACACGGGCGCTGCGCTTGAAGAAAAGATCGCAGCGGCGCCGCTTACGCTCACGGGAACCGAAGTCGCCGACACGCTGGTGGGCGGCGACGGCAATGACACGATTGCCGGCCTCGGCGGCGGCGATACGCTCAAGGGCGGAGCCGGAGACGACACGCTATCCGGCGGTGCGGGCAAGGACAATCTGACCGGCGGGGAGGGCAACGATATTCTGGACGGCGGCCAGGACTTTGACCGGGCCGTCTATACCGATGCGACCGGCGGCATCACCGTCAACCTGCTGGCAGGAACTGTAACCGGCTTGGGGATCGGCAGCGATACTCTAAATGCCGTCGATGGCTTCATCGGCAGTGACTACGGCGACCATTTCGACGGCACGGGGTTCACTGGAACCGCCGGATTGCCGGGTTCCATCATCGGCTTCAGCGAGTTCGAGGGGCGCGGGGGCGACGACGAGATCATCGGCGCGCTGAACGCCCTGGGCCACGCCCTCACGCGCGTGAGCTACCTTGGCGCATCTGCCGGTGTCACCGTTGATATCCAGACTGGCGAAGCCTTCGGAACCGATGCGGGAGATGTCGCTAACGTCGGCCACGACACAATTAGCAACATTCTCAACGTCTGGGGTTCGAATTACGACGATATCCTTCGTGGAACCGACAATGGAGCTGGCTCTTTCGAGGCATATGAAGGGCGCCGCGGCAACGACTTCATTGACGGTCGCGGCGGCTACGATGTCGTCGTCTATGCAACCGATCTGACGACCAGTACAGGAATCACAGTCCATCTGGCAGATGGAACGGTGACCGGCGATGCAACGGTCGGCACCGATACGCTTCGGCAGGTAGAGGCCGTGCGCGGCACGAACTTCGATGACCTGTACGACGCGACGAACTTTGGCACGGCGGGCACTACCAACATAGGCTCACTTGGCATCTTCAACGACTTCCAGGGAGGTGGTGGAAACGACACGGTCATCGGCAACGGCGGCACGCGCGTCAATTTCTCGAGCGCATTGGCCGGCGTGACTGTCAACCTGCAAACCAACCTGAGCCAACCCGGCGTTACCGCGACGAACGTTGCCGGCACCGCGACCGGCACCACCGAAGGCACCGACACACTGACGGGCGTCAATGCGGCGCAAGGGTCGTCATTTAACGACACATTGCTTGGAAGCAATTTCAACAACACCATGACCGGACTGGGTGGCGATGACGTGATCGATGGCCGCGGCGGCTTCGATACTGCGAGCTACAACAGCATGACCCTTGCCACCGGGGGCATCGCCGTGATGCTCGCCGCCGGAACGGTGACGGACAACGTCAGTGGTGTAATCGGCCATGACACGTTGCAATCGATCGAAGCCATTCAAGGCACCCATTTCGCCGACACCTTCAACGCGACGGGGTACGGCCTGGCGGGCGCAGTCAACGTCAGCAACAGCAATTTCAACCAGTTCGAAGGCCTCGGCGGCGACGATGTCATTATAGGCAACGGCAACACGCGGCTTGGCTACTTCAACGCGACCGCGGGCGTCACGGTCGTATACAGCGTCTTGAACAACGCCTCCGGTACGGTGGACGGCAATTCGACGGTGGGACATGACAGCTTTACCCTCGTCAACAGCATCACCGGTTCGGCTTTCGGCGACACCTTTACGGGCGACAACACCAACAACGTCTTTGACGGCGGCGCCGGCGACGACGCCATCAATGGCGGCGGCGGCAGCGACACCATCACCGGTGGCGCCGGAAACGATGCGATCGACGGCGGCAGCGGCTTCGCCGACATGGCGGTCTATACCGGCGCGCGGGGGTCCTACACCATCAACCTCACCGGGGCAGGTGCCGGATCCATCTCTGGACCTGACGGCAGCGATACCTTCACTGGCATCGAGGTCCTGCAGTTCAGCAACCAGTATGTGCTGACGGCGTCGGGCACCTCGGGTTCACAGATCAACGTGACCGGGCTGAACTTCATTGGAGGTGTTGCGGTCGGGACATTGACCGGCACGAACGATGACTTCCTGACCATCGGGCAGGGCCTCTCCAATCGCGTGATCAATCTCGGCGACGGTACCGGCGATACGATTACCCTCGGAATCACGGGTGGCTACAACCTCAATCTCGTCAACGTCGAGACTCTTAAGGGCACCGGCGGCGACGATTTTGTCGGCATGCTTGCCACCGTCAACGGACTAGCGATCGATCTCGGCACCGGCACCAACGACAACGTTAACCTGTTCAACGGTGCCAACACGGTAAGCGTCGTCAATGTCGATAATCTCAACGGCAGCGACTTCGCCGTAGCCAGCAACGATACACTCACGCTGACGAATCTTGTCAGCGGGCTCTCCATTAATCTCGGCCTTGGAACCAACACGATCAATCTGGCAGCGGGAAGCAACTCGCTTAACAACGCCTTTGGCACAAACATCATCAACGGCACGTCGTCCAACGATACACTTACCGTCGTCAACGGACTGTACCAGTCCACAGTCAATCTTGGTGACGGCGCCGATACGCTGATCCTGACAAACCCGACGGGTTTCAGCACCCTTGGCCTCGTCGGCGTTGAAAATGTGGTTGGCGGGACAGTCGACGATTATATCGTTTTGCAGAACGCAGCGACGGGTGTCACGTTCGACCTCGGGACCGGTAACGACACCCTCAACCTCGCCAACGGCGTGAATTCTGTCGGCGTCGTGGACGTCGAAGCCATCAACGGCAGCGACTTCGGCGGGTTGAATCCGTCCGACGATACGCTGATACTGCTGGGCAATGTCAGCGATATCCGCATCAATCTTGGTGACGGGAACAACACGCTTAACCTCGCGGCCGGAACGAATTCAGTCCAGGGCTACGGCCTCCAGACGATCAACGGCACGACGTCGGCCGATGTGCTCACCACGCTCGAGAACGCCGCTGGCAGCACCATTGATCTCGGCGCCGATACGGACACGCTGAACCTTGGGTTCATCGCCACGGGCGTCACCGTCAAGAACGTCGAGAACGTCAACGGCAGCGCGTTCAACGACACCATCACGATCGCAAACACCTCCGGAACGACCACGGTGACGGGTGGGATGGGTTCGGATTTCATCACCGCCAGCGCCGGACAGGACAACATCCGCTACACCAGCGCAGCGCAAGCCGGGATCGGGGGAGGCGAAACCGTCAACGACTTCAACGCCGCCAACGATGCGTTCGTGCTCGATCACGTCGCTGGTCTTGCCGGACAGATCCATTTCGTCAGCAACGGCGCGTTCAGCGGATCGCCAGGAGACTTCCACTCCGAAGCCCGCCTCTTCGGCAACGTTCTGCAGATCGACGTGGACGGTGACGGGCAGATGGGCGCGGCTGACATGGAGATCACTCTCAACGGCCTCAGCGGCACCTTGACCGACGCCAACTTCGTGACCTCCGGCGTCAACCACGCACCATCAGACATTTCGCTTGTCGGGTCGTCAGTGGCCGAGAACAGCGCTGTCAATACAGTCGTCGGCACCTTGTCCGGCTCCGATCCGGATGCCGGTGACACCGCCACCTTCAGCATCGTCAACCCCAACGGAATGTTCGCGATCAACGGCAACGATCTCGTCGTCGCCGGCCCGATCGACTATGAGACCGGTGCATCGCAGTCGGTGACGGTGCGCGCTACCGACTCCAGTGGCGCGACGTACGACGAGGTGTTCAACATCGGCGTCACCGACGCCAACGATGCGCCCACGGTGATCTCGGGTACGACGGGCAGCGTTGCCGAAAACGCGGCAAACAGCACCGTGGTCTATCAGGCGATGGCCAGCGATCAGGATGCGGCCGGGCCTAACTCGACGATCGCATGGAGTCTGTCTGGCACCGATGCCGCGGCTTTCGACATCGACGCAACCGGCCAGGTTACGCTGAAGAATTCTGCGAATTACGAGCTCAGAAACTCCTACAGCATCAACGTCGTGGCGACCGACGGAGGGGCTCTGACCAGCACCAAGGCGGTGACGATCAGCGTCACCGACGTCAACGAGGCACCGACCAATATCGGGCTGAGCGGCAACACGATCGCCGAGGGCAGCGCCAATGGAACGGTCGTCGGTACGCTCTCGGACGTCGATTACGACGCGGGCGATTCCGCTACCTACACATTGACTGGCAATGCGGGCGGTCGCTTCGCCGTCAGCAACGGCCAGATCGTCGTCGCCGGCGCGCTGGACTTTGAAACGGCAACCTCGCATCAGATCACGATCCGGGTGACGGACGGCGGCGGCAACACCTTCGACAAGAACTTCACCATTGGCGTGACTGACGTGGCCGGTGTCACCCTGAACGGTGACAACGACGACAATACGCTGATTGGAACTTCCGAAGCTGACACGCTGAACGGCCTTGGCGGCAATGATTTGCTGAAAGGTCTGGCCGGCAATGACACCCTCGATGGTGGACTCGGTTTCGATCGGGCGGATTACAGCGACGCCACTGGCGGCATCACCGTCAACCTGGCGGCCGGTGCCGTTACGGGACCGGGGGTCGGCAACGACACGCTGGCCGGCATCGAGGGCGTCGTCGGAAGCGACTTCGCCGATACCTTCAATGGTGCCGGGTTCACGGGCTCGGTCGGCGTGCCGAGCACCGTTATCGGCCAGGACGATTTCGAGGGCGGCGGCGGCGATGACACTATCATCGGGACCGTGAATGCACTTGGCCAAATGACGACCCGGGCTACCTACGTCAGCGCGACCAGTGGCGTGACGGTAGATCTTGGTGCGGGCACCGCTGACGGCGATCTAAGCGTCGGCCACGACACACTAACGAACGTCAACTCGATCATCGGATCGAACCATAACGATACGTTCTACGGTAGCGATAACGCGCCCTTCACCTATGAGACCTTTGAAGGTCGAGCAGGGAACGACTACATCGACGGGCGCGGCGGATTTGACCAGGTCAACTACAATAATAATCCGGCGACGACATCGGGTATCGAGATCCACCTTGCAGACGGGATTGTGACGGGTGACGCCTCGGTCGGCACCGACACGCTCCACAACGTCGAAGCGGCCCGTGGCACAATCTTTGATGACGTATTCGATGCGACTGGCTTCGGAAGCGCCGGTGCGGCCAATGTCGGCTATAACGGAGCCTTCAACGACTTCGGCGGCGCGGCCGGTAACGATACGATCATCGGCAACGGCAGTACCCGGCTTAATTACCAGACTGCGGCAAGCAGTGTCAGCGTTGATCTCGAGACGAGCGTGCCTGGAACAACCAACGGGGTCACCGTCGCCGGTGTTGCCAACAGCGCCACTGAGGGTACCGACAGCTTTACCGGCGTCAATGCCGTGCAAGGCTCCATGTTTGGCGACACGCTGCAGGGCAGCAGCTTCAACAATACGCTTACGGGACTTGGCGGCGACGACTTCATCGACGGTCGGGGCGGGTTCGATACCGCGGCCTACAACAGCCTGAGCACTGTCACGAGTGGGGTGACGGTCAACATGGGAGCGGGCACCGCCTCCGGCGACGCGTCGATCGGTACGGATACACTGCGCAACATTGAAGGTGTTCAGGGCACCATGCTGGCCGACAGCTATAATGCGAGCACGTATGGCACCGGGGGGGCGGTGAACGTCAGCACCAGCAACGGCACTTTCAACCAGTTCGAGGGATTGGGCGGTAACGACACCATCGCCGGCAACGGGAACACGCGGCTTGTTTATACCAACGCTACTTCCGGAGTTGCCGTCGACATCGCTGCGGGCACTGCGACCGGCGATGCCTCGGTTGGTACGGATACCTTCACAGGCGTCAACAGCATCAACGGCTCGGGCTTCGGGGACACTCTCCAGGGCAGCGCGAATAGCGACATCTTCCTGGGTCTGGCCGGCAACGACCTCAATGACGGTCGGGGTGGCTTAGACACGGCGCTCTACGCAGGGTTCAACACTACCGGGGGTGTCAGCGTCGACATGGCTTCCGGTGTCGTCACCGGGAATGCCTCGGTTGGAACGGATACGCTGCGCTCGATCGAGAGCGTTCAAGGCACCAACTTCAGCGATACCTACGTGGCGACCGGCTACGGCCAGGCGGGCGCACTGAACGTCAGCGACAGCCATGGTGACTTCAACCAGTTCCAGGGTCTTGCCGGGAACGATACCATCACCGGCAATGGCAACACCCAGATCTCGTATGCCAATGCAAGTGCAGCCGTAAACGTCAATCTCACAACCGGTATTGCAACCGGCGACGGATCGGTCGGTACCGACACCATCACGGGCGGCGTCTTTAACGTCTTCGGATCCAACTTCAACGACACCATCGTCGGCACCGCCTCCTCAGACAATCTCTCCGGCCATAACGGCAACGACACCATCACCGGGGGCGGCGGCAATGACGTCCTCAGCGGCGGCGCGGGAGCTGACAAATTCGTGTTCGCAACCGGAACCGGCGCGGACACCATCACTGACTTCGTCCATGGCTTTGGCAAACAACTTGACCTGACGGGCGTCAACGGCATCTACGGCTTTGCCGACGTTCAGGCGCATGCGACCCAAGTCGGCTTGAACACGGTGCTGACGTTCGGCGCTGACAGCATCACGCTGCAGAACGTGACGGCCACGAACCTTGTGGCAAGCGACTTCATCTTCGGTTCCAACAGCGCGCCGACGGACATCCTGCTATCCGGCAACTCGGTTGCCGAGAACAGCAGCGCAGGAACTGTCGTCGGGACCTTGTCTGACGTTGATGTCGATGTCGGAGATTCCGCGACCTATACGCTGACCGACAACGCGAATGGCCGCTTTGCGATCAGCAACGGACAAATCGTTGTCGCAGGTGCGCTGGACTATGAGACGGCAACGTCGCACCAGGTCACCGTTAGAGTCACGGACGGTGGCGGTAATACCTATGACAAGGACTTCAGCATTGGCGTCACCAACGCCAACGACGCGCCGACCAATATTTCAGTCTCGAATGCGGCCGTCCCGCAAGGCAGCGCCAACGGAACGGTTATCGGCGCATTGTCGGCAATTGATCCCGATGCGGGCGATACCGCGATGTTCTCGCTGGTTGACGACGCCGATGGCCAGTTCACGGTCTCGGGCGTCAATATCGTTGTCGCGGGTCCGCTGACTGCCGGGGCACAACAGGTGATCGTGCGCGCCACCGACGCGCTTGGACTGACTTTCGACAAGACGATTACGATCAACGTCAATGCCGGTTCGACCGTTGTCGGCGATGCAGCCGCCAACAGCCTCACCGGCACGGCTGGCGACGACCTCATTCAGGGTCTCGGCGGCAACGATTGGCTGCAAGGCCTCGCCGGCAACGATGCGCTCGATGGCGGGCAGGCCTTCGACCGGGCGGTCTATAGCGACGCGACAGATGGCATCACCGCCAATCTTGCGGCAGGCACGGTGTCGGGAGCGGGTGTCGGAAGCGACACGCTCATCAATGTCGAAGGCATTGTCGGCAGCGCTTTCGCCGACACGCTGAATGGAGCAGGGTTTAGCGGCTTTATAGGCGTGGCGGGCACCCCCGTCGGGTTCCACGAATTCGAAGGCGGAGGCGGGAACGACACCATCACCAGCGCCGTCAACAGCCAGGGCGCATTGCTGACCCGGATTTCCTACGTCAACGCGGCGAGCGGCGTTACCGTCGACCTCACGGCGAACACTGCAACCGGGGGTGACGGCAGTGACACCCTTGTCGGTGCGGGATTTGCGACCGTCGTCGGATCGGGGCACGCCGACAACCTGCTCGGCAGCACCAATGCTAACGGTACGGTTGAGGTCTTCGAAGGTCGCGCCGGCAATGACATTATCAACGGCCGCGCCGGCTTCGATCGCGCGGACTACGCCCAGGACCCGCTGGCGGTGGGTGGCATCAACGTCCAATTGGCCGCAGGAATCGTAACGGGCGACGCTGCGACGGTCGGAACGGATACGCTCCTATCCGTCGAATCCGTACGCGGCTCGAACAGCGCGGATACGTTCAATGCGGTCGGTTTCTCTAACGCTAGTACCAATGTCGGCTCCAACGGCACCTTCAATGAATTCAACGGCATGGGCGGCGACGACAACATCATCGGTAACGGTGCTACGCGGGTTACCTATATCAACGCGACCGGGGGCGTCGTTGTCGACCTGCAAACCGGCGGCACGCCCGGCACGGGTGAGGCGCATGGCGACGCGTCGACCGGCGACGACACCTTCAGTGGCGTCAATGCCATCCAGGCGTCGATGTTCAACGACACGCTGAGTGGCAGCAACAGCACCGCCACCACGGAAACTTTCTTTGGCGGCGCTGGCAACGATACAATCGACGGCCGAGGCGGCTTTGACATTGCAACTTACAACAACATCTACTTCTCGACCGGCGCGATAACCGTCAACTTTGCGGCAGGTACGGTAACCGGCGACGCATCGGTCGGTTCCGATACGTTGCGTCAAATCGAGGGTGTCCAGGGCACCAACTTCAACGATGTCTTCGTTGCCACTGGTTTTGGCAACGCCGGAGCCCTCAATATCGGCAACAACTTCAACTTCAACCAGTTTGAAGGCATCGGCGGTAACGACACCATCACCGGCAACGGCAACACGCGCATCATCTACGGCAGTGCGGCCAATGCGGTGACGATCAACCTGCAGGCAGGCACCGCCAGCGGCGGCAGTTCTATCGGCAACGATACCTTGGTTGGCGTTAACAGCGCTACCGGCAGCAGCTTGAACGACACCTATAACGCAGCCGGTTTCACCGGGGTCACCTCGGCGGGATCGTTCGGTACCTTTAACCTGTTCGAAGGCCTTGCCGGCGCCGATACCATTACCGGCAACGGCAATACGCGCCTTTCCTACTCCCAGGCGAGCGGAGCCGGGGTCAACGGCGTGAACGTCAATCTCGCGACGGGCGTAGTGAGCGGGTTGGCTGGCGCGGACGTCATCATGGGTGGCGTCAATAGCGTCCAAGGGTCGAATTTAATCGACACTCTTACCGGCGGTTCCAACGACGAGTCCTTCTTCGGCGGCGGCGGCGGCGATACGATCAACGCCGGCGACGGCAACGATGGCATCACCGGCCAGGGTGGTAACGACACCATCGACGGCGGCGCTGGTACCGACGTGGCTTTCTTCACCGGGGCGCAGGGCCAGTACACCGTCACAACGCCGGGCGCGGTCCAGGTTCAGGACAACAATGCGACCGCCCGCGACGGAACGGACACGCTCACCAACATCGAGGTGCTGAGTTTCAGCGACGCCATCGTGCTGCTATCCTCGGGTGCAGCCGGGAGCCCGATCGATATTTCGACCCAGCTTCTTACCGGCAACGGCGCTGTGATGGGAACCGCTGGTGACGATTACCTTCGTATTGGAAGCAATATTTTTGGCCATCAGGTCAATCTGGGGGCGGGGACGGCGGACACCGTCATCCTGAACAGCAGCAGCTTCGGCAGTGGCTTTACGCTCAACCTGGTTGATGTCGAGTACGTCACTGGCAGCAGCAGCGACGAGTTCGTCAACCTGACGAGCAATGCCTCCGGACTTGTGATCGACCTCGGCGGCGGCAATGACAATCTCAACCTTGCCGGCGGCACGAACACGCTCAACATTACGGGCGTAGATGGTATCGGCGGATCGGACTTCGGCGCCACGCCCGGCGTCAACGACGTGCTCAACCTGCTGAGCACGGTGAGTGCCGTAAACATCTCGCTCGGCAACGGCAACAACACGATGAATCTTGCCGCCGGCGCGAATTCATTCACGAACATCTACGATGTCAACCACGTGAACGGAACTATAAGCGACGATACACTGACGATTGCCGGCGCGCTCTTCGCCGCAAATGGAAGCACGGTCGATCTCGGCGATGGCGAGGATACCCTCGTCCTTGCCGGAAACAATGCTACATTCTCCGCCGTCGGTATCGAGCACATCGACGGCTCGGGGGCGGCCAATCAACTGAGCCTGACCAGTAACGTCAGCGGGATCGAAATCGACCTGGGCCTGGGGACCGACTCGGTCTCCCTCGTCAGTGGCGTAAACTCACTTAGTATCGTTGGCGTCGAGGACGTCAGCGTTAACGATTTCCTGGCCCCGTCAGACGATACGATTACGCTCCTGAACGCCGTGTCCGGCGTCACCGTTAATCTCGGGCAAGGCACCGCCAATACCCTCAACCTCACAGCCGGAAACAACTCGTTCGAGAATCTCTGGAACGTGAACTTCCTCAACGGCAGTGCGTCCGATGATACGCTGACCGCGGGCGGCAACCCCGGCAACACAATCGACCTCGGCGCCGGCACCGATACCCTGAACCTCACTGGAGGGGTCAACATCACGGTTGCCAACACCGAAACCATCAATGCCAGCTCGAACTTCGACGTCATTACGATAAGCAACACGGCGGCGGGCAGCACGACGATCACGGCGGGCACGGGCGCCGATCTGGTCACGGCCAGTGCGGGACATGACAATTTCCGCTTCACCAGCATCGCGGACTCCGCCGCGGGCTCTGCCGACACCGTCTACAACTTCGATGCCGGCAACGATACTTTCACCTTCTCGGGTATCAGCGTTTCGGGCGGCCACATCGAGTATATCGACAACGGCGGAGACCTGCTCGACAATGGCCAGGCCTCGGCGCGCCTGCAGGACTTTGGTTCGGGTAACGGCTTGGTCCAGATCGACACCAATGGTGACGGGACAAGCGATATGGACATCAACCTGCAGAACTTCACCGGCACGCTGAATAACAACCACTTCCTGCTGACCTAAGGAACGTCGGCGCAACATACGCATCGAGATCTGGAAGCCGCGCACCGAGCGCGGCTTCTTCTGTTCTCGAAATCGGGGCGGTGCCGTCTGCAGGTTTGAGTTGGCGAATCCCGATTTTTCGATGCCGCGCAAGTGTGCGCCGCGTGAGAAATGCGGCGATCTGATCGTGCGCTGGATGAGAATCGACGCCGTTCGTATTCTCGCCGCCACTGACATTAACGATCGACAGGTCCGCCTGGACGCCGCCTGGCCGAACATTCCCAAGCATTGAAATCCGCTTGCGGCGCTGTCGCTATAAGCAGCTGATTTGTATCACCAATCCAAAATTCTCTGACGGCATTTGGCTCGACTGTCGGAAGTGCGCAGCATGCCATGTCAGCGCGCACTCGTGTCGGGCCTACCACGCATCCGCGCCGATATTAGCCATCGGTGCTCATTCTCCCATCGCCGCTATGTTCGGTGTGGGGAACGCGGTATTATTGCTGGGTAAAGAGGCCAATTGCTAATTTCCGGTTACCGAATTGCGGCGTTGCCTAAAATTTATGTCTGGTGTTTCGGAAGGTTTTTAAATGCGCAAGATTTCGTTGTTCCTGGCATTTTGCGGTATCGCATCTGTCGTAGCCGGCCCGGCGTATGCGCAGGGCACGCCCAAGCAGAAGGCCGTGCCGGCGCCAAGGCCAGCAACCCAAGCCGAGGCGACGGTGCCGGCAGTGGCGGCGGCCGATGAAAAAGCCGCCAAAGCGATCGATGGATTCCGTTCTTCGAAATTCGGCATGAACGAGGCGGATGTCCGCGCGGCGATCACCAAGGATTTCGGCGTCAAGCCGGATGCGATCAAGTCGCAGGACAATCCGGCCGAACTGACCCGCAGCGTATTGCTGGCCGTTCCGGACCTGCTGCCGAGCGGCGGGATCGCCGAAGTATCCTACGTGTTCGGCTACAAGTCGAAGACGCTCATTCAGGTCGGCACGGTCTGGTCGAAAGGGACGGATCCGGCGATGACGCCGGAGAAGCTGTTCTCGAATGCCAACATTCTCCGCGCCCACTTCCTGGGCGAAGGCTTCAAGCCCGACACCATCGCCGTCAACACGCCTGTCGCCGGCGGCGTCCTGATGTTTCGTGGCAGCGATGCCAAGGATCGATCGGTGATCCTGCTGCTGCAGGGAACGTTCGAGACCAAGGAGAACAACCAGCGGATCCTGACCCCGACCGGCCTGCTGCTGTTCTATGTGGCCGACACCAAGAGCCCCGACGTTTTCAAGCTCCCGCCCGGTCAGTTCTGATGTCGTCCCGCTCCGGATCAACCCGGCGCATGGCCGCCGGTCGCGCGCTCTTGTCACCAGCGAAGGTGAGCTGACATGCGTATGCCGCTCTCAGCCAGAAGCGAGGGTGGTTTGACGTTACGCAGGTTCTCGCGCCTGCGTTTCGTCTCGTTGATCTGCATTGCGCAGATGACGATCCTGCCGTTGCTCGGCACTGGCCTTCGGGCGCAGACGGCCAACGTCATCATTCCCGACGGCCGCACCGGAACGAGCCTGCAGACGTCGGGCAATGTCACCAACATCACCACGACCACCGTATCCGGCGCCAACGCGTTCAACTCGTTTTCGCAGTTCGGGGTCGGGCAGGGCAACACCGTCAACCTGCAGGTGCCCAACGGCAGCCAGAACCTGATCAATATCGTCCGGGACGCGCCGGCTTACGTCAACGGAACCCTCAACTCCTATCAAAACGGCAAGATCGGCGGCAATGTCTACTTTGCCGATCCCTACGGCTTCGTGGTCGGCAAGACCGGCGTCGTCAATGTCGGCAGCCTGAACGTTTCCACGCCGTCGAAGGAATTCACCGACAGCATCATCGGCGCCTCGGGGCAGATCAATAACGCCGCCGTAAGCAGCCTGATGAACGGCTCATTCCCGATATCGCCGGACGGCAATATCCGGATTCTCGGCCGTATCAACGCCGCGGACGGCGTCCGGCTTACGGGCCAGAACGTCTTCGTCGGCGGCGGCAGGAGCCAGCGCGAGCGGGTCAACCACGAACACGCCTCCAAATTCGCGGCCTCCGTCAATTCCAAGGGTCTGCGCAGCGCCAGCGCCATCACCGTCCACAACGGATCGATCCACATTGGCGCGGTCAACAACGCAACCATCTCCGGGCGGCTGACGGCGCGCAGCCGCACCACCACGCCGAGCACGATCACCGTCACCGCCGGAAACAATATCCAGCTCGGCAAGACAGCGAGCCTGAGCACCGCCGCCAGCAAGACAGGCGACGCCGGCAATATCACGCTCAAGAGCACCGGCGATCTGACCGTGAAGAGCGGCGCCCGGATCAACGCCAGTTCCGCCAAGGGCAACGCGGCTGTCGTTGATCTGAGCGCCAACGGCATCGTCGACATCGCCAGCGGCGTCAAAATCAACGTTGCCGCGCCTAACGGCAATGCCGGCAAGCTCATCCTCGATCCGACGGATATCGTTGTCGGCGCGGCCACCGGTGTAGCCGGTGTCAACATGTCGAATGCCACGGTCGCCGCCGCGATCTCTGCGCTCAACGGCACCGGTACGTTCACGCTCTTGGCGAGCAACTCAATCACGATCAATGGAAACGGCGTCGTCGACGGCGGAACCACCGTTAACGTGACCCTGAATGCGCCGACGCTGAACCTGCTGGCGGGCAGCTATGTCAGGGGCGATACCGTTGCTCTGACTTCGACTACCTCTGGCGGCCAGGTCAACATCAATGCTGCCAGCACTGGCGGCGCTCAGGTTTTGACCAACACTGGACTGCAGATTACTGCGTCGCGGGTCGTCCTCTCCAGCGCCGCCGATATGATCGTTGGCAATGGCAGCACAAGCAGCAATACCGGCGCGGCCGGTTTCGTGTCCAATGCCACGATCGCGCGCTACGCCGGCGCAGTCGGCAGCGGCGCCACGCTTTCGCTCAGCGCGGCGTCACGGATTACCGTCGATTCCACCGGCATCGTCGACGGCCGCCGCATGGCCGGCGCCGTTTCGAATGCCAACTCGGTGGACAACATCGTATTCACCGCACCGACGATCAACATCGACAGCGGCGGCCAGGTCCTTGCGCAGGCGGTGAATACCACGGGCGCCAACGCTACCAGCTTTACTTCCGGCCGGGTCATCATGAATGCCTTCGGCGCCGGTTCAGGTATTGACGTATCCGGTACCGTTAGAGGTGGCTACCTCGCCTTCAGTACCGATCAGGCCTCGATAACCGTGGGATCGACGGCCGTCATTGCCGCCGATCCGTCGCGGTACGTCAATTTCAACGGCCCATCTATCAACGTAAACACCGGCGCGAGCATCAGCGCGGGCACCGTCGGCTTTTTCTTCGCCCAAAGCGCACTTACTGTCGGCGGCGCGTCGCTGACAGGCGGCAACGTCGCCGCCAACAACGGCCAGGGCGGCCTGCTGTCGAACCTGATGGTCGCCAGATATATCGCGGCTGTAAACGGCTCCGGAACCTTGTTGCTTTCGGCTCAGGCCAACACATTGAATCTCAACGCCGATGCGGTGATCAACGCCGGCAGCACGATGAAGGTCGCGCTGCAGGCCCGTACGCTCAACGTCACGTCGGGCGCACAGATCACCGCGGGCGCTGCCGCGTTTGCCTTCGACCAGGACAACGTCATCATCGGCAGCTCGGCCGATCCCAGTGCCGGGAGCGCCGGGTTCGTCAACAACACCCAGATCGCCTCGTTGATGCTGGCGCTTTCCGGAACCAGCGCGTTCGAGATTTCGGCGAACAATTCGATCACCCTGAACGCGACCGCCGTCATCGATTCACGTTCGCTGAACGCCTCCCAGAATTCGCAGGCCAATTCGCGGAACGTCACGTTGAGCGCGCCGACGATCACGATGGCCCAAGGATCGAAAATCCTCGCCCAAGCCGTCAATTTCGGCGGCTCCACCTTCACCAGCGGCACCGTTACGCTCAATGCGACCGCGAGCGACAACAGGTTGTCGGGCCAGGCGACCGCGGTGACGGGAATTACGATCGACGGCCAGATCACGGGCGGCAATATTTCGATCAACGCGAGCTCGACGGCCGTATCCAGTTTCACGAGCTCGATCCTGGGGATGTTCGCGCTCGTCGGCGAAAGCGTTGCTCCGGCGTTGCTCGGCCTCAATGGTGGCTACGTCGCGGCGAGTGCAACGGCAACGGTGAACATCAACAGCCACGCCAACATCAGCGGCACAGGCAACGTTTCCATCCGCGCGAACGGCTCGGAGCTGGCGGAGGATCCGGTCCTTGCTGGTCTCGTGAACTTCATGCCGTTCAGCGCGGCGGTGGTCGTCGGCAAGATCGACGCGAACGTTTCGACCAACGTGGCATCCGGCGCGACGATTTCCGCCGGTAGCAACCTGTCGATCCTTGCCACGAACGACGCAACCATGAAGGTGTCCGCTGTTTCGGCCGGCTCATCTCAGTTTGTGGAGACGGTCGCTTATTCCAAGGCGACCGTCTCGACCTTGGCTAACGTTGCAACCGGCGCCAACATCAGTGTCGGGACGGTCAACCCGAGCGGCAACACGTTCGCGGTGCGTGCGCTGAACAACAACAGTTTTTCAACGTCGGCGACATCGGTCGCACTGAGCTCGCCAGGTGTAAGCGGTGGCTCCGGCGGGGCGCTGGCGATCAGCGATATCACGACATCGGCTACGGCATTGATGGGGGCCTCGCTCGGCACCAGCGCCAACCGGCTGAACGGTTCGGTGGTCGTCGAGGCGACATCCAACGGCAAGCTCAACTCGACCATGGCCTCGACCATCGTCGGTACGCCGGCCCTGGTCGGCGCCCTGCAGGAAGCGATTCTTACGACCCTGTCGCCGGAAAGCATGATCTTTGCGATGATGGGCCCGCTGGTCTCGGCGAGCTTCAACTTCAAGTCCGCGGGGGCGATGTCGCTTGCGAACAGCACGCAGAATGCGACGGCGGCGATCAGGCAAAACCCGAGCGGCGGCGCACCCAGTATTTACACCAATGGTAATGTCGCTGTTGTCAGCAACGTCATCGACGTCGGCGTCCGCAGCAATGCCACCGCCAGCGCGATTACGTCCGATGTGTCGGCCGGCGAGGGCGTCGCGATCAGTGCGGCCGTCGCATGGGGCACCTTCAACCACAATTCCAACGCCTATATCGGTGGCGGTACGCTGATCAACGCGCCGAACATCGGCGTCACTGCGAACACCTATTTACCGATCACCAACACCTGGCTGCAATGGGCCGGGCTCGGCGAGGTGATCAGCCATCTCAACGGCAATCTCGGCGTCGGCGGCAATATCCTGACCAGCTACGCCAATGCGACCTCGGATGCCGGCGATACGGTTGGCATTGCCGGTTCGTTGAACAATTTCATGGTCAACAACAACACGACCGCGTGGGTCGCGACCGGAGCGAGCCTGAACGCGACCTGCACCATCGCGACCTGTGGCAACGGCGCCTGGTCGGCGTCGACCTGGAGCGGCACGCAGGACTTCAACGCGACCCTGGCGATCGCGGCGAACACGTCAACGAGTTCGATCAACGCTGCCGGCAACGTGGGGACGCTGGGCTTCCTGCCGGGCAATACCTCGGGCGGTTCGTCATTGGGCGGCGCGCTCAACCTCGTTCAGTTCTCCAGCAACACCATCGCCGGCGTTGCCTCGGGGGCTTCGTTAAGCTCCGCAGACAACATTTCCATCGATGCGGTCACCAAAGATCTGTTCTTCGGTGTGGCGCCGACATCAGGCAAGGCTGCGGGCGCTCTGTCGCTGAACGGGATCACGTCGATCGCGCTGGTCAACAACAAGACGCACGCGTCGATCGGCATCGGCGCCCACGTGTCGTCTCCGACGGTCAACGTCCATGCGGCCCAAGATCTGTCGATGCTGTCGATTGCCGGTGCGGTCTCCCTCGGCGGCGCTTCCGCGGTCGGTATCGCCGTCGCCTATCTCGGAGCGAATACCGATACCGCCGCCTATATCGGCGAAAATCAGAGCGACATTAGGCCGGGTCCCTTCAGCGCCAACGATCCGTTCTCGGGTAGCGGCGGAGGCAACGGCACGATCGCTGTGGATCATCTGGCGGTCAGCGCGACGACTTCCGGACGTATGACGGCGGCTTCGATCGCGGCGGCGATCTCTGAACCTTCGGTCTCGGACTTCGCCAACAAGGCCGGAGCCGTCGGCGCCGCCGCGACAGGCGGAGCTGATGGTGTCGGGATAGCAATGGCCAGGATCAGCCAGTCCTCGGGTGCTTCCAATGACGGCTTCTCCATCGATATCGCGGGCAGCTCGTCGGTCAGCGACGTCTCGTTGGGGACGACCGCTTCGGTCACTGGCGTGACGATCAACCGCTTCACCGGGTCGAGCACCACGGCGAGCACACTGGTCCAGGCGCTCAACGATACCGTCCTCAACAACGGTTCAGGCTCCGCTGCGGCCAACCTCGCAGGGTCCGCGGCATCGGGAAGTGTTGCGGTCGCGGGCGCCATTGCCGTAGCCATGTCGAACAACGCCACGGTGGCCTATATCGACAACACGACCATCAACAATCACGCGGCGGTGTCGGTTCAGGCACTGAACGGCGGATCGGAAACGGTCGTCGCCATCGGCATCGCCGCATCCCGGGCCAATTCGGTTGCGATTGCGCTGTCGGTCGGCATCATCACCGACAGCGTCAATGCCTACATCCAGAATTCGACCCTCAACGGCGTCTCCAGCGGCACGTCGCGCGCGGTCGAGGTCGACGCCTACCAGACCAGCAACATCGCGATCGGCGGTGGCTCGCTTTATGTGGCCGGCGGGCAGGGCGGGGTCGGTGCCGGATTTACCTATGCCTCGATCGGCGATCCGACCGGTGGCACGGCGGTCGATGCGCATATTCGCGGGACGTCGATCAACAATTACGACACGCTTACGGTGCTTGGAGACAACGCCAGCGTGATCGCCGCAGGCGCGGCATCCGGCGGGGCCGGGGGCAATGGTGCTGCCGGCGCCATCGTCGTCACCGACATTACGACGTCGACGATGTCCTATATCCGCAGCAGTGCCACCGTTAACATCACGGTCACCGGCAACGTCATTGTGACCGCTGATAGCGTTGCCATTGCATCGCTCGACACCGCGCTGTCCAATCTCGTCAAGGCCTCGAACGCCAACCAGCTCGCGTCCGACAATTGTTCAACCACCGGCGGACAACAGAACTGCGTCGATTTCAGCTACCAGGCGCTGAATGGCGGGACGGCGGGCAGTCCAACGGCACCGGGTGCCGCGATCATTGCGGTCGCCGGCATCATCCAGGCAGGCAAGAACAATGTCGGCGCGTCGATGGTCTACGACCACATCGCGACGACGCATTCGGCCTACATCGCAGGTGTCCTGCTGACCTCGACCACCGGCACCGTCTCGGTGACCGCGAGCGACTCCTCGGAGATCCAGTCCGTTGCGATCGGCTTCGGCCTTTCCACCGGCCAGTTCTCGGGCGTCGGCGGACTGTCGATCAACTCGATCCAGAATACCGTGACGGCCTCGGTCGGCAACGCGCAGTCGAACACCACGAATTCGACGATTACGGCCGAGAAAGGTCTCTTTGTTACCGCGAACGACACCTCGAAAATCACCGGAACTGCGGCGGTGGCCGGCGGGTCGACGCAGGGAAGCGCCGCGGGCCTTGCGCTCGTCTACAGCGACATCTCGAACAATTTGAGCGCCGGGATAACCGGCTCCAAGGTGTTGGTTTCGAGCGGAAATGTCGGCGTTTCGACCAAGTCCGAAGCCATGATTTCGACGGTTGCGGTGGGTGTCGCCATTTCGTCGCAAGTCGGTCTTGCCGGATCGGTTGCCACCAATTTGATGGGCACGAATGTCACCGCCAGCATTACCGGCGGCTCCGACGTCATCGCCGACGGCAACATCGCCGTGCAAGCGAACAACACCGACAACGCCGCGGTATTTGCTGGTGCGTTTGCGATCTCCAAGGGGGCTGCCGGCGGCGCGGGGTCGCTCGTCACCAACAAGATCACAGGTAACACGTCAGCCTATATCAGTGGCTCGGCCACCAAGGTCGACGCGCGCGGTAACACTGGGCCGACGTCGAATCCCTTCTCCGTCAACAGCGGCACACTCGCGCACGCGCTCGATCTTGGTGCGTTCAACGCGCCGACCGACGACACGCCCGACCTGAGCGAGACGCGTGAAAATGTGAGGGGCCTCTCGGTCGTCGCCAGCTCGCATCAGGCGGTCGTCGCCAACGTTGCCAGCCTTGCCGCGAGCAGCGGCGTTTCGATCATGATCAACCCGATCGTCAACGTGATGTCGGGCACGACCAGCGCCTATATCGATGGCGCCAGTATCGACACGCGGCTGACCAGCTCCACATTGGCGCCGCAGATCAACGTCGCTGCCAGCAGCATGTCCTATGCCGGCACGTTCGGCCTCGGTATCGTGGCGCCGACAGGCACCGCCGGCGGCGGCGCGACCATCATCAGCACGACGATGTCGCGCGAAACCTTCGCCTATATCACCAATGCCGAAGTCGGCGGCACCGTCACCGTGGGCGGCGTGGTCTCGCCGACGGTCGGTGCGGTCACGGTCAAGGCCAATGCCGAGCAGCATGCGTCCTCCGTCGCGGTCGGCTTCAACAGCGGTTCGGTCGGGCTCAATGTCTTCAATGCCACGACGGAAGCGTATGTCGACGGTGGCTCGCTGACCGCCTCGTCGCTGTCCGTCAAGGCCAAGGACAGCACGGGTATCGCGTCCGCCAACGGCTCCGGCGCCTATGGAAGCAACGTGGCGATTGGCGCTGCCTTCCTGGTCCAGGTCAGTTCGAACAAGACCCTGGCTTATATCGGCGATGAATTCCACTATCGGGGCAACGGCGCGGCCCATACGACGGCGCTTCAATTGAGTGGCGCACTCGAGGTCGACGCAAGAACGATCAACGATTTCCAGGCGTTTTCAGTCGGCGGCGCGATCTCAACCGGCGGCGGGGCTGTCGCTGGCATGGCCAACATTGAGATCGCCAACAACGTCACGATTGCTGGCATCTACGACACCACGCTGACGTCGCCGACGGGCACCGCTGCGGGCGCGGTCACGGTGAACGCAAACGAGGAAGTCTACATCCGGGAGATCGCGGGCGCGCTGTCGGTCGCGACCGGCGGAGTAGGCGTCGGTGCCGCCGCCAACGTGCTGGTGTTCAAGAGCCAGACCACCGCGGAGACCCGCAACAGCAACCTGAACTCTTCAGGGGCGATCAACGTCAACGCCCAGAGCATCAAGGAAGTGCAGTCCTATGCCGTGACCGTGGGCGCCGGCAGCTCGGTGGGCATCGGCGCGGCGATTGGGGTCATCCTTATCGGCACCAACACGGCGGACGCCGACACGCAGGGCGACCAGACCGGACAATTCGGCGGCACCATCGCCGCCGCCAATGCCGGAACCAATTCGAGCCAGGGCAGCGGCGCGGTCGCCAGCGGCACGGCTGGCAACCCGAGCAACGCCAACGCCACGTCGACCTATGACGTCAGCACCGTGCTGACCGGCGGCAACGACAGCGTCACGGCGCAGATCGCCGGCGGCAATGTCACGGGCACCCAGGTCAACGTCAGCGCCACCAGCGCCAACGCCGCGCAGCAATTCCTGCTCGGCGCCGGTTTCGGCAAGGATGTCGGCATTGGTGCCGGTATCGGCTGGACCAGCGTCAACAGCAGCGTTCTCGCCAATCTCAGCGCCATCGTCTCGGCTCCCACGGTCAGCGTCGCAGCTGTCGTGAAGGATGCCACGACCGGGCCCTATGCGGGCAAGACGGTAGACACCGAATCCGTTGCCGGCGGCTTGTCGCTCTACTTCGGCGCCCAGGCAGCCGTGGCCGTCGGCAATGTCACCAATACCGTGACGGCGCAGCTCGGCGGCACGGTGACGGGAACGGGCGGAAATGGCGTCCAGGTGAGCGCGCGCGACACCTCGACCCAGGCGGCAACGGCCGGGGGCGGCAGCGGCGGCATCGCGGCCGTCGGCGTTACGATCGCTACCACCGCAAAATCCAGTTCGGTCGCCGCCAAGATCCTGGATAACGCCAGCGTCAACAGTTCGACCGTTGCCGTCACGGCAACCGAAGGCGGCGCCTTGTCGGCGTCGGCGACGGCGGTCGCCGGCGGTATCGTCTCCGGCACCGGCGCAGCCGCGACCGCGAAGGAAGACTCCACCGTGCTGGCGGAGATCGGCAACAGCGCCGCTATCTCGACGTCCGCAACCGGCCTCGGCACCCTGGTATCGGCTTCGGCGACGCCGGACGTCTCGGCGACTTCGCTGGGTGTCGCCGTCGGCGGCGGCGCGATCGGCGTCTCCGTGGCGCTGGCGAGTTCGTCGCTCAACGTCACCTCCCGCGTCGGCAACAATACCACTTTCACCGGAGGCGACGTTTCCGTCACCGCCATGGCGCTGGCGCCGAGCAGCGGCAACGGCATCTATGCCCGTGCGATCGCGGGCGGCGGCGGATCGCTGATCGGCGTCCAGGGCAGCTACGCCGAAACCAGGGAAAACTCGACGGTTAGTGCCTATGGCGGGACGGGGATTACCCTGCCGGCCGGCGACTTCATAATCGCCGCCCAGAACGACAGCAACCAGTACGCAACGGCGACGGGTATCGCTGCGGGCTATATCGCGGCGGGCGCGACCATAGCAAAGGTCACATCCAACGCCACCACGGACGCCTATCTCGGGGCGGGGGCGATCACCACCGCAAACCATATCGGGATCCTGCAGATCACCGCGGTCAGCACCGATACCCTTGCGGCCAGCGCGACGGCCGGCTCGGGTGGCACCATCGCAGGCGCTGCGGCGGTCGCGCTGATCAACAACACCGCTACGACGAGCGCGAACCTCTATGGCAACGCGACGTCCAATACGCTTTACCTGGGCGGGCTGAACATCCAGGCCCAGCACCAGACAAATTATGCCGGTAATGGCGACGCCTTCCAGGCATCCTTTGCCGGCGCCAGCGGCGGCAATTCGACCAGCAACGTCACCTCGACCACGACGGCCGGTGTCGGAACGAACCTGATCATCCATTCCGCGGGCGGCGACATGCTCGTCATCTCCAACGACATCGTCAATCAATTCGGTGGCGGAGCGCGGGCAGGATCGGGCGGCGTGGCCGCGGGCGCCGCGACGGTGAGTGACGCCCATGTCACCCAGAGGTCGACCACGAATATCGGCAGCGGCACGATCCTCAGCCTGAACGACGATCCTCTGACGTCAACCTCCAAGGTCAACATCGAAGCCTACAACTCGCTGCGCACCGTCGACAGTGTCAGCCTGACCGCGGGCGGCCTGTTTGCCGGCGGCGGCGCCCGTTCCAACATGACGGCGAACGCCTACGCCACGGTCAACATCGACGCGACCGAGATCTTCAGTGCCGGCAATCTCTTCATCGGCACCGCGTCCTCGCTGATCGCGTACAACTACGCCAACGCGAACCTGTTCGGCGCCATCACCGGCGCCGGCGCCAGCACGAATACCTCGCTGACCGCGAACCAGGCCGTCAACGTTAGCGGCGATACGACGCTGCTGGCCTGGGGCCTGCTCAATCTCACCGCCGGCCAGGCCGGCGACGGCAGCAAGTACAGCCAAGTGAGCGCCAACGCGACCACCGTGGTCTACAACCAGGCCGTGATCCCGATTACGGCCGTGTATAGCGGCACGGCCACGGCGCGGAGCTATACCGACCTGAATATCGCCGGTGGCGCCAAGGTGCTTGGCGTGAACAACGTCTCGCTCGCAGCGACCAGAGGTGCCGTATCGGCGAACGGCAGGGGCACCAATTACAATCCGTATCTGACGCTGTTCAGCACCGAGAACCACGACAATCACAGCAATACCGACGGCCGCGGCAACATCTCGCAGAACGGCGTCGTGGTGGCCGGCATCTACAATCAGGAATCGATCCTCATTGCGGTCGGCGCCAACGCGCCGACCCTGACGACCACCAGTCCGTACGCGCTGACCCTCGAACTGGTCTCCGATCCGAATAATTTCAGCGCGGTCAAGAAGTACAATCACCAGACCATCCAGTACGCGGTCGTCAACGGCTTCAATCCCTATCAGACGATCGTCGCGCAGATCGCCACGTTGAGCGGGTTGTCGACGGCGGATGTGCAGACGGTGTTGTCGGGTGCCAATCCCACCATCACGATCGCCACCGCCAGCGATCCGACCGGCGATATCCAGCGCCAGGTCAACACGCTGATCCAGCAGGCGCCGTTCGCCGCCAACGTCGCCGGCGCGTCGATCGCGCTTGGCGATATCCTGGTCTCGGGCGGCAACGTCTCGATCCTGGCCGAAACGATGAGCGGTACGCAGGTGGCCGGCAAGGCCGCACCGCGTGTCTCGTCCCGCGACTCCGTCTCGATCAACATCGGGAACCAGGGCCTGAACTTCATGTCGGTGTCGAGGATGACGGTGACCGGCGTCAGCGGTGGCCACAATATCTTTACGGGTGCGGCGACCGACACCACGTCGCCCGGCATCACCTTCCAGCAGGATCTGACTGGCTCGACGCCGGTCGTCACCGTAAATGCCAGCTATAACCGCAAGGACCCGAACACCGGCCTCGGCGTCGATCTGAACGGGATCCCGCTGACCAAAACCCCCGACATCTACTTCAACGGTGAGGTCACCAACCTGAACGGTCTGCTCAACATCGGCAACGCGCTCGGCAACGTGGTCGCGTCGCAGACCTACAACGCGGCGACGATCCAGGTGCAGGTCCCGAACGGCACCTTCACGTTCAATGGTGGGGTTGGCAGCATCTACAACACCAACGGCACCGTGTCGTCGCAGTGGGCGGGTGTCCAGTTCAGGCCCACTGACACGCTTACCGCCGTCATGACGGCGGCGACGTGGCTGGGAACGTACGGCCAATACGTTCCCGGTGAGGTCTACATTGCCGGCAACGGCAGCTACAAACCGTATACCCATTATTGCTGCAACGGCGGCAGCGGCAGCGCGGCTGCTGTACCGAACAGCGTGGTGTTCACCGCGCGCATGCTCAACCTGTTTTATGACGGCGTTTCCCTTTATTCGGCGATCTTCCTGCCGGCAGGCGAGGGCATTCCTGGAAACCTCGCTCAAATCGAGGGAGCCAATCCTGCCATCGTCTCGACCAGGCCTTGGGAGAAGAGCACCTATGACGGTCAGACGGTGTACGGTGACAACGGAAGCCCGTTCCATTGTTTGGGCTGCGCAGCCTTCTTCCAGGTCATCAACATCCAGTCCGCGGCGGTGACGCCAATAACCGCTGCGACGACCCTCACGGGCGCGGCGCCCAACGCCTTTGCCATCGGCAAAGCCATCATCCTGTCGGCGTCGGTGCTCAACGTCAACGGAACCATCCAGAGCGGACAGAGCAGCAACTATTCGGTCAATATCGGCACCAACGCCAGGAACGTCATTGACAGCCTGCGCGCCGACACGCTGGCAAACCTGTCGCTCGCCCAGGCCCAGAGCAATGCCCAGAACGGCAATTATCTCGACCTGACCCCGTACCTGACCAAGGTCAACGGCGGCGACGTGCAGGTTGGCGCGCGGTACAACGTGCTGACCGACCAGATCGTGCTGAACAGCGTGGTGCAGGGCACCGGCGGCTATGTCTACCTGAACGGCCGCATCATCAGCACGTCCACGAGCGGCACATCGCAGGGCAACATCGTCGTCAACGGCGGCGCCGGCACGATTACCGTCAACAACACGACCGGAACGACGCTCGTCACCAACACGATCAACACCGGCGTCAGCGCCGCGAGCGTCATCCAGATCGTCGACCAGCTCAAGCAGCAGACGACCTGGTACGTCTACAATGCGGCGGCACCGGGCGGACAGCAGGTCAGCACCTACCGGACCGCAGGCGTCAATGCGAGCGGTTACAATTCGGGGATGCTGGTCGGACTCAGCGGAACCTCGGGCGTGGTCTACCAGCCGCAGGCCAACCAATATTATCAATGGGTTGACACGGCGACGCTGACGCGTCCCGTCACCAGCACTGCCGCCGACTATGGCTGGACCTTCAGCGGCGTCTCGGCCAACTCGCCGACCTATCCCTACACACAGACCACGAGCCTCGTCTCGAACGTGATGCAGGTCGTCAACGGCGTTACCACCAATCAGTTGCAAACCGCCAACTTCCAGGAAGTCGTCACGGCGACCGGCGCTTACCACTCCAACAACTTCAACACCGGCAGTGGTGCCTGCTGCGGCAGCCTCAAGCAGTACAATTGGTACCAGCAGATCTACGACCGCCTGACCCTGACGTTGACGAACACCGTCAAGGCCTCTTACGACATCGGTATTCATTTCAACGGCGGCGGTTCCAGCTCGGTGGCGGTGACATCCGACGCCAGCATCGTGATCAACGGACCGATCAACAATCTGCAGGGCGCAACGACCGTCACCGCGACGGGCGCCAATTCGTCCATCACGGTCGGAGCGACCGCCAATAATCCGCTGATTTCCGGAACCAACGTCACGCTCAGGGCAGATGGTGGTATCGGCTCGCTCGCGGGGACGAAGACGCCGGTGCCGGTCCAGGTCTATGGCGGCCAGCTGAACGCAACGTCGATTGACCGTGACATCGCCATTGCCGCGCAGGGATCGCTGGTAATCGGTCAGGTGAAAGCCAATTCGGCAATCGCGGGCAATGCGCCGCAAGGAAACATATTCCTGTCGGCGACCGGCGACATCAATTCGGGTTCACCCTACAACGTCGCCAACCCGGTCGTGGTCGGCAAATCGATCGAAATCAATTCGACGGGCGGCGCGATCGGCGCGGTTTCCAGCGTCAGCAACGGGGCGACTGTCCTGACCAACGTCAACCCGCTCGTGGTCCAGGCCACCGGAACGACCCTGATCAACGGCAGTGTCGACGGCGGGCTGCTCAACAGCACGTCCTCGACCGGTACCTACATCGTGCAATCGACCGGCGATCTCAGGCTCGGCAAGGTTTTGTCCGGAGGCGCGGTCTTCCTGGCGGCCGCCGCATCCGACGGTCGCACCGCCAACATCCTCAACGGCCTGTCGGCCGGCGGGCTGACCGCCGAGCAGAGCGCGCATCTCCAGGATGTCTGGACCAGCCTGAACCTCGTGAGCGGCTCCGCTGGGGCGTCCGTGACCGCCTACGAGTCGATGATCAAGGCGGCCTACAACGACTATTGGCAGCTGCGCAATCTGGCCTTTGCCGACGGCAATACCTACGCGCTCACTTCGCTCGGAACCACCGTGCTCAAGGCCCAGGTCGCGGCCAAGCTCGGCATCGATCCCGCTGATGTCACGACAACCCAGATGAGGACCGAGGCGACAACGCGCTTCGAGAGGGCCGAGTATCTGCTCGGCATCAAGACAGCGGCCCAGCTCTCGAATTCGCTCACGACGCTGTTCGGCGCCAACCTTGCCTCGAATGCAAGCCTGCAGGCCGCGCCGGATCTGACCGTGTCGCTCACGGCCTACAACCCGAATTTCAGCTATTCGCTGTCGACCAATTCGACGCTTTACACAACGATCACGTCGGGTTCGCAGTGGACGCAGGACCAGCTCAAATACACCGTGAGCGCCGCGGCCAATCCGGCCACCGCTGTGGCGCCGGCGCCGATCGGCGAACTCACGCCGGCGAACGTCAGTGGCCGGCAGGTCATGCTGTATGCGCCAAACGGTTCGGTCGGCAACCTGGCCAGGCCCGTGGACTTTTCCTTCACCAGCACGGGTTCCTCGTCGTTGTCGGACGTACAGAAGGCCCTGCTTGCCTCGGCCGGTCCGGCACAACTGACGGTGACGCCGACAACCGACCAGGCTACCGGTGTCATCACGTATAATGTGAGCGTGTCGCAACAGAGCTACGTCGTTCTTAATCCGATCGACGCCGTTGCCGCCAAGGTACAAAGCGACGTCTATCTGGCCAGCAAGTCCGACCTGAAGCTCGGCGGTATCGCCAACGCAACGTTCGGCCCGATCACGGCGGCGCAGTCCAACGGCGTGCAGACCACCGGCGGCGGCGACGTCAAGCTTGACGCCGTCGGCAACATATTCGCGGGCATCGCCAGCCAGGCTGTGATCTCCGGCAACATCCGGGATCTCACCCTGATCTCGGAAACCGGCAACATCGGTCAGGCGCCTGCGGCTGGAACCAACCAGGCGAACAATCCGAACGCCCTTCAGATTGCCTTCGCCAACCCGGCGACCAACCAGCTCGACCAGGTCGTGGCGGCGCAGGGCGGCATCTATCTGAAACAGACCACCGGCGATCTCGTCCTCGGCAACGTCACCGCCGCCGGCGCGATCCAGTTTGCGGCGACCGGCAGCATCTATGCCGAGCCGCAGTTTACCGACCGGACGGCGGTCCACATCGCGGGCGCGTCGCTGGACGTGCGCGCCGGTGGCAATGTCGGCTTCAACGGCACCACGGCCCAGCCGCTCCAGGTCAAGATATCGGGTGCGATCACCGGCACCTCGGTCGGCGCCATGACGATCCTGGCCCCGTCGGACAACCTGAATATCGGTACGACCGGAACCTACGGCGGGCTTTCCGCCGGCGGCGCGATGACGCTGAGGACGCCGGTTGGCGCGCTCAATATCAATGCCGACCTCACCAGCGACGGGTTGATGCAATTGCTCGCCAATGGCGCGGTGACGTTCACGGCCGGCACCAGCGCCGATCCGATCGTCGCCGAGAGCACCAATGGCGCGGTGACGCTGGCCTCGGCATCGCTCACCATGGGCGCCTACACCGCCATCAACGCCGCGGGCGTGATCACCGTGGCGACCACGGGGGATGCGACGCTCGGCCAGCTCAACTCGTCGGCATCCTATGCGGCGGCCGGCAACGCGGCTTCCATCGTGGTTTCGGCCGGCGGCGTCTCCGCGGGCGCGATCCTGAGCAACGCCGACGGCCGGACCAACCTGGTGGCGTCGGGCGCCAACGCGCGGGTCGCGCTCAACGCCAACAACATCGGGACATCGACGCAGCGGATCACCCTGAACGCGCCATACCTGGCCGCCACGGCGACCGATGGCGGCATCTATATCGGCGCGCTGGCTGACCTCGAGGCGAGCCTGCTGTCGGCCGTCAAGGGCAGCGTGGATGTACAGGGCAGTGGCAGCCTGACGCTGAACAGCGTTCTGGCCGGCACGGCGACCGGTGCCAACGGCACCTTCACCGCGCGGGCGACCACCAGCGGCAGCAACATCGTCGTCGGGGCAGCCGCCAGCAGCGGCAGCCAGACGGTTCATGCCGACGGCAACGTGACCTTCAACCAGCTCAGCGCGACGGGTGTCGGCAGCGATCCCGGCGATATCACCGTCAATGCCGATCACGGTTTCGTCCTGGCGCAGACGGTCGTTAACGGCGGCGTCACGACGCCGGGTTCGGTCGCAGCCAATGGCTCGGCCTCGCTGACGGCGGGCACCACCATCACCGGTACGACGCTGGCGGCGACCACCGGTTCGGCCTCGCTCGTGGCGGCTGGCCTGATCGACTGGACCACGCTGACCGCGGGCACCACGCTGGGCATGACGTCAACGGCCGGCAGCATCACGCTCAAGACCGCGCAGAGCGGCGGCAGCCAGATCCTGCATGCCAGCCAGAACATCACGTTCAACCAGCTGGCCACCACCAGCATCACCGGCGATGCCGGAAACATCAGCGTCAATGCCGCCAACGGCTTCATCCTGGCAGAAACTGTCGTTGCCGGTGGCACCACGACGCCGGGTTCGGTCGCAGCCAATGGCTCGGCTTCGCTGACGGCAGCCACGACCATCACTGGAGCGACGCTGGTGGCGACGACGGGCTCGGCTTCGCTCGTGGCAGCCGGGTTGATCGACTGGACCACGCTGACCGCGGGGACTACGTTGGGGCTCAATTCAACCGGCAGCAGCATCACGCTCAAGACCGCGCGGAGCGGCGGCAGCCAGACGCTGCACGCCAACCAGAATGTCACGTTCAACCAGCTCGCCGCCAGCGGCATCACCGGCGACGTTGGAAACATCAACGTCAATGCCGATAACGGCTTCATCCTGGCGGAGACGGTGGTTACCGGGGGCGTCACCACGCCGGGTTCGGTCGCGGCGAATGGCTCGGCTTCGCTGACGGCAGCCACAACCATCACCGGCGCGACACTGGCCGCCACCACCGGTTCGGCCTCGCTCGTTGCCAGCGGCCTGATCGACTGGACCAACCTGACAGCAGGTACGACGCTGGGGGTCAATTCGACCGGCAGCAGCATCACGCTTGCCTCAGCACAGAGCGGCGGTACGCAAACGCTGCACGCCAGGCAGAACGTGACGTTCAATCAGCTCACCACCAGCGGTATCACGGGTGACGCGGGCAACGTCAACATCAACGCCGATACCGGCAAGCTCGTCGGCGGCTCGATCAATGCCCATGGTTCCGCCAGCCTGATCGCAGCGACCAGCAACACCGGCAATAACCTCACGACCGTGACCGGCACCGCGTTGCTGCAGGGAACGCTGATCGACTGGGCCAACCTCCAGGTGGCCGGCGCGCTCGGTATGACGGCGACGGCGAGCGGGATCACGCTGGGAACGGCGATCAGCGGCGGCACCCAGACCTTGCAGGCACATGGCGACATTGTCTTCAAGCAGCTGACCGCCAATGGCATTCCCGGGGATGCCGGCGACGTCAATCTGCGCTCCGACTTCGGCTCGATCCTGGGCGGATCGGTGTTTGCCAATGGCGACACGCATTTCAATACGGCGGGCTCGATCGGCCTCGATCAGATCAGGGGCAACACGGTCGCGCTGTCCGCGCCCGGCGATCTCACGATCAAGTGGGTCAGCGTCGTCAAGCAACTGGATCTTGCGGCCAACACCATCAACGTCATCGGCGGGCAAATTCCGTCGACGCCGTCGATCCCGCTGATCATGAACGTCACCGGTTACAACGGCGGTGTCGCGACCTCGGCCAATCTCAACATCGATCCGGATACGATCATCGTCAATCAGTTCAGGGTCGTTGACGCGAACTTCGTCACCGACGCGCCGAACGTCACGATCGTCAACGGCTTCGTGCCGGGCCAGTTGATGTTGACGACGCTGACCCAACGGATCCTGCTGGATAACCGTTCACCGTCGCCGTCGAACTGGGCGACGCTGCAGCTCTACCAGCCGGGCGGCGTGTTCACGATGAGCCACAACGGCAACGCCAACGTCACCGACAGCTACGTCGTCCTTTACAATGGCGACATCTCGGCGACCGTGACCAACTACGTGGGTTCGCACACCTGCTGCAGCAGCTTCACCGGCTCGATGGCGATCCGCAACATCGCGAACGACACCGAGAGCACGGAAACGCTCAACACCTGGTTGGCGCAAAAGAGCGGCGCCGAAACGTTCTACCTGCTTGGCCTTGCCGGGAACGCGAGACTGGAGGCGCTGCTCACCCCGAAGCCGGTTGAGGTGATCGGATCGGGACCGGCCGTGAATATTGAGGGGCTTACGGAAGCCAAAAAGCTGCGACAGCTCCAGCGTGAAGGCCGCAAGAACGGCCGTCCGGGCTGGAACAGCACCGAGCTTGATGGACGCGCAAAAGGGAATGCCAATCGGTTCGCGGATGCCAAGGAGAATGGCAATCCGGTAGTTCAGTTCTAAGGCGACAGGTTTTCAATGCGTAGGCAGGCAATAGCATTGGGCATCGGGCTTGCACTGTTGTGCAGTGCATCCGCGCGCGCGCAGCTCGCCCCGCAGGTCAACCCCGGCGCCATCCAGACCGACATCGACCGCCAGCGGCAGCAACTCGAGCGGCAGAGCCAACCGCCGAAGCTCCAGGGCCCGGGCGTGGTCGGCGGCGAGCGGGAAAAGACCCAAACGCTGAAACCAGGTGGTCCAAAATTCCTGCTGCGCAAGCTTGAATTCGATTCATCCAAGTTCATTACGCCCGAAGAGCTCGACGAGATTGCGAAGAAATATATCGGCAAGGACGCCGATATCGCGACACTTCAGCAGGTCGTAGCCGACATCAACGCGGTCTACGCCGAACGCGGGATCGTCACGGGGATCGCGACGCTGCCGGATCAGGATGCCAAGGGCGGGATCGTTCGCATCAAGCTGACGGAAGGTCGTCTGCAAAAAACCACCATCGAGGGCAACAAGCAGACGTCGACGTCCTATATCCTGCCGCGCGTCCAGGCGCCGGAAGGTGAAGTCCTCGACGTGCCAAAGCTCAACCGCGACGTGATCTGGTTCAATCGAACCAACGACGTGCAGATCAAGGCGCTGTTGCAGCCGGGGACCAGCTTCGGCCTGACCGACCTGCAATTCGCCGTTATCGAACCACCCACCGATACGCTGCAATTATTTGTCGACAATCAGGGTGTCCAGAACACCGGCCGGTTCGAAGGCGGCGCCTTTTACCGGCGTCACGGCCTGTTCGGCGTGGACGATCGACTGACGTTCTACGGGGTGAGGTCGGACGGCAATCTCAACGGCAACGTCGCCTATAACATTCCGGTAAACCCCTGGGGCGGCCGCGTCGGCGTGAGCTACACGCAGGGGAACATCAAGATCATCGACGGACCGTTCGTCGCGCTCAACGTAACCGGGCGATCGACCCAGGCCTCCATCAATTTCAGCCAGCCGGCCTGGGTTACACAAAACTGGCTGCTGCTGCTCAATGCGGCCCAGACCGACGGCAATACGGTAAGCCGGTTTAGCACTGTCGCGGTCACCAGCGACCGCTATCAGAGAACCACGGGTGGGTTTTCGTTGACCAATTCCGGCAACAATTATTCCATCACCGTCTCGCCGTCGATGAACTACATCGAATGGCACGATTACATTCTGAACGGCAACCGAACCTTCAATACCTATACCGGCAGTGCGATAGCGACGGGGATGGGTCCTGCCAATTTCAGCGCCAATCTCTTGGGCAGCTGGCAATATTCGCCGACGAAGCTGTTGCCGGGCGACCAGATATTTTCGATCGGCGGCCCGACCACCGTGCGCGGCTATCCCACCAATGCGGTGGCCGGCGACAGCGGCTACTACATCAACGCCGAACTGCACTACAACTGGTCGGCCATTCTCAAGGGCCTGGACACGTATGTCTTCACGGATTGGGGCGCGGCGTTCTCCACATTCCCCGGCATCGTTGAATTGAGTTCGATCGGGGTGGGGTTCTCATGGACGATGGCGCCGTCGCTGACGTTCGAGGGCAGCTATGCAACGCCCCTGAAACTGGCGATCTCCACCCAGCGGCACTACGAATACTATGGCCGGTTTATCTTCCGGCCCCTGCTGATGTTCCCCAAGCAAAACGTGCCCGGATAGGCACGGTCAGGATTCTGGCGAGCCGTCCCGAAACATCCCGGCCAATGTGCTGACATCCCAGGTGACCGCGTTGCCATTCTCGACGCGCGTCCCGGAAATGCTATGCAGGGCACGTGAGCAATTTCTGCGGAGTTCGTATGATGCCCAACCCATCGCGCCGCGTCGCCGTCGTAGGCCTTGGTCCGATCGGGCGTAAGGTCGTGGAAGCCCTGGATCAAGGCATCGACGGTCTGGTCCTCGCGGCGGTATCGGCACAGGACCCGGCGAAGCATGGCGATTTTCTCGCCACATTGAAGCGATCGCCCGCCGTCTTGCCAATCGATGAGCTCTGCGCAGCGGCCGATATCGTGATCGAGTGCGCAGCCAGCAAGCTCGTTCGATCGATTGTCATTCCTTTCGTGAGCCGCGGTAAAACTGCCATCGTCCTGAGCGTTGGCGCGCTTCTCGAGAACGAGGATCTCATTGCGCTGGCCAGGCAAAACGGCGGCCAGATCGTCGTGCCGACCGGTGCGCTGATCGGTCTCGACGCGGTCACCGCCGCGGCGGAAGGCAATATCCAGTCGGTCAGGATGGTGACGCGAAAGCCGCTCAACGGCCTCGCCGGGGCTCCCTATCTGGTCGAAAACAACATCGACATTGCCGGCATCACCGAGCCCTTGAAGATTTTCGAGGGCACCGCCCGTGATGCCGCCAAGGGCTTCCCGGCGAATCTCAATGTTGCCGTGGCGCTTTCGCTGGCGGGCCTTGGGCCCGACCGGACCACGCTGCAGATTTGGGCCGATCCGACCGTGACCCGAAACGTGCACCGCGTTGAAGTGGAATCGGATTCCGCACGCTTTTCGATGACGATAGAGAACATTCCCTCGGAAAACCCCAAGACCGGCCGCATCACGGCACTTTCGGTCATTGCCTATCTGCGCAAGCAAGGTTCAGCTTTGCGCGTCGGAACCTGAGGATCAGGCGGTGAGGGCAGGCCTCACTTCGTGAGCGACATCCAGCGCTCCGTGGCGCCGATCGCCGCCGACCAAAGCTGATCCGCCGGCTGACCGCGGTGCAGCGCCTTGCCGACCTCGCAGATCGCCATGAACGCACCAGAGCGCGCCTCTTCGACCTCCAGCGGCTGCTCGCCGCTTCCCTGAACCAGGCCGACCAGTCCGTTCAGGATCGGCAAGGCCAACTGCGCCGGCTGATCTTCAGCGGCCTTCAAGGCGTCCAGCACGCGCGTCGCTCTCTCGAAATCACGCATCGCTACCTGCCAAAACCCGAGGGATGAAAAGCCCAGGATAACAGGATGGGCTGGATGATCGCCTAATTTTGGCGGAAGGGGTGCCCGTAGCTTTGTATCGTCACACGAGAACACGAGGCGTCAGAAACGCCGCTACCATTTTGATTATCCACAAGTTTAGACGATCATGAGCGCCACTAGCGATCAGGGTCAAAACGCGGTGGTGAACTCCGAATGGTGAGTGTCTAGCGTGGCGATTAACCAAGCAAGGTCGCCAGTCATGCACGGAACAATCCCTGAAAAACGTCAGTCCGGCCCTCTTAAAAAGGGTCTCGCACTCCGCACCATCCAAAGTCTTGTCCAAGCCGCCAAGCCGGGAATGTGGTCGCACGAACGTGGCCTCTGCCTTGCAATCGCCAAGAGCGGATCAGCCTTTTGGGCCTTCCGCTATTCTTCGAAGTCCGGCCAACGTCGATTGATGACACTCGAAACCTACGAACCGATCGACGCCGCAAAATTGAAGGCGCTTGAATGGCAGGTAGCTGAATACCGAAAGCAAATAAAAGCCGGCCGTGATCCGCTAGCCGAACGAAACGCCGCTGCAAACAAGGTAGAAGCCGCGACGATCCGACAGACGGCCGTTGATACATTCGAGGAAGTGGCCCGCGATTACATTGCGCAACATAAGGATGGCTGGAAAAATCCCAAACACCGGCAGCAATGGGACAACACGCTGGCGACTTACGTTTATCCCACCATCGGCAAATCGCCGCCGCACGAAGTTACCACGAACGACGTATTGGGAATCCTACAACAGAAACATACTCGAAAAGGCAAGACGGGTACTCTTTGGACGAACGCGCGTGAAACGGCATCACGGGTTAGAAGTCGGATTGAAACCGTCATCGCGGCAGCAAAGGCGAAGGGCTTATCAAACCCCGAAACACGCGATCTTTGGAACAATCATCACAACCCGGCGCGCTGGGAAGATAACATGCAACATTGGTTAAACGGAAAGCAGTCCAAAGGGCATTTCGACGCAATGGATTGGAAAGACATCCCAACATTTGCAACAGAGCTAAGGCTCAAGACCGACTTTTCAGCCAAAGCATTATCCCTGACCATCCTGTGCGTCACGCGAACGAACGAGACGATCAACGCAACTTGGCCCGAGTTCGATTTAGCCAATCGGATTTGGACGATCCCGGCGGATCGCATGAAAGCGGGCGTTGAACATCGCGTTCCCTTGTCAAATGCAGCGATCGACCTCCTAACCAACCTGCACAGGATCGATGGAAACCCATACGTGTTTCCGGGCATGAAGCGCAACAAACCGTTGTCTGACATGGCGATGTTGGAAATGCTGCGTGGAATGCGCAATAGCGTCACCGTGCACGGTTTCAGGTCCACGTTTCGCGATTGGGCGAGCGAAACAACGCTTCATCCTGATACAATCGTCGAAATGGCCCTTGCGCATACCATCAAAAACAAGACGGAGAGGGCGTACCGACGCGGCGATGCCTTCGAACGCCGGAAGGCGTTAATGCAGCAATGGTGCGACTATCTTTTGAACGACCACCAAACGTATAGAACGACTTGGGAAAAGCTGGTCGCATAAAAAATGGATCGGTGCATAAGTTCTGGATGAGGCCCGTTCGCGGGCCTTTTCTTTTTGTACGATCTTGACGCTCATACACGAACATGAGATTTGCGAATTTGCCGCGCGATCGGATGACAGCGGCGCACGGGTCGGATGGCCTGAGCCGCAGGAAGAACGCGGCGTTCGCGGGTGGATGCCTGCTCAACCCAAAACCCAAAAGGCGTCCCCCATGTCTCAGGACACTATGATTCTGACTGTTGGTCAGGTCTGCCAACGTCTCACGATTTCAGAACCCACTTTGCGCCGCTACGCAAAGACAGTCAGGGGCTTTCCGCGCAAAATCCCGCTAGGACCTCGCCGGGTCGGATATCTCGCCAGCGACATCGAGAGCTACGTTGCCGACCGGTACAAAGCCGCCGGAAGCCTCAGCAACACCTAAGCGGTGAATCGTTTTCGTGAGCGGCGACAGTCTATGAATCATTTCAAAGAAACTGGCGGACGGAACGTCCGACATACCCCAGAAGAATGCCCGACGCGCTGATCAGAGCGAGCCGGGCAATAAGGAATACAACAATGACCGATATAGCGCAGCCAATCGAGGCGCGCAACGCACCGTCGTGGCTAGATTATGCGCGATGGCTGGCCTCTCTCGGCATCCACGTCTTTCCGCTCAATCCGGCAACCAGGCGGCCATTCGCGAACGTAGACGTTGCAGCCGCCCTAGGATGGCCAGAACCGCCCCAGGGAGAGGGTGGTCTGAAATTCGCTACCACAGACGCCGCCGCGATCGACGCGTGGTGGACGGTTTGGCCAACTGCGTTGATAGGCATCCGAACGGGCAGCATATCCGGTCTGTACGTTCTGGACGTTGATCGAAAGAACGGGAAAGATGGCTTTGCAACAATCACTGCAAACAGCTGGATCATCCCAAACACCGTTGCCAAGCAAACGCCATCGGGTGGCGGACATTACTACTTTTCCATTCCGCGCGGCGATCGACGCCGCTGGAAGACTGACAGCGGCCAAATAGGGAAGGGGTTAGATCGTCGCGGTGAGGACGGTTATGTCGTATGGTACGGCGCGAATTTGTCCCTCCAGATGGCCGAACCGCCAACATGGATGACAGGCGATGTCCGAATTCAGAACGAATTCGTACCGCACGAAAGGCGCAAGCCGCTCGGAACGGACAACGCACCTCGTTTCGAGGACGCAGTGAAAGCGCTGTATTCGATCAATCCGAATGAAATGAACTATGACGAATGGCGCAATATTTCGTGCGCCTTCCGGCAATCGGCATCAGGGCTTGGCGTCGATGATGGGTTGATACTGCTAATGTGGGACGGATGGTGCAAGCAATATAGAAAGAATAGCAGCCCGGATAATGAGAAGCTTTGGCGATCGATAGCAAGCGGAACAGAACTTGGATGGTCCTATTTGGTTAGCAGAGCATCACCGCAAACCCAGGCTGAATTCCTCTTTGGCCAACCCACCATCCCGCAGACAATCAACGGCGAAGTAATCGCACCACTGGACGGCTATCCGAACATCATCGCGACAGCATCGACTGAAGGTGGAAAAAGCACACTGATCGAAACTGTAAAGTTGCTTCACGGCCCGATCCGCCTTGCGTTTGATGAGTTCTCCCAAACAATATTCGCGATGACGCCCCTACCTTGGGATCGCAACGGCACGTTTCCCCGGCCTTGGGCTGAGATTGACACATTACATGCGCAACTGTTCGCGAACGCACTGTTTAAAACGCCCGGCAAGGACACCGTCTTTGACGCCGTAAGCATTATTGCTAGGCACAACCAGTTTCATCAAGTGCGCGACTACTTAAGCAGATTGCAATGGGACGGAGTAGAACGATTGCCTCAAATGCTGGCGCGGTATTTCGGCGCGCAGCAATCGCCGTATATCGCACAGATCGGTATTAAGTTTATGGTAGGTGCGGTCGCTCGTATCATGCGGCCCGGTTGCCAATCTGATCACGTGTTAGTTCTTGAGGGTTCGCAAGGAATCCAGAAATCGACTAGCTTTCGGATTCTCGCCGGTGATGACTGGTTTACCGATGAGTTGCCCGATCTTCAATCGAAGGACGCCGCAATCCAACTAGCAGGGAAGTGGATCATTGAAGTCTCGGAACTCTCCGCGTTGAAACGATCAGACGTTGAAACGACCAAGAAATTCATGTCTAGGCGCATTGATCGATATCGCGCACCTTATGATAAAATTGCGAGCGATCACCCACGACAATGCCTGTTTGTCGCGACCACAAACGACGAAGGATACTTGAAGGATCAAACGGGCAATCGTCGATTTTGGCCTGTCAAATGCAGCACGATTGATGTCAAGGCCCTTCATGATGATCGTGATCAATTGTGGGCTGAGGCAATTGCGCGGTTCAATCGCGGTGAACAATGGTGGTTGACTGGCGCACAAGAACAAATGGCACGTGCCGAACAAGAGGAACGTCGCGAAACCGACCCGTGGCACGATATCGTTGCACGGCATTGTGCGGTAAATGGCGGAATGCCAGTGAGCATGGATAGCGTATTCCGTGCATTGAACGTGCCGTATGAGCGCTTGAATGCCGCGATGACCAAACGCGTTGCGGCAATTCTGAAAACGCTCGGATATCAGCGCCGACAATTGCAGCGCGGCGGCCCCTGGCTTTATGTCAAATAGGGATCCTGCATCCGCTGCATCCACTCCCGGACTAGATGCGCGGAGCGTCCTAAAACGCCGTCTATGACTACGTAACTTATGGAGTGCAGCTTTACGCCTCTGTCAATTCTACTGGATGTAGTGGATGCACTGAATGGACCGATTGAAGACAAATGGCTTTCCTGCATCCACTGAAGAGCGCCCATGTGGATGCACCGGATGACGCCACGCATAGTTATGAGCGGAGATACCGTCCGTCCGGTGCGTCACTTAAGCATGTGAAATTGTTTTGCGATGTTCGTCCCGCGTCTGTTCGCTAACCACTCCGACTAGCCAATTCCGGATGATTAGACGGCGATGCATGCATTGCGACCGATGATCGCCGCGCAATATTTGCGGTGATTATTGCTTAGACGTTGTTTGCTGTGATCAGTAATGATGGCATGAAGATTAGCATCGGGATGGTTGACGCGATAAAGAAATAAGTTGAAACAAGTAATTATCAGCAAACATCAACTTGAATAAGCTCGCTATACTTGTAACAAAGATTAGCCCGGCGCTTGACGCGCTTGCGGATCACAAATCGAGCGCATCAAAAGGAGAATCATCATGTTGCAGGCAAGCCAAACTGTCATAGTCGGGCGCGGTACCAACACCACGTTCCTCAATACCCGATCGAGCCAGCGAGCCGCTGTTTTCGTCCCGTATGGTCTCTCAGACCCGACGCTCGTTGAGCGCGCTTCCGAAATGGCTGTTGCGCTTGAAAATCTGTGCGGATCAGTCCGCGTAAATGCGTCGCAATTTCTCCCGGAAGTGGTTCCGCAAAATAATCGCGCCGCTGTGATCAATGGGGGTACGCGGAAGGCATTTATGGCCTTTCAAACTGCCGCAATCGATTTCCGGCAGGCGGCCGACAAAGCGATGGCAGTTGCCATGACGCCGATTGCAGCCACGTCCGCCACACAGATGATCCGCGGGCGCGCAGTCAAGCACTTCGACGCTGCGGACATTGCGGGCAAGGCCGCTATGATCCAATCGTTCACGCTTGAGCAGCTTTCCGGGCTTGTGGACGCTGGCGCACTGGACGCCTTGCCCAACGATCTCGCCACGATTGCGCGCGACCAGTTCATGATTCTCGCACATGTAGCGCGGGCGGGATTGCAGGCCAATTTTCAGCGGCAGGCAAGCGCCGCCGACCCGCTGGCAAGCGGCGCGGACGTTGATGCTGCTATGGCTGCGTCAAAAGCTTCGCTCGACGCTCTCAAGGCCCGTTTTGCCGACGTTGATGCCGCCGCAAACGTGTTGCGGTCCATCGTCACTGCCGTAGCTCTGATTTGCGAGATCACCATCGACGACGCTTACGCGGTTCTAACGAGCGCCGCCATCGCAAATTAAACCACACGCAACAGGGCTGGACGGGTCGCTACACCGTCCGGTCATGTGTCACTCATCGGGAGCTTGCATGATCATGCCTGGCGACATTCACACAACGACCGTAGGCAAGCTCGGCAAACTCGTTCGTCTATTGGACGATCATCTCGACGTGCCAGGAGGGTCTTCAATGCGCGTCAAAAGCGGGCCGAGCCTCGCCGCCGTATTCGAGTCTAAGAACAGCGCTCCGGTGGAACGCGGCTGCACTCTACGAGGCGTCTCCGATGCGCGGGCCGTTGTTCTCCACGCGCTAAATGATCGGCTTTCCGAAAGCCGTTAGGATCGCGGCAATTCCTCATTCGCTGATAAAGGCCGTGGCCGCATGTTTGAACACTCACGATGTCTCTGTCCATTGGATTAGCTATGAACAACGTCACGCCCTTGTCCATAAATCCCGTTATCTTAAACGGGGATCGCGATGAAAAGGGACGATGGTTGCGCGGTCCGGGGCGGCCATTAGGGAGCAAGAATAAGCAATCAAGCGACCTTATGAAAGCCGTTAGAGCAATGGGCAATCGCGCCGTCGCTAATCTATCGGACGCACTGGACGCTAAGGAGCAATGGGCGACTACGCTTGTTCTCCGCTATTGTCTACCGAATGCGCGAACCCAAGAAATGCACGGGGCAGACCCAGATGATATCAAGGAAGCGTTTCTTGCCGGCGACATTTCAGCAGACGAAATGAAGGCAATTGCAACCGCGATTGAGAAGCTTAAATCCGTTGCGGATATCGACGACTTACGCAATCGCCTTAGCGAATTGGAACAGTTGCTAGAATGCCGCTGAGTGAGCGTGACCGCAAACGATTGGATGCACTCGTTGCGATCATCAAGCCAGCGAACTCACTTGCTGCACGGGTTGGTAGCCTAAGCGACGACCAACGCCAGTATTATAACGAATGGAAAGCGCGATGTAAGGAGTGGCACGCGCGGTGGAGCGCGCGGTGTGGTGACGATAGCGAACGTGACGCTCGTCCTTATGCTCGTGCGCTTAAGGGCTACGGACCACCAACGTTGCGTAACGATATCAGTATCGCGATTTTTCCAACACCGATCATCCCGATCACAGCAACCGAGGATGAGGCCGCGAGAATTTTTAGGGAGTACTGCGATGATATATAGCGTGACGCATCCACAACCTATCATCTATACGTTCGGGTCAGGCGGCTTAGAGCGCTTTGAATGGGTGAAGGATTACGATCGCAAACACGGCAAGTATGCATCCAATAGACAGGCCGACGTGATCAGGTGCTCTGCTCTCCAGTTCGATCGTAACCGACGTGTGCTATCTCTCACGCACGACAGTTATCTTTCAATCAATGGGCCCATTTTAACGCAAATAGCTCTATATTTTGCCCATGGGCAACGAGATAAATCCTTTGAATCCCCTCGCGACCTAAAATTGTTTTTTGAAAATCCGTCCAATTCGCTCAACGAGGCCGACGATTGGTGGGGGTCCATCGGGACGCATTTGTTCATCGGCACCCCGCTTGAGGATATAGACGCTGCGACACCCATGAGCAGGATTTACAGTGAACAACGGAATGCAGTAGCCGAAGAGCGCAGCCGTAATCCTGAGTTTTGGGCACGTTTACGCCCCTCCGGGGTCAAGAGAACCGTTTGAGCGAAATGAACGCTGGCGGACGCCTCGTCCGCAACTCCTATTGGATTGATTGACGATTCGATGCCATTCGCAAAAACGATTGACCATTGAGGACGTTTCTCCGAAGGAACAAGGGACGGCTAGTGCACGGCATTCGAAGCCGATATGTCCGCTGTTGAGGTCAGAGCGGACGAGGGGCGGGGACGCATCGCCGTCAGCTTTTGACCCCAAACGGACATTGGCATTCTCAATCAATTTAGGTTCCTTGGTAAAGCCCGGCTGATGTTCGGCAACATCATCAGAATGCTCGCCCGCGCGCCGAAGCCCCGCGCAGGCTGTCACTTCGCTGCGGCCATCGGACTGCGCGCCAAGCCCGAAGGCTATGTTCCGACTGTCTGACTCGCTCAACCAGACTTCATGTCTTCGTCCAGTAACACCAGCACCCAGGCCAGAAGCAGAAGCATCGCGGAAATAACGGGGTGCCCCCCAAACATGAAGGCCACCCCAAAGCTTGCAACTATGAGTCCAACCAGTGTCACCGGCTGTTTCCAAGTAGCATTCGTTCACATACTGCAACAATACGCGCACGGGCGCTGAAGGTCATCGCCTGTTTCGTCGTCATGCACAAACGCTCGGTAATGCATGACCATAGCTAATGTCGGTTGTTGGCACGAATCGGACTAGTAGTAATGTCAGCAGTTCGGTCGCTAACAGGGGTAAACCAGACTTCGTTCGGACAGCAATTGGTCAAAAATGACCCACATCAGATTCCATCTGGCAGACAATCTGCTGATCGGCCGCAGTAATGTCTGACGTTTCGGCTGACTTTTGTTTCTCAAGTCGATATGCTGCCGACCCTTCCGGCTCGTGACATCGAACCATGACCTCTTCGGTTTCCGCAGGCTATACAAGCAAAGTTGGCGAGTACGTCGCGGGGCGGCCCGAATATCCCGGAGCATTGCTCGCCGACCTTCCTCTCGCCGGCACGATCATCGATCTTGGCGCCGGCACCGGAAAGTTCACCGAGCTTTTGGCGTTGACCGGAAGCCGCATCTTGGCTGTGGAACCGATCGAGAAGATGGCTGCACGCATCCCTGTCGATCGTCTCGCGACGGTTGAGATGCTCATAGGTAGCGCCGAATTGATTCCAGTTCCCGATCACGTGGCGGAGCTTGTCTGTTGCGCGACTGCCTTCCATTGGTTCGACTATGAGAAGGCGACGCGCGAAATTCTTCGCGTTCTGAAGCCAGGCGGTGCACTCGCCCTGATTTGGAATGTGCGGGACGATCGTGTACCGTGGGTCGCCGCATTTTCCACGATCATGGACACCTATGCCGGCGATACGCCGCGGCAATCAACCGGAAAGTGGCGTGTCATCTTCGATGATGCCCGCTTCAGGCATCTGGCGAGCAGAAACTATGCCTTCAGCCAGCCCATGCCAGCAACTGGAATCGTGGACCGCGCTTTGTCGACGAGCTTCATTGCGGTTCTACCGGAGGATGAGCAGAACATTGTGCGGACCAAGGTCAAGAGCATCATCGAGAGCGACCTCTTGCTAAGCGACCGCGACACGATTGAATTCCCCTATGTAACGGAGCTGCATTTGTTCGGAAAGCAAGATTGATTTGCTTGCGCTGAATGCTGCGGTGCATGAGTCCGGTTGTGGCACTTTTCGGACCTTTGGCGTGATGCCCGTTACGTCCGGAGTTCGCCCTAAAGCGGACCACGGACCCATACTCCGCCAGGATTGTTGAACTTATTTGTGGATTGCGATCGCTCACCAAAGCGATTGACCAAGCCGATCTCGCGAGCCGCGCCGTCGACGCTTTCCGCACGCAAGGCCTCGACGGCATCGGCGCTGATGGCATCTGGCGATAGGGGCTGCGGTGCTCATCGTGGTCGTGATTGCCGTTGCCCCGAAAATCCGTGTTTAAGGTTCACCTGTGGCGGTATCCAATCTCCCAAGCACCATGCACTCCTGAGACAACGGCCTTGCGTCCTGAATAACGGCCGGGTGCTGGACAACCGGTTTGATAAGGTTGTGCAGTACAGTGAAGTAGGCTGTAGCTGAGGGAACGGAATCCCGCTACCTTAGGTTTTTGGCCGAGACATCAGTCCCGGCCATTTTATTGGCGAGGCCCAAGGTGGTCGAAATGGATAAGCTTCGAGAGATATTTGCGTTCGTCTGTTTCGCGATGGGCATCTGCGCCTTGGTCCTGGCGGTATTTCAGGCGTGGAACGGGAAAGTTATCTCAGCAGGAGCGCTGGGTTTGGCCTTCGCCGTGTGCGGTATTGTACTTTACCTTTCTCAAATCAAAACGTTGAAGGTTTGGCAGGTTGAAGTCGAGCTGCGCGAGACATTAGATCGTGCCGAGGAGATCATCGGAAGGGTGCGCAAACTGGCAGCCATCAGCGCCCGGGCGAGTTATCTGACTATCGCATGGGGCAATCGAATGGGCGTTCCCACGGCCAACGAAAGGCAGGCCGTTCTCGACGATATTGACGCGCAACTCAGCGATTTGAAGGTCACGTCGGATGAACGCGCGGTCATCGTGCGACCTTGGGTCGGCATGGTCAGAGCGGACTTTTTCTTTATGTTTACGAGAGTGGTCAGAGGCTTCGCGACGTTGAAGGCAAGTGACTTAACAGCGAAGGTCCACGCGAACCAAAGTCAGGAGGCCAACGCTGCCTCGATGGCTCATTCCGACCTCATAACGCCGTGGTCAAAGAAAAATGATAACTTCAAGGCCATTGAACGCTTGGAGAATAAAGGTCTTTCGACCGTTATCAGCGAATATATGCCCGACAAAGGCGGGTGGCTGTCCGATAAAGAACTTGCTGCCTTCGAAGTGCTCAAGCAGAAAATCGTCAAGTTGAATGACGATAGCGAGAAAAAGGGCGGCTACACAAAAGAAGCGAGCGACTACTATGACAAACACTTCGAACACGAAAAGGATATGGCCAAGGAGCTGTGGGAGTTGTCCAGACAGTAGAGCAGATTAGGAATGCCGTCATGAAGGAGTTTGAACTTTACAAACTGGTTACGGCCATTCACGCGCTTGGAGTCGCCCGAGCCTCGATAACGTGGCAGGGCCCGATGGAAGCGTTAAAGCCATTAGCACCAGAGATTCCGTTTAGGTTTATCGATCGTTTTGTTTCGCGCAAGCTAAGCCAGCGTGCCGTCGCTACAGACCTCAACTTTGAAAAAGCGCGCACTCAGAATCGGCAAGCAATCCAGGATGGAATTTCCGCAGCGCTTACCGAGTTGATTGGGCATCTTCAGGAATTCGAGTTACCGGTAACCCTAGCCGCCGCAAAGAGGCTTAAGGAAGCCGTAGACAAAAACGAGAGGCTCGCTGAAGATAAGGATGTCGGCGAGCTTATCTTCCGCTTAATTGACGAACTGAGGGATAGAAAGTTCATCGGGTTGAGTAACGAGTTGGGTAAGTTGTTTAACACCCAGCAATTCTCAGCAGATATTCGTCTCAAATTTCCATCAGCGGTCGTTGATATAGACGAAGCTATGAACTGCCTCGCTTTAGAACGAAGTACAGCGAGCGTGTTTCATTTGATGCGCGTTATGGAAGTAGCTGTGAGGGCGACAGCGTCATGTCTTGGCGTGCCGAACCCCGTCAGAGGGTCCGACAAAAACTGGGGTCAGATGTTAGCCCAGATTAAGTCAGCGACGAATTTGAAGTGGCCTACGGCGGTCGAAAAGATGTTGCCTGACGCGAAACGTTTTGAAGACCTTTACGTTTCGTTGGACGCTGTAAGGAACGGCTGGCGGAACACGACCATGCACGTTGAACGTACGTACACAATGGATGAGGCTCAGCGAATACGTCACGCTGTAGAGGGGCTACTGATTATCATGGCGGCTCGATTCGATGAGAATGGTAGTCCCCAAGCCTGAGATAGACAGACTGTGCGTAGCTGCGCGCATCATGACGCGTTGTTCACTGACGCCATTGAGGACATGCCGGTTGGGCGGAGATAGCCCCCAACATGGCTATTAAAAGCTGCTGAGGGTGATCTGTGGGCTTGTAAGGACATAGGCAACGTTTCGACAACCTCGTTGATCAATGTCATGGAAGCCCGGCTACGGCCGCCTTGGCGGAAGCGGGCTGAACAGTCGCTGAAGCGTCTGGGCCAACCACAGCACCACGTAGAACACGCCGCCGGACACCACGACGCCAGCGGCGAGCATGGCCACACTGGCATGCAGCTCCAGCAGACCGTCGATGATTTGCTGAACGCCGATCCAAGCCGCGGTTGGTCGAGGGATGCCGAATTCAGTCAGCATCTGCGCAATCGAGTATCCCGGCCAGACGCCGAGCTTGAGCCACGACAGCACTTGATAGGTGAGGGTCAAAGCAATCGCGGCCAACGTCGCAAAGATGACGAGACTAACCGCACCGCCTGCATAATCCTCAGCGCGTTTCATGGCACACCCCCGATCGCAGCCAAGCTCACCCTTTTGTCGAGATCAATAGAGCCGCGCCAAAAACTGCTCGCCATTTATAGGCGGCGCACGCCACAACCCGCGCGCCGCAGGGAGCGATTTCGAATCAATGCTGCGGTCTGAAGCCAGCAAAAATCCAGCCAATCAACCAACCGAAGAAGTACACAAGGCCGCTGACGATGGCCGTTCCGGCAACACCCATACCTAATGCCGTAAGATAGTGCTCCCGAGCCTTGGCGGAATTGTTATTTCTATAAGCTTCAAGCGTGTAAGGAACTGCAGCGTCGTATTTGCGGCTCGTGTAGATGTGCCAGCAGCCATCGTTAAATCCTGGCTCAGGCAGCCGTTCCAACGGGCCGGTTTGATAGGTTCGGCATTGTCCGCTCGCGAAGTCTTGCTCGATGGCGCGGTCGTAGGAGTTTCTGCCGGTCTCCTGATCCTTCAGCGCCTGCACGGGCCACAGTACAACGAACCAAATGGCAAGGGCAGCGGTTGCGACCAGCCAGAGGCGACGCCATCCGTTCAGTCTAGTCAGTCGGCCTGCCATCGAAAGTGTCCCCCCAACACTCACTGCGCGTCATAGCATCTCGTTGATCGGCCGTTAGCAAGCGGTGCACGAAGCGACGTCGAAAAGCCAGTTTTCCAACCATTTCTGGAATTCGCTAACTAATTCGTATTTCTGGTTGCATTTAATCAACAATACACTTCCGAAAAGTCAAGAAGTTACTGCGGGAGAAGGGTTTTTTGGTGAGCGCGGAGAGAATCGAACACTCGACCCCATGATAAAAGATATACGCTCCGCCTTGATGGTGAGTCACAAGTGGTCAGTCGAATGACCTACACACTGAAACCATTTGGCTTTTTGACTTGACTGGCGGAAGGGGTGGGATTCGAACCCACGGTACCCTTGCAGGCACGCCGGTTTTCAAGACCGGTGCCTTAAACCACTCGGCCACCCTTCCGCGCGTTGATTTTATTGGGATTTTTAGCCTGTAGCAGAGAACAAAACCCGCACTCTGCTAACCCAATGCGAACCAACGGGGTCCGTGTACTATGCCTCGCCCAGATTTGCCAATGCGGCGTTGATGGCGTCGGCAGACGAGCTGAGTGGGGACGAGCAGGAACCGTCGCTAGGTTCGATCGAGCGGCAATGTTGCGGGTACGGACCGTACGACCGCAACCGGGGATCAAACCCGATGGGCGGCCGGAAACCGCGAAGACCTGCAGGACGAGCACGACGGGGCCGCACCTGAGGACGAAGGCGGTGAGGCGGTTCATGAGGATAACGAGCCGTCAGGACTGGCAGCCGGGGTTCTTGCCTGATGCGCCTGATGCGACTGTACGCAGGGCGCGCCTGCTTCAAGATCAGGATTTGCTTCGCGTTGCTCGGCAAGTGCCTCGCCGGCATCTGAAAGTTTGCCGCCTGTGTGCCGATGGTGCGCAGGCGGGCCTACTGTCCGTCAACCGACCCTGATCACCGCCAGCCCGGGGGTATTCCGAACTAGTTCGAAAGGGTCAACCGACTTGCGGTAACAATGCCCGCGTTTTTCGAAACGCCAACCCCACTTGCCCCGCCGGGAATGGCGGGGCTTTTTCGTCGGCGCAAATGCGGATACCGCGTTATCGTTCCCGAGGGACGCCCGTGTGCCGATGATTCTGACGGGCGACCGCCTATGTGCCGAGTTCGCCTATGAACAGGGCAAGCAAACACGTTGACCCGACAACGGATGCCCAGAACAGCCAATCGAAACGTGGGCGCTTAAAAGGAAGTCTCGGCGGGTCGAATTTGGACATGTGTCGCGTCCCTTGGAGCCGGGAGCACAACACTCTCATATTGCCCGTGGTCCGGTCGATGACGCCCCTTGGGTAACTCCAAATCCCCGGCTCCTGATACGGCGACCGTTCCAGAAGGTGCGAGGTTTGCTAGCACTTTTGCAAACCAACGGTTGGGACGGAGTGGAACGAGACACGACCAGAGAACCAGCTCGGCTGCGAAAACCCCGGTATTTATGGGCTCTTTGGCACCAGGCGCGACCGACTGGTATGGCCAGTCATGGTTTTCAAGACCGGTGATCGCGATCGAGGGGTGACCGAATCGCTCTCGGACGATCTTCGGATGGATCTTGGAAGTGAGGAGGTGGCTGGCGTGGCTGTGCCGTTGGCCGCGCAGCGTCACGCCGTAGGCCTCCAGGAAGACGTATCGCTGAGTGGGATCAAAAATTAGTCACCGTGCTCATTATCGCTCTGGCCCGTCGCCGCCGCGAGTGACATTCGTTCCCATCGATTGAAGATCTGCAAGGCTAAGCCATACCATTTCGCTGGATGGCGTGATTAACATGCGGCGAATGATTGACGAGGTAACCCCCAATTCTTTTGCAACGCTTGCCATCGACGTTGTTGCAGAACGAGAGTCGTTACCTTTATCGGCGGCGCCATGCACTCCGATGCGGGCGCGATAGTTTGCGTTTTTTGTCTCCCCGGCCGCAAAAATGAGAAAGCACGCTGATGCGCAAGTTGAGTTCCGCCCTACATTCGTGGAGATTTTTGCAGACTTGACCACGGCTGCCAGCAGGACACCTTCTCGCAAGTTGCCGCCATCAGAGTGCAACCGCAGCGAGGTCACCAGTTTGCCCGCGTCGTTCGCCGCCCTGATGCGCGCTTGCAGTAAGTCAGCGTCACCCGGCGCAATATTGCCGGAGATGGAAAGTTCGACGTGATCGTCTTCGAGATCAAAAGGCTTTATCTCGGCAGCGGCTGCGACCGACACGCTCAGCGCGAGTAGTCCCGCTACAAGCCCGCAAACCGCAATTCCCCACTTTTTCCGCTCGCAGAAAACAAGGGGACTCATTTCTTCGCCTTCAGTTCTGAATCAGGATTATTCGCGGCTTGTTTGTTCCGGGTAAATGCAAGACCAAGGAAGCCTATCGCCACTAAAAGAGCCCCCGCGATCATTAGCCAGTACGGCAAGTTGATCGACGACAGCAGATCCATTTATTTCCCCTTCCAGTGGGCAAGTCGTAAGGAGCTTATCGGAAGAGTCTTTATGTTCGGTCCACCTGTGTTCGCCGCAATGGAGGTACCCCAACGTGGGTATGAACAATTTTGATCTGCCAGTGTCTTTCGGTGGCCGCCGTTACCGTGGTCAACGACCGGCGGTTTTTGATATACGCGCTCCCGCCCGAGACCCGTGCGCAGACTGCGGGTCCAAGGACAACAAACGTCTTGGTGCGCCAACTTAGAAGTCCAAGTCGGTTACTTTGCGGGTAATGGCACTCGAATGGTGGAAATCCATAAGCGCGTTGGTGGAGGACCTTCCGGCGAGGCGGTAGAAATGACCAATATGCAGGGGTTGATAGATACTTATGTTCATCCATCAAGTGCGATTTAGTCTCACGAGATGAATCGGAAGCGCCGACTGCGGTGATTCTACAAGAGAACACCGATACCACCACTACTAAATAATGCTTTGCATCTGCGTATTGATGTCGGATGCAGGCACGGAAATGCCGCGCTGCGGACCATGAGATTCGCATGGCGCGAGACATGATGATCGAATTTGTCGGCAGCGAACCGGCCGAACAACTCCGCGATCAGTTTCGTGCCTGAGCCCGGATCGCTCCTGAGCTGATATTCACGGCCCCGCCTGTGTGCCGGCGGGCCTACTGTCCGTCAACCGACTCTGATCACCGCCAGCTCGGGGACTCCGAACCAGTTCGGAAGGGCCAACCGACTTGCAGTAACAATGCCCCGCGTTTTTCGAAACGCACCAACCCCACTAGCCCCGCCGGGAATGGCGGGGCTTTTTCGTCGGCGCAAATGCGGAGGCTATCGTTCCCGAGGGGTTGCCGGGCTGTTGGCTAAGTGCCCGTGCCTGCCGGCTTACTCGGTCCAAATGCGCTCTCCGCACTGCTTGCATTCAAACATATGAATGACAACTCCGCTTTCAGATTCCATGATCGTTTTGAGAAGAGTGAGTCTTCCTGCGCAGAAGCGGCAGTCATGGTTTGATTGATCCCGAGCAGTGGCAATCTTCTCAGCTCGAAATAACTCCATGACGCCCCCTTCCCACAAAGGGTAGGGTGCGGAGCCCCGGTTTCATGAGGCGTAATTGGGCAACAAGTCTTGCACAGGGCGACAAAGTTAAAGACGAAAGTCGGTTGTCCACAACAAACCAGCGGCGCGCCGCCGTTACGCGCGGTCGTTCCGCATTGGGGTTACGGTTGGCTCGCGCAGCCCTCGCCAACATCGGGCTCCTGAGTGGCGGCCTCTTTCAATCGCCCGGCGTGACGCCCTACGTCCGGGGGATGAGGCGCCCCCCAGGACTAGCTGAAGGCGAGAACGAGCCAACCTGAGCACAACAGCACAAGGGCAGTCACGATTAGCGCAAGGAATCCGTCAGACACGAAGTCATGATTACTCATGGTACACCTCCTGCCACTGACTGGAGGCTGGTCCGCATTTATTAAAAATTTCGGAATCGTCTTAAGGACGTCGCCGCCCTACGAACAAGTAGTGAACGGGCTTGCTACCATTTTGCTACCCAACTGCCGAATATCGGGGGGACAGGGCGGGACGTGAGTCGGTGTGGGGATCGGGGAAGCCCAATAAATCGGGACTTCTCGGAATGGTAGGTTACCAGAACGGATGGTTCTTCCCGAATTTCAAGACCGGTGCCCTAAACCACTCGGCCACCCTTCCAAACCAGTAATTTCAGTCGCTTAGGGTAGGGCGGAGCCGAACGCAATGCGAACGTGGACCCAATTTGAGGATGGCGCTCCTGTGGAAGAGAGCAGGGCACGTCGTCCGCGGGTCGATGCGATGCATGATTTGTGGTCGACCGGGCGAGAGTTGCTGCCAACGCCGCTCGCCCGCCGTCTCAATACTTGGCGACGACCGGACCGCTGCCGAACTTGTAGTTTACACCGACGCGTCCGACGTGATCGCGCAAGTCTGTGACCAGCGTGAGCGGTCCGAATCCAGGTTGGGTTACCGCATAGGTGGCGCTGCCGAGATCGACGTAGAGATACTCGGCCTTGGCACTCCAGTTGCCGCCGAGCGCGGCCTCGATGCCGCCACCGATGGTCCAGCCGGTTTTGGTGTCGCTGAAGTGCGTGGTCTGGTTCAGGGGCGGAACCTGCTGATTGATGGCGGTCTTGATCTCACCGAACGCCGCACCGCCTGTGACGTAGAACAGCGCGGGTCCGGCGGCATAGCCCAGCCGTCCGCGCGCCGTTGCGAGCCACGATAGCTCCTGGGTGAAATTCTGCGTCAGAGTGCCCAGCGTCGGCTGGCATAGTCTGCAGATCGTGTCCTTCTGGCCGCTCCACTGAAAGTCGCCTTCCAGACCCAGGACGACACTGCTCACCTGCCAATTGTAGCCAACCTGCGCGCCACCGACGACGCCGTCGGGCGCGATGGTGAGCTGATCATTGGGCAGTACAAAGGTCTGGACCGCTGCATTGCGGGCGACGCCATAGCCGACGTTGCCGCCGACGTAAGCGCCGGTCCAATTGTAGGCGAGCAGAGCGGGAGCTTTGGCGAACATAGGCGCAGCTGCCGGGGCCGGCGGGGCGCCAAATTTATAGTTCACGCCGACGCGTCCGACATGGTTGCGCACGTCGCTGGTGGCGACTTGCGTACCGCCGCCGAAGGCGAGAGGGATGATCTGCGTGTTCGAAACACTGCCGAGATCGACGTAGAGATATTCGACCTTGGCAGTCCAGTTGCCGGCCAGCACGGCCTCGATGCCGCCGCCGGCGGTCCATCCCGTCTTGCTATTCGTTGCGGTCGCCGACGGCGCTCCGAAGCAGCAATCCAGGGTCTGTCGGATTTCCCCATAAGCCGCGCCGCCGGTGGCGTAGAACAGGGCCGGTCCGGCCGCATATCCCAACCGCCCGCGCACGGTTCCGAACCACGGCATCTCCTGGGCGACGCCACGACCAATGACGCCAGGAGGGAAACTGATGCAGTTAAAGCAATAAGAATCCCTTTGGTCCGTCCACTGCCAGTCGGCTTCGGCGCCGAGCACCCAATTGCCTACCTGCCAATTGTATCCGACCTGTAGGCCACCGAGCACGCCGCGCGGGGCGAGTGTTACCCTGTCGGTCGGAGGTGCGCCGAAGAACGGTTCGCTGGAATTGTGTCCGACTCCATATCCGAAATTGCCGCCAACATAGAAACCCGTCCAGCTATAGACGGATGCGGCGATCGGAGCCTTTGCCGGCCTGGCGGGAAGATCCGCCGCTTGAGCGGTTACGACAGTAGCGATTGCGATCGCCATACCAAGCAGCACACGCTTCATTCCCAGCACCCTTTAATCGTATGACCCGATTCACTCTATCAAATCGCGCGGATGCAGGTGTGATCGCGCCGCAACGCCTGAGCGGGAATCTGCGATCCATAAAATTCTGCGAATTTTCCGGCGCGTTCACGTTTTCCAATCTGCCCGATCACCAGCGTTCAACTGATTGCAAGATCACCGCTTGATACAAATTCGGTCACGTCCCACTCTTCAGAGATCGAGTCCTCTCCAATACCCTTCGCGCCCATGCTCCTGAGTTGATCGGCGGAAAACTCGATAGAATATTGAGGTTTTGTCCATCTCATGCCTCCGCCCATTAGGTGGCGTGGACACTTATCGCATCCATAAGACGATGGCGGCGACAGTGACGATGGCAAGGTAATTTCGGGCTGTC
>NZ_JAFCLR010000089.1:0-2831 GCF_018131065.1 Bradyrhizobium sp. AUGA SZCCT0431 | reverse complement strand
CGAAACGAGCAGCGCCGCAGTAGCCGCTATGAACTCCCGCCGCTTCATTCGATCCTCATTGCAGCTTGAGGAGACGGATGCAGAGTATCAGTTCTCGACGGTCGTCGCACTCGGTGAGGTGCAATGCTGCGTCGCAAAGCGGCGCGATGTCGCATGCCCGCAATGGGTCAATCGCATCACTTTGACAGCGCGCCGCGAACTTCTGCTCTTCCCCGATCAGCGGACATCGCCGATCAGGTGCGTCAGGTCCGAAAGTGCCAACAGCGGTCATTCGGGCACGCTTGGGCTGAAGGCGAAGGGAAAATAGTTGGCTGAACGGGTCAGTATCCAGTATCGCGCTTCGGCTCTTGAGCGGCCAGTCTGGCCATGACAAGGGCATCCTCCGCCGCATAACGAATTTCCCGAGCAGCCTTTAAGGGGCGCCGAATGTTGGGATCTTCCGAGCTACTATCAAAGGTGATCAGCCTCATGCAATTCGGACACTGAACCTGATAGCCGTTCTTTAGCCGGTTGGCTCGCTCTGAAAAGGGCTTTCGGCAATTAGAGCAAATAACTTTGACCCGATCGTTCATAAGAACCCGCTCCTGTTCTGGCCGCCGTGGGCGACTCCTCCCATTTTTGGGAGGAACGATAAGGATCAAACTTTTAAGTTTGGACCTGGACTTTGAGCAGAGTTGACCGATCGTGGTCATGAGTCGTCAATGAATTTGCACCCCTTTGTGCCGGGCAAGTCGCATGAGAAACTCGGTGTGAATCGGACTGGAGGGCATCGTGTCCAAGGCGGTTGGACGCGCCGTACCGGAGCGGCCCGGACCCTTCCCCCTTGGCCATGGCGCCTGCCACCCAAATAAATCCCCTGCGTGCGCCGCACACTCCGCAACTCAGCCAGTTAACGTCCGTTGGTCTCGGTCGTGCGGCCGAGTGGCCCAGGGCCTGCTCGGTTTTTGCGGCAGGGACCGCCGGCCCTTAACCTCCCGCCGGCGGTCCCACCCCTCGCGCGTCACGGACGGTCTAGGCGCGGCAATGGTTTGCGCTCTGAAGAAAGGGCTAACCATGGAAACGGTGCTCTCCCTGTTGATCTCGGCAGGAATAATCGCCTTCGGCGTTTGGGTTGTCACCGCGACGATTACCGCGGGCTGGCCTTGGACGCTCATGGGACTAACTTGCCGTTATCGTGGGATTAATCAGCCTTTATGAATCGGTTTGAGGAAGCCAAGACACGGCGTTTTTGAAGCCCCCTGGGGCGGCTTTCCCGCAGCGGGGACCGTAGGAGCAGGACTGGGAAGGTGTGCCGATGGCAAGTCCCGAGTCTCACGTTAATTTCGATGCGCCTGCTGTTCTTCGCAAGTGGCCGTCACTGAACAATCAGCGGCGCACCGAGAGCAGATGCCCCTATCTGCTCGTCGATGGCACGCTTGATGAATGCATTCGAGAGTTCATGGCCAAGCCGGCTTCCATGCGACACCTGTATGAGATTCATACTTCACCACAGCCCCCGTTGGTGAATGCAGTCTTGTCGGCAGAAATCGTCGCTGAGCTTGCGCGGTTGCGGGATTTTCTCTGATCCTCCTGCTTTCTCCGCTAGTCACCGCGTTGGATGCAGTGCCCCGATTTATCTCGCAATCGCCGCCCAACAGGCGCAACCTTCACTGCGGGGCCACCTCGAGAGGAGGTCGATCGTGCACATAATCAACAGCAAGGGAATCCACGTCGGAAACGTGATCGGCTCGGCGATCTTCGGTCTCAGGGGAGAAAAGCTTTACGAGCTAAAAGGCATCAGCATCTATCGTCTGTCTGGCGAACTGGTCGGGCATCTGAACGACACGTCTGATACTGAGAAGCGGCTTGATCGCGCTAATGACAGGCTATTTGTCGGAGGATATTGAGCCCCGAAAAATAAGGATCCCGGACTGCTACCAAGGTTCTAAAGAGCAGCTATCGCGCGCCCATAGGTTGCGCTAGCCTCGCGTAGGGGGGCTGGGGTGATGACGCTTATCGCTTGTCGGGAGTGTGGAAAGTCGATCAGTGACAAAGCAGCGACTTGGCCACCCGCTTTCGCATAGGCTGCGGCTTTCCAATTACAACTAGCGGGGAGCGAAATGGCTGAAAGAATCGACGTCGAGGTTACCGGCAAATCGCAGTTTGAAGTCGCCTACGACATGGCGAGATTCATTCTCATCACTATGGAAGGTCGTCAGGTTAAAAAGATAAAGCGGCAAGAGTTCTTGCATTTGGTAGCTGACTGCATAGAGGCCTTGCGCGGCATTAAGGTCAGAGAGATTGTCAGCTAAAAAGTGAGGCGGCGGTCGTGGCGATTTGGAGCCTGTTGGGCGGTCGCTAATGGCCTCATGGTCGCGTAAGTTCGACGAGCCGATTACGCTGCCCGGCGGGCAAACTCTGTTCACGCTCCTGGACGCCGGCGACTACATCGCTGCTTTACCGAAAAAGGAATCCGACCTTCCAGAATGGGCCCTAGTTGATCGGGAAGTTTGACACGAGCCTCCCGCGTTGAACGGCATTACGGCGCCCCGGCGTTGCGTCGGTAACGGTGCCGGTCCCGACCAGTCGGGACGCAAGATCGTGACGTCGTTTTGTTGGACGGCCGGAGGCTGGATTGCGGGTCTCGCCTTCCAGTCTAAGAAGGCCATGGTCACGAAAAACGCGACCGCTGCGGCAGCGATTGCCCCGAGAACGATCGACAAGCTCGATCGACCAACGAATGGAAGAACTCAACATGGGCCGCATGCTGCAACCTGATCTTCCCCCGAGAAAGTGGACGGGCTTAAGCGGCTTTTAGCTCCATCTCGATCGGAGCGATATATCCGATTGCG
>NZ_JAFCLR010000088.1:0-2966 GCF_018131065.1 Bradyrhizobium sp. AUGA SZCCT0431 | reverse complement strand
TTCCTTTTGCTGCCACAGGTCATCCTCGAAATGCCTGTCACAGAAATTATCGTGTCTCGTTCCAGGGGTGCAGTCCAGGTTCGAGCGTGACCTGACGGACGTATTTGCTCTCCAGGACGAGGTGACAGTCGCCGTTGTCTCGGCCATTCAACCAAAATTGCTTGAAATAGAAATTGGCCTGTCGGCACGTCGGCCATCAGAGAACCTCACCGCCTATGATTTCTATCTCCGCGCTGTGCAGCAATATTACCTAACGACCTGCGAAGGGTTGGACGAGGCGATCAGGCTGGCGCATCGAGCGTTGGAGCTTGACCCTCGGTTCGGCCTTGTCGCTGCTCTGGCAGGTCACTGTCACATGCGGAACGTCATTTGGGGTCATGCGATCGATCCTCAATTCGACCGCAAGGAAGCGGTTCGGTTTCTTCGCCTGGCATTGAGCGTCGACGATGGTGATTCGGAAACGTTGGCATTGGTTTCCATGATCTCGGCGTACATGGTCGGCGATTGTGAAAGCGAGATCGAAATGGCTGACCGGGCGATCGCGCTAAACCCAAATTCATATCGCGCATGGACCTGCAGAGGCCAGGTCTATCGAATCGCGGGGCTTCCGGAGGAAGCGGTCCGGAGCTTTGAACGCGCCATCCGCCTGAGCCCGGTAGACCCGCGGCTACCCATAACGTTTGTTGCGATGGGGATGGCCTTTATCGAGCTTCGCCGCTTTGACGAGGCCATCGTCGCAGGGAATAAATGCCGGCGTCAGAATGCCTCCTATTCGACAGCTTACCGTTGTCTCGCGTCCGCTTTCGCTCATCTTGGACGCGACGCTGAGGCGCGTGAGGCAGCGACGCTCCTGCTTCAGCTCGATCCCGCTTTCACAATATCTGCGTTGATCGCCCGGGGCGGGCACTCAAACGCGAAGCTGTTGATTGAGGGGCTCCGGAAAGCGGGGTTGCCTGAGTAAGCCGCTATCGCCTGTGCCGACGAGGTGATCGAATGGGGCCTACTTTGCGGTGCGCGAGTCCTGAAATGGCCCCATCGCGTCCATCCGGGGATTCAGGAAGAGCACGACCATCCGACGGTCGAGGATGTAGGTTCGAGTCCTATCGTGGTGGCCAGGATTGATGTCCAGAACGTTGCGGCTCCTGGCAGCGCACAGGCCCTCGGGACATTTGGGTAACGCCAAGTCTGGTGACTGAGCGGGCCTGTAAAGCCTGCGCCTTTGCGCACGCACGGTTCAATTCCGCGGTTACCCACCATCCTTCGGCTGATTGGCCAACGGAGCGTTTGCAAGCGAAGTGGACACCGGTTCGCGTCAAGAAAACGCGTCAATCAAGAATCTAGGGCCCCGTTCCGATTCTATCGGAACGGAAGAGGCTCTAGCGGTCTAAACTCGCGGACCTGGTATATTGGGAGTGCCATGCGCTGCCCGCGCATTGATAGCGGTTCGATTCCGCTGGTCCGCGCCATCTTGCGAAACTGCGCACCGTGCGCAATTCGCGGTCCAGAAAGCTAATCCAGTGAAAGCATCGGTTTGAAACGCCGAGGAGGTCAGGGCGGCACTGACTCTGGACACCATCACGGGGGAGTGCACAAGGGTGCAGTTGATCCTTGCAAGATCGACGCGGCCGGGGCGGTACCGGCACTCTCCACCACATCATTCCCGCCGAGCCATCTCGGTGAGGGCGCCCGGCTGTTAACCGGGGTAGCGCGGTTCGAAACCGTGGGCGGGAGCCAATTCCTCTTGTCGACCGATTGCCATCAACGACCTGTAGCTCAGTTGGATTCAGAGTGCCGTGCTACGAACGCGGAGGGCGGGGGTTCGAGTCCCTCTAGGTCGGCCAATGTCTACAGTCTGTAGGGGAGCCTGGTCGTCCCTACCTGCCTTGGAAGCAGGGGATCGCTGGTTCGAATCCAGCCAGACTGACCACATTCGATTCAAAGACCAAGCGGGGCGCTCGCGCCTCGCCTGACTTTGCCTCTTAGCTCAGCTGGTAGAGCACCCGGTTCTGATCCGGGATGTCCGTGGTTCGAATCCGCGAGAGGCTGCCAAGATTCCCGGTGGCGAAACATGAACGCGATCGTCTGCAAAACGGTTATGAGCGGGGGAAGCACCCGTCCGGGAATCCACTTCACGTAAAATCGCAACGTCGTTCGATGTCTCGTTCGCGCGCTCGTGGACCAACTGGATGGTCAACGGATTTCTACTCCGTGCTATGCGGGTTCGAGTCCTGCCGAGCGCGCCAAAACAACAACGCGCACCCTTCTCTTTTCAACGCGGGCTTGGGTCATAGGCTGATCACCTGGCCTCCAACCAGGCAAAGTCGGTTCGAGTCCCGCAGCCCGCCATTTGAAGCACCCTTCGTCTATCGGCAAGGATCTCTGTTTTTCAAACAGAAGAGGCGAGTTCAATTCTCGCAGGGTGTGCCATTGGGTGGGTTCGTTCAGTGGCATGACGGCGCGTTTTGAGCGCGCATACGGAGGTTCGATTCCTTCCCCCACTACCAATCGCTCGGCCTCTCGGGAGGGCTTGCTGCTCATAACGGCGAACAGGACGGTTCGAAACCGTTGCGAGCGACCATTGCCTTCCGACCTCGTCTATCAGCTAGGACGCTTGCTTGTGGAGCAGGAAAACACGGGGCAGCACCGTGGGTCGGGACCAAGCTGGGGAGTGAAGCTCAAGTGGACGAGCGCTGGTCTCCAAAACCAGAGGTTCCAGGTTCGAGGCCTGGTTCTCCCGCCATTTTTCCGCGGAAGTGAGGAATGATTGTCGTGCCCGGAAATGAATTAGTTTGCGCTCGGTGGGCGCCCACGGCTTCGAGTGATTTCAATGGCCGAAAAACGGGATGGCGCTCGCGCCATGCCCGGTCGGCTTTTTATGCTTTAGACCAACCTGCGCTCCGGAGAGATATCGTGCGAATAGTGAGTACACTCCACGATGGCCGAGAGTGCAGCCATTCTCAGCGCTA
>NZ_JAFCLR010000087.1:0-3705 GCF_018131065.1 Bradyrhizobium sp. AUGA SZCCT0431 | reverse complement strand
CGCAATCGGATATATCGCTCCGATCGAGATGGAGCTAAAAGCCGCTTAAGCCCGTCCACTTTCTCGGGGGAAGATCAAAGGTCTTTGCGCGTGTGCTTGCCCGACGAAAAGAGCCGCCAAGATGCCGACAATGCAAATCGTAAAAATTGATCTCACAAGAACCCCCGATGCCTTCATCACTAACTGCATTTTTGACACAACTCATGAGCGAATTAAACCTTCTTCACTCGGACCCCGTAGGGCGGATTGGAGGCGAAGCCGTAATCCGCCGTTATGTGCCCTTCTGGAGAGGCTGACTACGCCTACGCTCCAATCCGCTCTACGCGCTCACGTCACGTCTTCCGAGCGGATTTTTTCACGGACTTCCTAACTCGCGCTTTGCGCGGTGCTGGACGCCTCTGCGGCGCAACGTAGCGGTGCACCAATTCTGCCAAGCCCTTCTCCAATCCCTTAGCAACTCCAAGAACCGAGCCCATCAGTATGACTCCGCCGGGGACGGCAACGAGCATCAACATGGGATCAAAACCAACAGCGCTTGCCCCCAGAACCGATCCGACCGTTACAGCACTCGCGTTTTTTAGAGTCGCGCCAAGCGCGACGGCGGTCTCAGGAGACCGTTGAACAATAATCTTTCTCCTCTGAAGAGCCTCGAATAATCGGCGACTATCTCCAACTGAGCCAATGTCCTCGGTGACGTAGCGGAAACAAATCTCAAGTTCCCTCGCGGTGGGTCGTCTATATAGCTGGAGGGCATACCGGAGCTGTTCAGGAATATATGGCAGATCAGCTCTTTCCATCTTTACCCAAGCGATGCTGAACGTACCCATTCCCCTATTCACAGCGTCGGCCGAAATGCGGTTGCTTTGCTGATAGGTGAAGTTGGTAGTGAGAACCCTGCTTCGTACGATGTCGCGCCTCATCACCCGCACCTCCCCATGAGAGTTACACGCACTGCGTGTATTCTGCTGTGAACCATAGAGGCGGTCAATGTCTACCCCGCCCTGTTCTTCTGCTGTTTCAGGTACGCAATTGTCACCTCAGCGAACATGGTAAAGCGTCGAGGTTTCGGCGAGCGGTCATGATCGCACTGCGTTGGCTAAGAACGGCGGATTACGCCTTCCGCCTTCGCTTTGAGCTACGGCGGACAGGCCGGCTTCCAATCAGCCCTACGAGCCATTGTTCACAGATGCTGAGCTGAGCCCAGCCCTTGAGACTCAAACTCACCCCGCCACCAGCAACCGCAACGTCGCATCATACCGAACACCCTGCTGTCCAACGAGGGCCATCGCATCCACCTTGGCGCCGGTATCGTTGTAGGTGCCGAAAAATCCGATGTATTGGACCCGGGCCGCCATCGGTCGCCCGGTCGGGGTATGTTCCTGGCTGGTCATCTTGCCTCTCCAGCTTCCGGCAGAGCACTCATAGCTGCCGGTGTAATAGACGTACGCGTCGCCGCCATGGATCTGGCCGTCTCGGAAGATCAGGATGCCGCCAACGTCATCGGCTACGCCATCGCGTGATTTGGCAGATAGCGAATAGAGCCCGTTCCTGATCATGATTGTTTCCACGCCCGGTCGGCGAACGTTGCCGGCGCATACCCGCTGCCATCCCGTGCGACTTGTCGCTCCGGGAAGCGCGATCTAGGCTTATAACCGGCGGACACCGAAATGGCGACGCAATCGCCCGGGATGGATCCGTCGTCGGGAGGAAATCATGAAAACGCTCATCGCCGCGGCCGTGGTTGCCGGGATCGCCCTTAACGCGGCCAGTGCCGCGCCATTGCCGGAGGCAAAGCCGGACGAGGCGGGATTCTCGCAAGCCGGGCTCGCCCGGCTGGATGATTTCTTCGCCCGCGAGATGCTCGCAAAACGCGTGCCCGGCGCGGTGGTCGCCATCGCGCGCGACGGCAAGCTCGTCCACTACAAGGCCTATGGCCAGCTCGATCCCACAAAAGGCACGCCGATGCCGCTCGATGCCATCTTCGCGTTGGCGTCCATGACCAAGCCGATGGCGGCGGTCGCGGGATTGACGCTGATGGAGCAGGGCCGCCTGCCGCTGCAGGCCAGCCTCTCGCAATACTATCCGGCGTTTGCCGAGATGAACGTCGGCGTGCCGCAGCCGGATGGTTCACTGAAGATGGAAGCGCAGGCCCGGCCGATCACCATTCATGACCTGTATCGCCACACCTCCGGCCTGATGTATGGCGGACGGCCGGACAGTTCGAGCCTGGTCGCGCGCCTCTATCCCGACGGCACCGCACCGGCGATCGAGGGTGATACCCAGGCCTTCATCGATCGCATCACAAAACTGCCGCTGGCGCATCAGCCGGCGACGACATTCGAATATGGCTTCTCGATCGACGTGCTGGGCGCGGTCGTCGAGAAGGTCAGCGAACAACGGCTCGGCGAATATCTCGCTGCGAATGTGTGGAAGCCGCTCGGCATGAAGGACGCCACCTTCCGCCCCGCGGAGGCGCAGCGCGAGCGTCTCGCCCGCCCGTTTCCCAACGACCCGCTCACGGGCAAGCCGCAGTCGATCAAACTCCTCGACACGCCAACCAAGTCCGACTGTGGCGGCGCCTGCGCGTTTGCGACCGTCGGCGACTACATCCGCTTCGGCCAGATGCTGCTCAACGGCGGCGAGCTCGACGGCCAGCGTGTGCTCGGCCCGAAGACGGTGCATCACATGACCAGCAACCACCTTGGGCCCGGCATCAAGAACAACGTGGCCAACGTCGAGCCGCATCGCGGCGGCTTCAGCTTCGGCCTTTCGGTGGCGGTGCGCACCCATGAAGGCCTGTCGGCGGTCCCCGGCAATCCCGGCGAGTTCTCTTGGAACGGCGCCTACGGTACGCAGTTTTTCGCCGATCCAAAGGAGCGTCTCGTCGTGGTGGTCGGAACCGCGGCGCCCGGCGAGTTGCGCAAATATTATCGCGAGCAAGTCCAGGACATCGTCTACGGCGCCATGGTGAAGTGAATGCGCTCCAGCCGGCGCCGCGCAAGACGCGCGAGCGCGATCAGGCGGGCCGCTTGTCGTGCGGTCCGCCTGCTATCGGCTCCGCCAGATGCAGGAATTCGTCGAGCGCGACGGCGCCTTCCGCAACGCTGTGGCACGCGCGACTGTCAATAAAGATCTGCGCGTCATGGTCGAAGATCTCGACGATAAAAAGGGGCTGCCTTGCGGCGCAAGCCGCTGAGGCTGCGTGCATGCGAATTTCATAGTCTCCGATCCACGCCAGGGAAATCGCGGTCGCCTCACCCTCGGGGCGGGACACCAGGCTGACATAGGCTCGGGAAATTCGCAGCGTTGTAAAATTGTATTCCAACGCACGTCCCACAACGAAACCTCGCGCTTTGATGGTCGGCCGCACGATTACCAGCCCCGCCATTACGGGACGCTGGCGGTGAAATTAATATTTCGAAAGATGGTCCGCGGGGGATGACTGCTTAATTTAGACGCCGTCCGCTCCCCGTCATTGCGACCCGGTGGCTCGCAATGACGGCTGGGTGCGACATAGTAGCCCGACGGGCAACTCAATTCTGATTTCCGGAATCCGTGTCAAGTCCCAAATTTCTGAAAATCAAAAATATTCCTGTTTCCATCCGACGCAAATCAGTGCACATCTATCGCCATCCCGTCCCACTCAGAGGGGCGTTGGCCATCGTCACAACGAGGGGCGGGTCGCGGTGGACGCAACAGTTGCGA
>NZ_JAFCLR010000086.1:0-3828 GCF_018131065.1 Bradyrhizobium sp. AUGA SZCCT0431 | reverse complement strand
GCTTTGCTGTTGATGCCAGCCTGATTGCGGCCGATGCCAACAAGCAGCGCTCGGTCGCGGGTCAGGATTGGCACAGGGATCGTGATCCAGCGAGGTCCAGCCGTGCGGTGAAGGAGTATCTGGCAACCCTTGATGATACGGCTTGGGGCGCCGCCAGCGATGTGGTCCCAAAGTTTGTCTCGCCATCCGATCCTGCAGCGCGGTGGACCGGAGCGCACAAGGGACCGGCATTCTTCGCTTACTCCGATAACTATCTCATCGACGTGAAGTTCGGCGTCATCGTCGACGTCGAGGCGTCCCGCGCTATTCGGCCGGCTGAGGTTGGTGCGGCGAAGACCATGATCGAGCGGACAGAAGAGCGCTTCGGCCTCAAGCCGGATAGGCTTGCGGCCGATACCGCTTACGGGGCGGCTCCAATGCTGAACTGGCTGGTCGAGGAGAAAGGTATCGCGCCTCATATTCCGGTGAACGACAAGTCGAAGCGGGACGACGGCACCTTCTCGCGCGGCGACTTTCGATATGATCCGACCGGCGACGTCTACCATTGCCCGGGCGGAAAGCAGCTTGGGACAAGTGGCACCGTGCATGAGGGCAAGACGCTTCTGTATCGCGCCAGCAAGCTCGACTGCGATGTATGCCCACTCAAACCGCAGTGCTGCCCCAAAGAACCAGCGCGCAAGATCCCGCGCGATATCCATGAGCATGCCCGCGACATCGCTCGATCCTTCGTTGGCACCGAGGACTTTGAGCAGTCGCGGCGCGAGCGCAAGAAGATCGAGATGCGGTTTGCGCACCTCAAGCGCGTCCTGAAGCTCGGCCGGCTTCGACTGCGCGGTCCACGAGGCGCCCAGGATGAGTTTGTTCTGGCCGCCATGGCACAGAACCTAAGGCGGCTCGCAACGCTGGTCGCGCGACCGTCACCGGCTCAGGTTCTATGCATCGCGTAGCGTTGGAGTTGCGTACAGAGCGTCAGGTCCGGCGGATTAAAGCCGGTCGCTCTTTAGCGAAAGAGTCAACCGCCCATCGGCAGCAACCGACTTTTGCAACAAAATCGGCCCTTCTGCGACGTGCTGATCCCGCCGAATGGCCGCTTTGCGCCGATATTGTTGAAGAAGTCGGCAGCCTAACTGTTCGAGATGGTGCGAGGAGCCAGGCGCGCGTGAGGTGGTTTGTGCTCAGGCAGGCATTGGGGCGGGCAACGGGATCAGCTTTGCCAGCCTTCTGTGGTTTTGGACTGTGGCAGCGAGGAGGAACTCGTCTTGAGCACCAGACGGACCTCTCAGCCTGAGCCGGTCCAGGCGCAGGATGCGCTTGAGATGTGCGAACAGCATCTCGATCTTCTTACGTTCACGCCGCGACGTCACGTAGGCTTCGGTCCTGGCGATGTCGCGCGCAACGTCACGGGCGTTCTCGTAAATTGAACGCGGGACCCTGCGCGCTGGCATCTTCGGACAGCATCGCGGCTTGAGTTCGCAGGCGTCGCAGTCATGTTTGCTGGCGCGATAGTGCAGTGTTGTCCCGTCATTCACCAGAGTCCCGGTAGAACTCAGCACCTTGCCGGCTGGACAGACGTAGAGATCGCGCTCCTGATCGTAGGCGAAGTCTTCGCGGGAGAACGTCCCATCGTCGCGGGCCGATTTGTCGAACACCGGAATGTGCGGCTCGATCGCGCGCTCGTTGACTAACCAACCCAGCATCTCGGCTGACCCATAAGCACTGTCGGCGGCCAGGCGCTCAGGACAGAGCCCGAGGCGATCTTCGGTACGCTCAATCATTGTGCGTGCCGCACCGACCTCGGCCTGCCGGATAGCTCGTGTCGCCTCGACATCGATGATGATCGCGGCCTTCAGGTCGATCAGGTAGTTGTCGGCGTAGGCAAAGAAGGCATGCCCTTTGTGAGCGCCGGTCCATTGTGCGGCCGGATCCGACTTGGAGATGAACTTCGGTACCGTCTCGCTGGCCGCGCCCCAAGCAGCCTCATCGAGGGTGTCGAGATATTCCCGGACGGATCGGCGCGTCCTGGCGATGGCCTCCCAGTCAACATCGTCGGCCCCAGCGGCAGAGCGCTGCTTGTTGGCGTCGGCGGCAATCAGGCTGGCATCGACCGCAAAAGCGGCTCCCTCGACCAACCCTTCGGCCATGCAGCGCCGGACCAAGGTCTCGAACAGCTTTCGCAGTAGATCGCAATCGCGGAAGCGGCCATGCCTATTCTTGGAGAAGGTCGAGTGGTCCGGCACATGAACCAGCGGTAAGCGAGGTTCAGGTGAACCTCCTCGCACAACCGCCGTTCAGAACGAATGCCGTAGCAGTAGCCAACCAGCAACATACGGACGAGCAGTTCAGGATCAATCGAAGGCCGGCCAGTAGAACTGTAAAATGGGGCCAAGTGGCTCCGAACGCCTGACAAATCGACAAAGCGATCAATCGACCTCAGCAAGTGGGTGGCCGGAACGTGTCGCTCAAGTGAAAACTCATAGAACAGCGCCGCCTGATCAACCTGCCGCGGACCCATCATCGCTTCCGGTCTCCACCCTCGAGACCGAATGAATCAGCGAACTCCTTCCGCTTCAACAGCAGAGTTTTTCAACAAAATCCGCCCAAAGCGGACTATGACCGCACAGTTGTTTTTCGTCGAAAATTGGACGCCGTCCATCCAATCAATTGTCCTACAAGCAAACCAATCAAACCGAGAAATGGTATGGGCGCCGTGAGCGCAGAGATAACAAAAGCAATGCCGAAGCCGGCATCAAAAATACTAGGAGCTGGGCCGGGCCAAATCATCGCGATGATTGGCAAAATGAGCATGGCCTCGATAACGCCAATGCCTTGCCCAGCATCGAAGACGTTGGAAACCATCGTCCAAGCCAGGGAAAACAATTAAACATTTGGGAGGGACATCGCCACCACGGAAAGCCACATCGCAGACCGGGCCGAGCCGAAATTCGGCCACAGGCGGCAAGTCAAGTATAAAGCGACAAATGGCCAGTTTATCACTGCGAAATCAAATGGCAGGTCTCGGATGAATGTTGAAAAACTATACCCAGAGGGTTTGGGCTGAATTAAACCGAACTTGTAGCCAAGATAGATCATGATAGCGAAGGCGCTTGGACCGAGTGAAGCTATCGCAAACGCAATGAGAGGAACGTGAGTCCAAGCAAGCGACCGACTGCTTGCAGAAACCGCGTCTCGTCCCTTGCGATATGCGAATAGTATCGCCAGCAGCATCACGCGAGGGCCAAATATTTATACAAATCGTATTCTAGGATCGGCAACATGACATCACTCTGAGCTTATTTGCGCGATTTCGTGATGCTCAGCCGTTGAGCAGTACAGCGCCAAATTCTTGGCGTGTCGAGGCAAATCAATGTCCGCCTTGGGGCCAGGCTGTGTGAAAACGTGCACGAGCAGAGAATGCGCAGAATTGTTTTCTCTCTTTTCTTCTTTCGATGGCGACTGCCAGAGCGGTTATTTTTCCAATTCAATGTAATCGAGACAAACTTTCTACGCTCAAGTTCGACGTCGGAGTTTTCACACAGCCTGGGTCAAAGGCGACCTCAGCCCGCAGGTGTGGCACGTCCGTTCTGCCCCCAAGAGCAGACATGCCCGCGAACGGCAGCATCGCGCCAGAAGCTGCCCTTGGCAGGCTCGAGATCCAACCTCCGCTTTACCCCCGAAAGCAGACTCAACTCGGAAATCGCGGCATGTCCGAAAAGTGCCAACAAGAGACTCGTGCATCGCAGCAAACAGCATCTCTATTCGATCACCTCATCAGCGCGAAGGAGTAACGGAGTCGGCACGGTGAGGCCGAGCGCTTTGGCAGTCTTCATG
>NZ_JAFCLR010000085.1:0-4998 GCF_018131065.1 Bradyrhizobium sp. AUGA SZCCT0431 | reverse complement strand
CAGCCTTCATGCCAAACGAATGTGCCAACTACTTCGAAAACGCCGGATACGCCTCAACCTAAATTCATCCCGCTCTAGGAGATTGGGCCTGGCCTCGTTGCGAGCAGCCGCTTTTCGCCATAAGCGACCGTTCCGTGACCACTGATTCTGCGAATTTCCCCTGCCGGCCTCGCCAGTAATGGCGTTCTGAGCTGTAATCACATCACCCAAACACCAGCCCGCCGCTAACGCCGCCGCGCGTTCAGTTCGGCCTGCTCAAGCTGGTTGTCGCTAGATTTTCTTTTGATCTCCCGGTGCACACATCGTGCACACGCCGCCTTGTAATCAACTGAAACACTTGAACTCCCGCTCCAATCCATCATTGGACGTCGGCGCCCTGCCCTCCGACTTGTTACTGTTCAGACGAATTGGACCGGCTCAGTTGGACGAGCGAGGTCTCTCGCTTGCAATTGCGCAGTGCTGAACAATCCAGGCCGACCAGGAAGTTCTGTTTTCGTGCGAGGCAGTATGTCATCGAAAGCGTTCCGCTTAGCCAAAACCGTTTGAAAAGCTCTAGTTGGTCTCGGCGTTTCAAACGGTGAAGCCGGCTAAGTGCTTGAAGGGCTTGGTGGGCGCACCAGGGCTCGAACCTGGGACCCGATGATTAAGAGTCATCTGCTCTACCAACTGAGCTATGCGCCCGGACTTGGTCCGGAAAAAGCCTTCGCAAGAGGGCGTCGTTTAGCAAAGCGATTCCCCGATGTCCAGCAAAGCTGACGGAGTTTTCCCGGCCTTTGGCGTGGGCCCGGAAAGGCAAAAAGCCGCTGGATTTCAGCGGCTTCTGCCCCTAGCCGGGCCGACCTCGGCAAACCGGCACTCAGAGCCGCTCCGGGCCCCCCCGGTCCGGCCCGTCATCCCGGTCATAGCGGTTGCGGTTGTAGCCGCGGTCCCGGCCGCCATCGTCGCGATCCCGCTCAAAACGCTCCATGCGGCGCTCCCGCCAGCCTTCGCCACGGCCATGAAACCGGTCCATTCCGGTCAGCACGGCCAGGCGGCGCTTCTGGCCGTCATCCAGCGTCTTGTAAAGCGGATCGGCCGCATCAGCGATTTTCTTCATGGCGGCCGCCGACGTCGCCATGTTGTCGGCGCGCTCGCGCAGGCGCGCCACCGGATCGTCCGGCTTCTGCTGGCTCGAATCGTCCCGCCGCGCATCCATCCGTGCATTGGCGCGATCGATCCGCAGTTTGGCAAATTCCCGCACCGCCGCTTCAACCGCCGGCCACAGCTTTTCCTGGTCGGCGGTCAGCTTGAGCCCGGCATGGACGGAGGCGATCCGCGCGTCGGCAAACGCCGCCCGGTCCTCCGGGTTCATCCGCATATGCCCGTAGCCCCAATGACGGTGCTGGGCATAGACCGCCGTCGAACCGGCGATGGCGAGCACCGCGACCGCGGCGATGGTGAACTTCCTCATGCTGACCTCCGTTGAAAGGTTGCATGAAGATGGGCCCGCGGCTGCCGGCAATCAACTAAACGATAGGCAAGAGTACCTTCCCTTACCAAGATGTAATGTCGCCCGTCACACCTTCCTGAACTAGAGCATGCCGAGGGTACGCGGCAGCCACAGCGACAATTCCGGGATGTAGGTGATGAGACCGAGGAAAACCAAGAGCGTGATCAGCCATGGCAAAACCGCGATCGACAATTCCGTAATGCCCATCTTGGCTATCCCGGAGGCCACGTAGAGATTGAGTCCGACCGGCGGATGGCACATGCCGATTTCCATATTGACCACGACGATGATGCCGAAATGCACCGGATGAATGCCGAGCTTGACCGCGATCGGATACAGGATCGGCGCCATGATCAGAACGATCGAGGACGGCTCCATCACGTTGCCGGCAAGTAGCAGCAGCAGGTTCACCACCAGCAGGAAGGTGATCCAGTTGACGCCGCTGTCGGTGATCCAGTTCGACATCGCCTGCGGGATCTGCTCGCTCGTCATCAGGAACGAGAACAGCACCGCGTTGGTGACGATGTAGAGGATCATCGCGCTCATGTTCGCGGACGCGAGCAGGACCTTGGGCACGTCCTTGAACCGCAAGTCCTTGTAGATGAACATCTCGATCAGGAAGGCGTACACCGCACTCATGGCGGCGGCTTCGGTCGGCGTGAACCACCCCAGATAGATGCCGCCCAGCACCACGACGATCAGCGAAATGCCCCAGATCGAATCCATAAAGGCGCGCCAGGCCTCGCCCCACGTCGCCTTCGGCACTTTCGGATAGTTGTTCTTCCAGGCGCGGTACCAGGTGGTTCCCGAGAGCATGATCGCCAGAATCACGCCCGGCACCATGCCGGCCATGAACAATTGCCCGACCGACGCGGAGCTGACCCGCTCACCGGCGGGGCCGAAGTAAACGGCGCCGCTGGTCGATACCGCATAGATCACCATGATGATCGAGGGCGGAATGAGGTTGCCGAGCGCGCCGCCGGTGACGATCACGCCCGCGGCAAAGCGCTTGGGATAACCGACCGACAACATCGCCGGCAACATGATCGATCCGATCGCGACCACCGTCGCCGGCGAGGATCCCGACACCGCGGAAAACAAGGCTGCGGCCATCGTGGCGGCGATGCCGAGGCCGCCGGCCCAATGGCCTATCATCGTCCGTGCGAATTCGATCATTCGCCGCGCGACGCCGCCATGGGTGAGGAAATTGCCGGCCAGGATGAAGAACGGGATCGCCATGATCTCGAACTTCTCGATGCCGGTGAACAGCTTGAGCGCCACCGATTCGATCGGCACCGTGGTCAGGAGGAACAGATATGTCAGGACGGTCAGGCCGAGCGAAATCGAGATCGGCATGCCCGTCAGCATCAGCGCGATCAGCAGGCCGAAGATAATAAGGGCGCTCATCGGGTGATCCCCGCAGCGCCCGCACCGGGAGCATCCACCTCGATGCCCTCGACCTGCGTTTCATCGTGATGCGGCAGATGGCCGGTGCGCCAGAAATTACGGGCCACCTGCAGGAAGCGGAAGCACATCAAATAGGAGCCGAGCGGAACGCAGAGATAGATGATCCAGCTCGGCATTTCCATGTCGGGGGTCACCTGGTCGGTGTGGTACAGCCCATAGACGAATTTCGCACCCATCGAGCCGACGACGAACGTAAACAGCGCGCCGCACAGCAGGCTGAACATGACGGTGACTTTGCGCTTCTCCGGACCGAGCTTGTTGACCAGTACGTCGACGCCGACATGGATGCCGGTGCGCACGCCATAGGCCGCGCCGAACTTCGCCATCCACACGAACATGATGATGCAGAGTTCCTGCGCCCAGGCCAGATTGATCGGAAACAGCAGCGGATAGAACAGGGGAATGCCGACCAGATAGCGGTGGGCTACCGCGATGAAAATAATCACGGTCGCCGCAGCGATCAGAAACGTAATCAGCCATTCCTCAAGCCGATCGAGGATTCGAAGCAGCACCGATATTCCCCCCAATTATCGAAGCTCGTCATGCCCGGCCTCGTGCCGGGCATCCACGCCTTGCTAGCGCATCAGCAAGGAAAGACGTGGATGGCCGGGACAAGCCCGGCCATGACGGCGCACGGTTCATTCGCCCCTGCCAGGAGCTTGGAAGCTCCCGGCATCCCCAGTCAATCGTCCTAGTTGGTCGCTCCCCTCGTCTCCTTGAGGAATTCGTCGATCAGCGGCTGGCCGACGCGGCCTGCGACGTCCTTGTAGACCGGCTCCATCGCCTTGCGCATGGCGGCGTCCTGCTCCGGCGTCAGCGTCAGGATTTCGCTCTTGTTGGACTTCTTGATTTCCGCAAACGCGTCGTCGTTTTCCTTCTGCGACTGGCCGTTGCCATAGGCGGTGGCCTCCTTCATGGCCTTGTCGAGCTGGCCACGGATATCCTCGGGCAGACCGTCCCAGAACTTCTTGTTCACCACCACGACATAGCCGATGTAACCGTGGTTGGTGACGGTGATGTGCTTCTGCACTTCGTGCATTTTCTGGGTGTAGATGTTCGACCAGGAATTTTCCTGACCATCGACGACGCCGGTCTGCAGCGCCTGATAGACTTCGGAGAACGCCATCACCTGCGGGATCACGCCGAGCGAGCGCATCTGCGCCTCCAGCACTTTCGAGGACTGGATGCGGAACTTGAGGCCCTTGTAGTCGGCGGGCGTGACCAGCTTCTTGTTGGCGGTCATCACCTTGAAGCCGTTATCCCAATAGGCGAGACCGGTCATTCCCTTGGAATCGAGCAGCTTCAGAAGCTTTGCGCCGAGCGGCCCGTCGGTGACCTTGCGCAGCGTCTTCAGGTCGGGGAGGATGTACGGCAGATCGAACACCTCGAATTCCTTGACGCCGATCGGGCCGAACTTGGCGTTCGATGGCGCCAGCATCTGCACCGCGCCGAGCTGCAGCGCTTCCAGCTCTTCCTTGTCCTTGTAGAGCTGCGAATTCGGGTAGACCTCGACCTTGACCTTGCCGGCGGTGTATTTCTCGGCGAGCTCCTTGAATTTCTCGGTCGCCAGCCCCTTCGGCGTGTTCGGCGCAACCACGTGGCTGAACTTGATGATGATCGGCGACTGCGCCGACGCCGGGCCCGCCAGGGCCAAAGCTGCGATCGATGCCGCAGCCAAAATCACTTTGCGCATGTTTCCTCCCAATTTATTTTTTGCGGAGCGCGAACACCCGGCTCCGAAGCTTGTATGCCACCGAACCAATACAGAGAAGCCGGGCAAAACGCCATTGCCCGTTAGCAGGGGCCGGCCTTCAAGGTTTGCTGCATCGCAAAATGTGACATCCTGTCCAGCCACGCTGTTCACCAAAGAGGCCGTTTGCCGCTTCACAATGCACGGACATGGTTCCGCACCCTCGCCGCGCGATGCGCCCGAGTTGTGCAACCGAGTTACCCTCCAAAAAAACGAGAGGGCGCAGGGAAGACCGGGTGCGCGCTGCACCCGCGGTCTCGCGTGCGGTTTGCACAAAACAAAATGCACACGA
>NZ_JAFCLR010000084.1:0-5383 GCF_018131065.1 Bradyrhizobium sp. AUGA SZCCT0431 | reverse complement strand
GTGCGCGCGGTCGCGGTGAATGACGTGCCGGTGACCTGCAGGGTGCCGCCGTTGAAGCTCAGCCCGCCTGCGGCGTTGCCGAGGTTGGTATCAGCTCCGACCGACAGCGTACCGTCGCTGATGACCGTTTCGCCGGCATAAGTGTTGGTTGCCGTCAGCGTTGTCGTGCCGGGGCCATTCTGCTGCACCGCGCCGCTGCCCGAAATGACGCCGCCGAAGCCATAGGCATTTGACCGATTGAAGGCCAACGTCGCGTTGTTGATGACATCCCCGGTGATCGAACCGGTCGTGCCACCATTGCCAAGCTGGAGCGTGCCGCCTGTAACCGTCGTGCCGCCGGAGTAAGCGTTGGCGTTGGTCAGGATCGTGGTGCCGGTGCCGAGTTGTTCGAATGCGCCGGAGCCGGAGATGGTGCCGTCGAACTGATAGGTGTTGGAGCGGTTGATTGCCAGCGTCGCATAGTTCGTAACGTCACCGGTGATCGAGCCTGTTGTTCCGCCCGCGCCGAGCTGCAACCTTCCAGAGCTGATCGTGGTGCCGCCGGAATAGACGTTGGCAGCGGTGAGCGTCGTGCTGCCCATGCCGCTCTGCTGCAATGCGCCGCTGCCTGCGATAACGCCGTCGAACTGGTAGGCGTTGAAGCGATCGAATGCCAAGGTGCCGTTGTTCGTGACGTCGCCGATGATCGAGCCCGTCGTGCCGCCGTTGCCGAGCCACAAGGTTCCAGCGACGATCGTGGTACCGCCGACATAGGTGTTGGCGGCGGTCAGGACCAAATCTCCGGCACCTGACTTGGTCAACGCGCCTCCAGATCCGATCGGCTGGCTCACTGTAAATGCGTTGCCGGCATGGGCAATATCGAAGCCGCCGCCATTGGCGCCCCAATTGATGGTGCGCGCGGTCGCGGTGAATGACGTGCCGGTGACCTGCAGGGTGCCGCCGTTGAAGCTCAGCCCGCCTGCGGCGTTGCCGAGGTTGGTATCGGCTCCGACCGACAGGGTGCCAGCATTTAAGACGGTCCCGCCGATATAGGTGTTCGTTGCCGTCAGCGTCGTGGTGCCGGGGCCGTTCTGCTGCACCACGCCGGTTCCGGAAATCACCCCGCCGAAGCCATAAGTGTCGGAGCGATTGAAGGCCAGCGTGGCGTCGTTCGTGACATTGCCGGTGATCGATCCGATCGTCCCGCCATTGCCGAGCTGCAGCGTGCCGCCCGCGATGGTCGTGCCGCCGCTATAGGTGTTGGTGCCGGTGAAGATGGTCGTGCCGGCCTCGGTGCGGGTTGCGCCGGCACCCGACACGCCCGACGCGAAAACATAGCCCGTATCGGTATGGTTGAAGACGATCCGGCCGGTGCCGGCCCCGAACACGACAGACGGGGTGACGAGGGTGCCGGCGGCGGCCGCTGCCTGACCGGATGCGGCGCCGATGTTCAGCGTTCCGGTCGAGCCGCCATTCACCGCGATCGTCAGGGTGCTGCCGATCGAAACCGAACCGCCATCAGCGATCGTCAGCGCTCCCTGGCCGTTGGCGCCAAGGCTGAAATTCGTGTCGGTATTCCAGGCCGCACCGGCCCCGGTCACGGTCGCCGCGCCGGTACCAAAAACGCCGACAAAACTATTTAGCGCCCTGGCGACGCCGCCGGCCTCGACCAGCAGCGATCCATTTCCCTGGAGGCCGACTGCGATGCTGGAATTCCCGAAAAACCGCGAGTTCGCACCGGTGACGGTGACGCTTCCGGTCGTGCCGGCGCCTGAGCCGATAGAGGCCGACGTATTGCCGATAACCGTGCCGCCATTCGCGATAGTCAGCGAACCGTTACCGGTATCGCCCACCGCCAGGAACGCGGTGCTGGTCCAGATCGATCCTGCGCCGGAAACGGTCGCGGCGCCGGTGGCGCCGGCGGCGCTGCCGATCAGGCCGTTGTTCCCCGTGACCGTACCGCCACCGGTGACCTTGAAGGTGCCGGTGCTGCCGGCGAGCGTGCCGACCGCCACAGCGGCGCCCGAGTTGATGGCGCCACTGGGACCCGAGACCTCCAGCGTGCCGCCCTTGATGAACGTGCCGTTCCCGTAGGTATTCTGGCCGGGAAAAAACGTGGTGCCGGATTCGACCAGCACCGCACCGGTCCCGGAGATCGCTGGCGCGAAGCTGTAATTGTTCGACGTGTGATTGAAAACGATTGTGCTGGTACCACCAAAAAACGTCACCTCGGGTGCACTCACAACTCCAGGCGCTGCTGCAGCTTGACCCGACGCCGCACCGATGTTGAGCGTGCCGGTGCCGATGAGGCCGGCATTCCCGCCAATGAGCAGGCTCGCGCTCGCAACGGTGCCGCCATTGGAAACGGTGAGTGTGCCCGTTCCGGATTGCCCGAGGATAAGCGAGGATTCCAGGCGCGAGTTCGCGCCATCCACTACGGCATTACCAACGGAACCAGATTGCAGGCCCAGAGTCATGTCGCCGGCAGCGACGACCCTACCGCCGGCGGCAATGACGAGTGTGCCGATGCTGCCAGTATGAACTCCTACCTGGAAAAAGCCACTTCCGCCGCTCCAGGTCGAACCCGGGCCGGTCACTGTTACCGTGCCGCTCCCGCCCAGGGACCCGATAGCGCTATTGTTTTGGACGTCGAGACTGCCCCCGTTTTGGATGGTCAGCGAACCAGTCGCGTTACTTCCGACGATCAGGTTATACGCAGCGGCTCCGGGGGTCCCGACGACCGCCGGGCTCGGAATGCTGTTGTTTGAAATCCAAACAACGTCATTCGTCGTTGGGACGCCGTTCGACCAGTTACCGGCAATAAACCAATTTGACGAGACCGCGCCGGTCCACTCACTGTCCGCGCGAGCGGAAACGGCCAGGACCGCGGTCATCAGGCCAGCAAACGCGGTGGTGCCGATAAGTCGCGCGCGCCAGCCCAATCCCAAATACGGCTCGTCCGATGATCGATTCGGTTTCGACAACCTCGTCATCTCAAAAAGCCGCACTCTCGATCATAGAAGCCGCTGGATTGCGCAATTCCGCGGGCAAAGCACGGAGCGACGCCAATGCGGCTTGAGTTCTCGTACTGGATAATTGCCCCCCGCTGACAACACAACGAATTTCGCGGCCAATTCCACCCCCACGATATTTTTGACTTCAGCGGTCAAATCATCTGAACTGCGGAGGCAAGTTGGTGGCAACGAGCCCGTCGTCGCCGCTGTACGGGATTTGCTCTACCCGGTCGGAGCCAAATGAAAGAGGTCGATTGTTCCATGGCGGCGGCGATACCCGTTCTGCACTTCGACACCTCTGATTTTCCGGAAAGCCAGCGTTTTGAAGTTTGGCGCGCAGGAATCACCACCCATCAGGTCACGCGCAGCGACCCTCCCAACGCTCCATTCGACGCGCTGGTGGACGCCTGGACGCTCGGGGAAATGGTGATGACCCATTCCCGCTTTGGTGCTGCCAGGATGGTGCGAACGGCCGAGATGGCGCAGCAGGACGGCCGCGACTGGATCCTGGTTCTGCTGCTGAAGTCCGGAACCATGGATTTTGCGATCGATGGCGGCAAGAAACAACAGACGATGCGGCAAGGGGAGGTCGCCGTCTTTGACACAATTTGCGACTTTGCGTCAGACGGCTCTGCGATGGACAGCATCACCTGCGCAATTTCCAGGCGGGCGTTTGCCCAAATAACATCCGGGCCATCGCCTCATCATGGTCTGATCCTCGAGGGGGCGTGGGGGCGTCTTGTCGCCGATTACCTGCTTTCCCTGGTGCGGCAGCTGCCCGACATGGATCTCGACGACATGTCAAACCTGACGGACGCGTTCGTCGGTCTGCTGATGGCGGGGCTGCGGGCGACGCAGTCCGCCGGCGATGCGCCGCTCGGCAAAACGATCGCGACGGCGCGTCAGCGGGTCGAATCCTATATCGACCAGAATCTGACGTCCGGCGAACTCACTTCCGAACAAATCTGCGACAAGCTCGGCCTGTCGCCGTCAAGTCTGTACCGGGCGTTCGCGCACGCAGGAGGGATCACGGCCTATGTTCGCAAACGACGGCTCGAGGTTATTCACGCCTTGCTGAGCACTACAGCTGAGGGCCTTTCAATCGGCGAAATCGCGCGTCAATATGGCTTTGTCAGCGCCGCGCATTTCAGCAGGGCGTTTCGAAAGCAGTTCGGCTTTAGCCCGCGGGTCGCGCGCCGCGCCACGATCCTTGTTCCGCCAGCAGCGGATGCTGATGAGGTCGCCATCTTTCGCCATTGGGAAGAACAGCTGCGGTGAAGCCTGCAATCGGGTTTAAATCTGCGCCTCGCATTGCTGTACCCGCTTTGATGTCACCGATCGCCCAACCTCACTGCCGGGAAACAGTCCGCTTCGGGTCTTGGTCGTGTAAAAACGGCTTGGGAGGGACGTCGGTATTGGGAGCAAAAACCGAGTGGGTCTCAGGCCACGATCGCAGCCATCAGCGGCTTGGTCCCGACGATGTTCATAACCCGTGTTAGATTATAGGCTAGGACCGAGAGTGCCATTTCAGCGGCTACTTTTGGAAGCGTTTTGGTCACGAAGTGCGTCGCGCCCATGCGGGCCTTCATCGTGCCAAACGGATGCTCGACTGTCTCGCGACGCTGGCGCATGGCTTGTGGATTTGCATCAAGGCGCTGCTGCACGGCTTCGAGCAGATGCTCATGCTCCCATCGTGGAATCCGCCGCTCTGGTCCTGTCGTGCACTGCGATTTAAGCGAACAATCTTGACAGGCTGTGGTCCAGTAGCGCCGTAGCCGCTTGCCGTCTTCCTCGCTCGTAAAGCGATATGGCAGTTGCTCCCCAGCTGGACAGCGATAGGCGTCCTCCTCTGGCAAATAGACAAAGTCCTGCTTGCCGAAACGGCCATCTGACTTGGCGCCCGAGGTCTGCGGCTTGGGCAGAGTTACCGTGATGCCGGCCTCGTGGCACGCGAGGATCTCCAGGCTGCTGAAGTAGCCGCGATCGGCAACGGCCTCGAGCGTCTCGGTCTTCAGAACAGCCTTGGCCTGCTTGGCCATATTGGCCAGTTGAGCCCGATCTGAGCCGCTGTTCGTGACCTCATGCGTCACAATCAGATGGTGCTCGGTATCCACGGCGACCTGCACATTGTAGCCGACGACGCCGGAACCACGGCCGCTCGTCGCCATCGATCGGCTGTCGGGATCGGTGAGAGAGATTTGCTGGTCGGGCGACGCGAGCATCTGCTTCTCGTAGACGGCAAGCTTGCCCATTTCCGCCTTCAGCTTCGTCAGTTTCTCGGTAAGCCTCGTCACCTTCGCGGCCAGTGCCTCGGTCGGCTCCTGCCGGTCGGCCGTGTCAAGTTGGCTCAGATAGCGCGCGACGCTCTCCTCCAGCTGGGCACGCCGCCG
>NZ_JAFCLR010000083.1:0-5978 GCF_018131065.1 Bradyrhizobium sp. AUGA SZCCT0431 | reverse complement strand
TCTTGGCGCGACCGAGCATCTGCAGCGTGACGTTCTCGAGCTTGATGCCGAGATCTTCCGAGATCGCCTGACCACCGATCAGAACCGCGATGTCCTGCAGCATGGCCTTGCGGCGATCGCCGAAGCCCGGAGCCTTGACGGCCGCGACCTTGAGGCCGCCACGCAGGCGGTTGACGACAAGGGTAGCGAGCGCTTCGCCTTCGACGTCTTCAGCGACGATGACCAGCGGCTTGCCGGTCTGCACGATCGCTTCCAGCAGCGGAAGCAGTTCGTTCAGACTGGAGAGCTTCTTCTCGTAGATGAGAATATAGACATCATCCATTTCAACGCGCATCTTGTCGGCGTTGGTGACGAAGTAGGGTGAGATGTAACCGCGGTCGAACTGCATGCCTTCGACGACCTCGAGTTCAGTCTCGAGCGACTTGGCTTCCTCCACCGTGATGACGCCCTCGTTGCCGACCTTCTTCATGGCGTCGGAGAGGAACTTGCCGATTTCCGTGTCGCCATTGGAGGAGATGGTGCCGACCTGGGCGATCTCCTCGTTTGAGGTCACCTTCTTGGAGTTCTTGACGAGGTCGGCAACGACGGCGGCCACTGCCAGGTCGATACCGCGCTTGAGATCCATCGGGTTCATGCCGGCGGCTACTGCCTTGGCACCTTCCCGCACAATCGCCGCGGCCAGCACTGTCGCGGTGGTGGTGCCGTCGCCGGCAGCATCCGCCGCCTTGGAGGCGACTTCGCGCACCATCTGGGCGCCCATGTTCTCGAACTTTTCTTCAAGCTCGATTTCCTTGGCGACGGTGACGCCGTCCTTGGTGATGCGGGGTGCGCCGAACGATTTGTCCAGCACGACGTTGCGGCCCTTCGGACCGAGCGTGACCTTCACCGCGTTGTTGAGAATTTCGACGCCGCGCAGCATGCGATCGCGGGCATCGACGCCGAATTTGACTTCTTTGGCTGACATAATGATCTCCGGTTTCAACTGGTCAGGTCCCAAAGACCGCGGGACTGGGCGGTTCTTGAGGGATGACATTTGGATTGCGGTCCCCATCCTTCGAGAAGCCGGCTACGCCGGCTCCTCAGGATAGGGAAAACTGGCTGGCACTTACGCGGCCTTCTTCCTGGCGGCGGGCAGATCGGTGAGAACGCCCATGATGTCGCTCTCCTTCATGATCAGCAGTTCCTGGCCATCGAGCTTGACTTCGTTGCCCGACCATTTGCCGAACAGGACGCGGTCGCCAACCTTGAGATCGATCGGGATCAGCTTTCCGGCTTCGTCGCGGCCGCCCGGACCAACGGCGGTGATTTCGCCCTGTGAGGGCTTTTCCTTGGCGCTGTCCGGAATGATGATGCCGCCTGCGGTTTTGTCTTCGGCATCGATGCGTTTGACCACGACGCGGTCGTGGAGCGGACGGAATCTCATGCGATCCTCCTTGGCTTTTGTGATTATTTCTGGATTGGCAGTCGCAATGAGCGAGTGCTAGCCGCTCTTCACATAAGCCTGTGACACTGGGGCGCAAGGGCTTCGGCCCTCGATGTTTGACTGCAACTTAAGTTTCTCGAGGAGGAATGCTTGCGGTGATTGCTAGCAGGCGAAGTAACATGCTGCTAGCACGTTGATTACTATGACCTATTGAACGTTTTCGTTTTTGGCGAATTGAGAAGCATGCAGCAGCTCTAGTGGGGCTGGAGGTTGGCATGGTCGAGAAAGATGCGGTTTCCAAGGATTTCAGGAAGCAGGTCTTAGGCTACGGACTGACAACAGCGGAAATTGTGTATCGTCGTCCTGATCGTCACTGGTTCCTGCAAAGCTACGTCTGGCAGGACTACGATGTGTTCCCGAATTTTCCGGCGCTGAAGGATTTTCTGACTTTCTGGGAGACAACGCTCGATGGTCCGCTGTTCGCAGTTACCGTCGCGCATTCCAAACTGATCAAGCCTGCCGAACTACGTGCCGTGGACGGAGTCTTCCGGCTGCACTAGCGCGAGGGCGCAGAGCTTTGGGGTGATCGCAAAGCGGTTATCCCAGGACACGACGCAGCTCCGCAACAGAACGTCATTCGGCATCCGTAGCTGGACAGGCAATGAATCGATATCGAGGAACCCAAGCGGAGTTCCAATTCTCGATAGTTGCACCGCACACAGCGCATTCAAAGCTGCTGATCTCGCGCGCCTCTACGATATGTTCGCTGCGGTCATAAACCGCGCCGCATTTACAGGGGCGATACCCAGAAGATTCTGACATGTCCCAATATGCGCTTCGGACTGTCTGTTTTCCAGTTAACAATCCGCTGCCACATTCAAACTTACCCGGTGCCCAGGGCTGCCCTCAAACCCTGCTGGACGCCCTTACCGGCACGATTCCGTAAATCAGAGAAACGGCCAGTTCGGGGGTGCCCAGCTGAGGCCGTGCTTGCGCCCTTCGGCAATTCGAAGCACGCGCGATCGGAGCGGGTTTCGCCGCTCAATACCAGCGGCCCCGGCCGTACCAGCCGCCGCCGCCAACCAGCAGAATGACAAGCACGATGATGAGAAGCGTGGTGGTATCCATGTCGAACTCCTCCTGGCCAGTGCCTTGCGTGCTTTCGCACTTCGCGTATGCACTCCCAATACAACCAACCCTTTTGATCCCTATTCGTTCCTATGACTGGTCCATCCCTCTGCAAGTGAATGGTCATGGATCAGTCGGGTGGCGTCTAACCAAAACTTCAAAGCTGGCGGCGACGATGGTATCTTGAGATGTGGCAGATGGTCAGGTCGTACTGGTGACAACCGAACCGCTAGCGGGCGGTTCGCCCGTCCGCTCGGTTTACTTCGTCGCCGCACAGGATCCGGAGGCGGCCAAGGCGATTATCGCTGCCATGATGGCTCCGAATGAGAAGATCGAAGCGTGGGCGCGGCTTCCGGAGGCAGCAGTGAAAGCTCTCGGGTTGAAACCTAGAGACTTCACGCACGGCTGACGACATCAGGACCGCAAGGGCCGCGCGAAACTCAGCTCGTGGCCGTCGGGGTCATTGAGGTGGAAGAAGCGCTCACCCCATTCGGCATCGCACGGTGAAGTGGTTGGCTGGTATCCCGCCGCGAGTGTGCGCTTGTGAATTGCATCGACATCGCTGACGTAGAAAATGACGCGCCCCCACCAGAACCAGCGCCGCTCGGCGGGCTGGGCGATGAGGTTAAGATAGCTCGCCCCTGCTCGAAAGCTGATAAAGGACGACTGTTCGTCGCCATGCAGGACCTCAAATCCCAGTGCCCGGTAGAACCGGACCGCTCGTGGCATCTCGTGGGTGCCCAGTGTAATAGCGCTGATACCCTCGATCATGGAGTGAATTCTCCTGTTTCATTTCCGCCGTTGACGTCGCGCCCCGACCGATAAAGCCATTCAGCGATGCTGGCCGAACCCGACCGCGGATCAGCCTCGACCTTGGTCGGATCAGCCTTAGCATTTCAACCCTGCCGCAGGGATAGCGAGCGAAGCCCGGTCCTGCTCGCAGCCCATCGGCGCTCCGCGCCGGGTGCGCATGTAGCTCCGCTGGATAGAACGACCGTTTCCCAAACCCATCGCCCCCAGCATGCGCTATGAAAGCTAAGGCAAATCGGCACCTTCAAACATAAACGCTGGTTTACGTTCTAAGAATGGATTTCTGTTTCCGGTGTCTTACGGGGTCTGCTTTGGCCGAAAGCGGACCTGAAAGAGGCCAAGCGCCACTTCCGAAAAGTGCCAAATTCTGACCTTCAGGCGCATCTCTGATAGTCACCCCTTCTGCCGTTTATGGGCCATTGCGCCATCCCCGTCCTGCACTGCACATCGATCGTGCTTAGGCTGTTACGCGCCTTCACTGGTGCGAAAGATTTGAGCGTTGATTCCGCGCGTGGAGAATGCCGAAGGGGTCTTCGCGGCGGGCGAGCTTCCGATAGGTGGTTAGGTCGTCTTCTTGGAACACGGGTCCCTCGCCCCGTCGCCCGACAGAGCCCGTGCTTGGTACCAACGGCAGCGAGGTGCCAACGCCCGCATAAAGATATCGGTCACCGAAAGCCTGCTTCAACGCTGCGAATGTCGGCTCACCGGTGCAGTGGCCCGGCGCGATATTCTCTATCTTGAACGTATCCTTGAGCGCTGCCACGGACTTGGTAATGACCTCGTCCGGAGCGACGACGAGGTGGAATCCGCCGGCGATCAAACGTATTTTGGAATTGATGGCCGCCGCCGCCTCGACGATCTTTTCGACCCCCGGGTGCGCGCAGCCGACCACGAGCACTACGCCGTCCGAGGTGTTGACCGCTAAGGACAACTCCTTGAGCTCTTTCGTGCCGGGGGCGTCGGACACCAGTGCTATCAAGGTAATGCCTGGAACGATTTCCGTCGTTTTGTCTATTAGTTCGATGTTGGCTCCCCGCCAAGCGGTGCCGAATTTCATGACTTCCGGCGGCTTGCCCTCGTAGTAGCGCATCTCGGGCGGCAAAGACTCGTCTTTTCGGTAGAAACTCGATGGCAGCGACGAACCGTAAATGCCGAACCCTTCTCTAGGTGCGTAGATCTTCACCGTCGGATTCACGCTCAGAACATGATTCAGGCCAGCCATGTGATCAGAGTGTCGGTGCGACAGGACGACGAAATCGATGTTGGTAAGGTCAACACCCTTCGCCTTGACGTTGGCTGCGAAGATGTCTGGATCGTTGCCTGTGTCAAACAAGATTCGTTTACCGGCGACCTCCACGAGCGCGGAGAAGCCCCAATCCTTCTTCATTGCGGCATCGGTACCGAAAGCGTCATAGAGGATGGTGATCTGGCTGTTTGGCTGAGCCGCGGCCGTTGTAGCAGGGACAACCACGGCAGCGACGCCGCCAAGTGCGGTCGCAAAGATCAATGTTGCGCGAAGTTTCATGGAAGTCCTCCTTCTTTGAGAACACCCCCATTTGAGTTTGCTTGTCGGAGCCTTGCGCTAATGTGCTATTGAGCCCCTGCGCCAACCCGGCACCAGGCGGACGATATTTTGATCTACCCGAAGCTTGTTTGATCAGCCGGTCGCCGTTCCTGCCGCCATTCGGGAGTTTATCTCAAGGCACTTGGTCGCTCATCAGCGCACGCATGAGTACGCCCAATTTCCGGAAGTGTCACGACAAAGCCGCGACGCGCGGCGTAGAGCGCGCCTTCCGATCACCTGAAGCTATGGGTGATATAATGGATAGCGAAGAAAGAGTCCCCTTTCTGGAGGAGCGACGACCGCTTCGGGTCAAAAAGCAGACAACGACAAAGCGTAGGAGGTGGCCCGCTTTGCCCCTGAAAGCGGACATAGCCAGACCGGCCGGTCCGTCCGCTAAGTGCCCAAAACCGGACGTTACCAAGTCGCTTTTTGACCGGGCGTTCGGATGATCTCATCACCGACGATCCACTCCATCCGCGGCACATCTTCCTACGCGATGTGACCACAAGAGATCGATTAATATCGGGATGTCGTGGATAGCAAGGCGGTGAAGCAGATTGCGATTGCCATCTGACCCATAGGTGCGCTCCGCCGCATGCGTGACGCTCTGCGGGCGCGAAAACTAATTTCCGTGTCAGAAACTGTCGCATTTTTCATGTGACAGCATTGGATCCTTTGGCTTTCCTGGTTGTCTTCTTCTTGCGACCTTGACGTCGCTGAAATTCAACCACGGAGGAAATTGGGATGAAGAACAAGCTCCTTAATTGCCTCATGGTAGGTGCACTTGGCTCCGCGCTTGCTCTCGCGTCGCCAGCACTCGCCTTCCGCGGCGGTGGGCATGGCGGCGGTGGGCATGGTGGCGGTGGCCATGGCGGCGGAATGCACGGCGGCGGCATGGGAGGTGGAATGCATGCCGGCGGTATGGGAGGTGGAATGAGGGCCGGCGGTATGGGAGGAGGTATGCATGTCGGCGGCATGGGCGCACGCGCGCATTTCGGCGGCGGCCATTTCGCGGGCCGCGCTTTTGCGCACCAGGGCTTTGCGCACCATGGC
>NZ_JAFCLR010000082.1:0-6374 GCF_018131065.1 Bradyrhizobium sp. AUGA SZCCT0431 | reverse complement strand
CGGCGGCGTGCCCAGCTGGAGGAGAGCGTCGCGCGCTATCTGAGCCAACTTGACACGGCCGACCGGCAGGAGCCGACGGAGGCACTGGCCGCGAAGGTGACGAGGCTTACCGAGAAACTGACGAAGCTGAAGGAGGAAATGGGCAAGCTTGCCGTTTACGAGAAGCAGATGCTCGCTTCGCCCGACCAGCAAATCTCACTGACCGATCCCGACAGCCGTTCGATGGCGACGAGCGGGCGTGGGTCCGGCGTCGTCGGCTACAACGTGCAGGTCGCCGTGGATACCGAGCATCATCTGATTGTGACGCATGAGGTAACGAACAGCGGCTCAGATCGGGCTCAACTGGCCAATATGGCCAGGCAGGCCAAGGCTGTTCTCGAGACCGAGACGCTCGAGGCCGTTGCCGATCGCGGCTACTTCAGCAGCCTGGAGATCCTCGCGTGTCACGAGGCCGGCATCACGGTAACTCTGCCCAAGCCGCAGACGTCGGGTGCCAAGTCAGATGGCCGCTTCGGCAAGCAGGACTTTGTCTATTTGCCAGATGAGGACGCCTATCGCTGTCCAGCCGGGGAACAACTGCCTTATCGCTTTACGAGCGAGGAGGACGGCAAGCGGCTACGGCGCTACTGGACCACAGCCTGTCAGGATTGTTCGCTTAAATCGCAGTGCACGACAGGGCCAGAGCGGCGGATTCCACGATGGGAGCATGAGCATCTACTCGAAGCTGTGCAGCAGCGCCTTGATGCAAACCCACAGGCCATGCGCCTGCGTCGCGAGACGGTCGAGCATCCGTTCGGCACGATGAAAGCCCGCATGGGAGCGACACACTTCCTCACCAAAACGCTTCCAAAAGTAGCCGCCGAGATGGCACTCTCGGTCCTCGCCTATAACCTGACACGGGTCATGAACATCGTCGGGACCAAGCCGCTGATGGCTGCGATCGCGGCCTGAGACCGAACCGGTCCTGGCTTCTCACCGACTTCCTTGGAAGGGTGTTTTTACACGGCCAAGACCCGAAGCGGACATATCGAAATCAAAACAGACCGAAATGGCCGAGACGAGAAGCACTGCGGCTCAACTACGGAAGTCCTTTTGTCACCGTAAAGGGATTGAACCCACGTTCCGCGAGGGCAGCCCACGAAGCTGCGCCAAGATGTGGCAATCGGAAATAGAGTCGCGGCTTGGTCGGATCGGTGTCCAACACGAACCCAGTCGGTAACTCGCGGGCAGTTGTGGCATACAACCCACCATCCGGCGACCTCTGGGATTCGATGACAGCGATCAACGACTTTGCCCTCCCAGTCCTGCCAAGCAATTTCAACAAGAGAGCCATTTGGCCCGTCCCTTCGGTCCACACACCGTCTCGGTCTTCACCGTAGGAAAAGCCCTCGTCGACACTCATTCGCTGTTCGGCGGTAGTAATTGCCGATGCAAATTTCTCGGCCGCTCCGGGGAGCGCCATTAAAGGCCAGACCTGGGCATCCAGAGCCAAAATCGGATTGTGCGTGACACCGTCTTCAGCGGTACCTGCGGCGAAACAGGCGCATGCCGGATCCCACATCGTATTTACAAAGTACTCAGCAACCGTTGCCTTATCGCGCCAGCGCGAATCGCCTGTACGGATCGCAAGAAGGCCAAACGCGGCGGCGAGGTCAGTATTATGTTCAGTCGATTTCCACGTCCGCACTTCCGGCGTCGGTTCGTGCCCAAACGTACCACCCGTGAAACCGCCAGTACCGCGCGTATCGGCCCATTGCGCGACCCAGGCGCCAAGCCGTGCTGCACCATCGCGGAACCGAGAGCCGGTGTTCACATCATCAATCGACAGCAATGCCAACATGGCCCATGCCATGTTACCAACATCGCTGCCCACCTGATATCGATCTTCTAACCACTTGTTCTGAGTATTGTCCCACCAACCCGGAAGTTTGGCGGAGCCACTCGCCACCACACCCGCGGCGTAAGCGTTCCGGAGCCGTCCATCATGCCAGGTCCGGTCGTTATCGATGGCCCAGAGAATCGCCGCGCCGATCCGACGTGCTTTGTCTCGCTCACCGCAACCGACTAATGCGATGGCGGCCACCGCATTGTCATAAAGGTATGCGGCGCCATGGAGAGGCCCCGATTCCACGGTCGGATAGCTGGGCAAGAACAACGGCCCTGGCGGTGCCTTATCGATTAGACCAGCGAGGTACCCGCATGCAGACGCTTCTGGTGCTGCTAACGCCCGTGGTGGAGTGGCGGCCATAATGATTATGAAAGTCGTTACGATCCATACGAAGGTTTCTATTCGGGCCACTTGCTGTTCTCCGGGGTGGACGATGATCCTATATACCCATCGGCGATGTCTGGAAGTGGCACGAAGCGGAAGAGCCGAGCCGATCTGGCGATGTCCGTTGACGGGGGTAGACCGGAAGTGGCTGGCCGACCGTCAAGCCGACGCGATTGACCCAAAGCGGAAATATCAATCGCTGTTCACATAAGCGCGAAATGACATTGATGATACGGTTGCCAAGCGCACGGGAAGCTCGCTCACAACTGTCGCAAGAAATCGATCATTGCGGCGTTGACCTCTGGCGCGCGCTCCTGCTGGGTCCAATGACCGCAGCCGGAGAGTATGACCTTGCCGCGCAGTTGCGGCACGAAGTTTGCCAAATTGGCGACAACCCGATCCATACCCTGGAACGCCAATATCAAGTCGCGGTCGCCGACCATGTAAAGTGCCGGGACGGTGACCTTCGCGCCCTCAAGCGGCGCTAACAACTCCCAATTTCTATCAGTGTTGCGATACCAATTTAGTCCACCCCGAAATCCCGTGCGCTCAAATTCTCTGACGTAAAAATCAAGGTCCGCTTCCGTTAGCCAATTCGGAAGGGTGGCAGGGGTTGGCCTGTCAGTGAGCAATCCCCCGTCACGCGGTACCATGCCGAGGGGGTCACCGGGCAACCTTTCACGCGAGCCGCCGGCTACTGATCCGCCGGCTAGCACCTTTAGGAAAGTTTGCCGAACATCGCGCTCAAGTTCGGCCTCTGCTACGCCCGGCTCTTGGAAATAGAGCACGTAGGACATTGAATCCTTACGCCGCGGCATAGCCAACGTGGGGACTACCGGCGACCGCTGCAGGTACGGAAGGCTGAGGGCGATTACGGCGCGGAAACGGTCGGGGCGTAGCAAAGCTGCGTGCCACGCGACCACCGCACCCCAGTCGTGTCCAGCGATGACAGCCTGTTGAACACGAAGCGCATCGAGGAGCCCCACTATATCGCCGACGAGATGCAGCAGAGTGTATTGATCGATTGCCTCCGGTCGGTCGGACTGACCATAGCCGCGCATGTCAACCGCGACAGCACGAAACCCAGCCGCCGACAGAGCGGCAAGTTGATGCCGCCATGAGTACCACGACTCTGGAAAGCCATGGCACAAGACGACCAGCGGTCCCTCGCCCTGTTCGACGAAATGGAGATGAATCCCGTTTGCGTTGACCGTGCGATGCGTAGCGCTGCCGGTGGCCTGCGCGAATGCCAGATTCGATTGGCAGATAGCGCCAACCGCTGCCGCGCCAAGACGGCCAATAAATTCGCGTCGCCGCATCTGCGATGGTCTCATTTAACGGCCTCTCCCGCCATAAGGACCGATAGCTGACTATTCCTCAAATGCCTTATAGCATACCGCTTATTTGCGGGATTTCAGCATGACACGCGAGCGGTATGCAAGCACGCGCATGCCAGATTCTCCCGATCGCGGGCGGAAAGCCGGGCTGTCCTGTTTTGGACCGTCGAGCATACTGCGCGGGATTGGTCGGCGAAGTCACCTTTTGGAACGTTTGAGACATGCTGGCGGCTCGTGAGAATGTCCGTTGATCGGGGTAGACCGGAAGGGACCGGCCGACTGGCAAAACGGCGTTTTTGACCCATTTCGGACCTCGGTCGCTGGAGGACCGGGTCGAACAGTCGTAAAGTGGCAGCGCCGCACCTTGATTCAGAACGATTTAGGCCCCTCAGGGCTTTGACGTTCTGCGGAAGACTGAGCGTGCGGCAGCTCCAAAGCGCGAGGACGCCCGATGTTCGGCATGAGGCGGCGGGAGTTCATCGGGCTTGCGGGCGCCGCAAGCATGTGGCCGCTCGCTACGCGCGCGCAGCAATGGGGGAAGATATATCGCATCGGGATTCTGGAGCCGGTGTCCGCAGTGCGGAACGCTTCCAATCTCGACGCCCTGCGCAAGGGGCTGCGGGATTTCGGCTACGTTGAAGGGCGAAACCTCTTCATCGAATATCGATCGGCGGATGGTCGCGCCGAGCGGTTTCCGGACCTCGCATCCGAACTGGTTGGTCTCAACCTCGACCTGATCGTGACGAGGGGGACCCCTGCCACCATGGCGATCCAAAACGCGACCGGAACTATTCCTGTGGTTATGGCGACGATGGGCGGGCCGGGCGCCATCGTGGCGAGCTTCGCACGGCCTGGGGGCAATATCACGGGGGTGATTACCTTCAGCACCGAGCTGACTGCGAAACGGGTCGAAATCCTCAAAGAGCTGGCTCCGGATCTCTCGCGCATCGCCTTGCTTCACAACATGGGCAATCCGGCCGTCCCACCCGAATGGGAGGAGACAAGGACGGCGGCGCGCTCCTTGGGTCTCCAGGCTGAGCTTCTAGATGTGCGGAGCGAGGGCGACCTGGGCCGTGCATTCGAACTCGCAGTCCGACAGCATGTCGACGGGCTTGTCATTGGGGCAGACGGGCTCACCCAAATGCATCAACAAACGATTATTGCCTTCGCGGCCCGCAACAGGCTGCCTGCCGTCTATCCAGCGCGCGAGTTCGTCGAGGACGGAGGGTTGATCGCCTACGCGGTGAACTATCCCAACCTTTATTTCCGGCTTGCAGCTTTCGTCGACAAGATCTTCAAGGGCGCGAAGCCCGGCGACCTTCCCGTCGAACAACCCACGAAATTCGAGCTGATGATCAATCTCAAGACCGCAAAGGCCTTGGGCCTAACAGTGCCGCCGTTGCTACTTGCACGCGCCGACGAGGTGATCGAATGAGGCTGGCCACTTCCGGAATTGGCACGTTTGAGACATACCAACCGGCTTAGAAATTGTCCGCTTATCGGGGTAGATCGGAAGTGAACGTCGCACGCTCAAAGCGACGCGAATGACCCGGAACGGACATCGTCCCGCGTCCGGCAAGATCGATGCCCATTGGTAAGTGCAACGACCATCGAGACGTGATACTCTGCGTCCCGTCGTCCTCAAGCTGCGATGAGGATCGAATGAAGCGGCGCGAGTTCATAGCGGGCACTGCGGCGCTGCTCGTTTGCCCACGGCGTTCGCGAGCCCAAGGGATGCCTCGCCGCATCGGATCGCTTGGCGGTTTCCAGAATTTGCCGATCCTCAAAGTGTTCCACGAGGGTTTGCGCGTTCGCGGCTGGATCGAGGGCAAGAACCTCATCATTGATTACCGATATTTCGAGGACCATGCCGAGCGCATACCGGTTCTCGCGGCCGAACTCGTCGCCCTCAAGCCCGATCTGCTCATTGGCGGCAACCCGCAGGCAGCCGTAGCCTTGAAATCGGCAACTGCCACCATTCCGATCGTGTTCGTCGCTGTGCCCGATCCCGTGGGGCTCGGCCTCGTCCAAAGCCTGGCACGCCCGGGCGGCAACATCACGGGCCTTACGGACCTCGTGCCCGGAGATTGGATCACAAAGCGTGTACAACTCCTCAGGGAATTGATTCCCGACGCCTCGAAAATTGCGGTTCTGGTCAATCCAGGCAATCCAATACACAAGCTGCGATTAGTGGACGAGGTGCCCCAAGCCGCCCGGAACCTTGGACTGGCTTTGCCGATAGTTGAGGCGACTACGGCCGAGGAACTTGATAGCGCTTTTGCCTCGGCCGCTGCCCAGCACGCCGATGGAATAATTATTTTTGGCGATTCTCTGACCCTTCAGAATGCCCCGCGAATTATCGCACTCGCGGCGAAGCATCATCTGCCCGCGAGTTATCATGCCCGACAATTCGCCAATGGCGGATTGATCGTATACGGCCCCGATTTTGCCGATCTGTTCCGCCGTGCCGGCGGCTACGTGGATAAGATCCTCAAAGGCACCAGGCCCTCCGACCTGCCTGTCGAGCAGCCGACCAAATTCGAGCTAGTGATCAACATGAAGACTGCCAAAGCGCTCGGCCTCACCGTGCCGCCCTCGTTACTTGTTCGGGCCGATGAGGTGATCGAATAGAGATGCTTTTTGCTGCAGCGCGTGAGTCCGGTTATGGCTGCACGTTTGAGACATACCAACCGGCTTAGAAATTGTCCGCTTATCGGGGTAGATCGGAAGTGAACGTCGCACGCTCAAAGCGACGCGAATGACCC
>NZ_JAFCLR010000081.1:0-6573 GCF_018131065.1 Bradyrhizobium sp. AUGA SZCCT0431 | reverse complement strand
CTGTTCAACTGTCTTCTCACTCGGGCCGACGAAGTGATCGAATAGAGCCGTTGTTTGCTGCGGTGCATGAGTCCGCTGTTGGCACTTTTCGGAACTGACAAGCCGGACTGACGATGTCCGTTCTTGAAGGCAAAGCTGACTTCCTGGTGGCAAGTCCCCCGACTTCTCAGTTTGACCCAAAGGAGACACCGACGGCTCGCTTCGACAGGCCGCTCCGGCTCGCGCGCGCGACCAAACAATTCAGTCTTCCGAGCGCAGAGACGCTTCGATGCGCTGGATCAGCCGCTCCCGCAGCGAAGGCACCGCGTTGCCGAGAACGGCGAAGGTGCGGACGATGGGCAAATACGGCTCCATTGCCGCCGTTAGCTCCGCGAGAGACATGCCGGCCAGCCGAGCATATTCGGATTGCGCCGCCGCATTGGTCGCGCGCGGCCGCTCCGGATTGTCGGCGACTTCCGGCCCGAGCTCGGACAGGATCACGCGCAAGAACCCAAGCTCGAGGACGGCGGGCCCGCACATCGCGCTGACCCAGTCGACCAGCTTTGGGCCTTCCGCTGTCATGATCACGTTACCAGGGCTCAGGTCGGTATGGCAAAGCCCGTCGCCCGGCGGCAAGCGATCGATCAGCGCGAGGATTTCAGTGGCGATTTGCTTCGGAAGCTTGCCGTCGTCGTGCCCCAACTGAGCCTCCATATACTCGCGCATGGAGAGGACCTCCGGCGGCAGGGGCGTCTTGTGAATGGACATGGCAAGAGCCGCGACGATCGCGCCGGCCTGTTCGAATGTCACCGCGCCGGTTCGGGTTAGCTGCAGCAGGGTCGGTCCGTCGAGGCGCTGCAGCACGATTCCGAAGCGCCCGTCCAGGGTCACCTCGCCGAACACCTCCGGCACCGGGGCGCCGGCGGCGTGGACGGCGCGGATCATGTGCACCTCGAACCAGGGCATCCGCCGCGGCAAGCCGGGCTTGAACAGTTTGACGACTTGCCCCGGCGCCCACGCGTAGGCTTCGGAGTAGGCGCCTTCACCTATCTTTTCCCCCAGCGATCCCTGCATGCCCGTTCTCCGCCGTGCAGAGGAAACACCGGCGGCGAGCAAAAAGGAACCCTCCCGTCGCGGGGCCGCCGGGAAATGTGATCGCCTTTCAACCTGCAGAGACCTTCGTCCACTCCGTTAAATGGTGCCAAGTCTGGTTGTGGCACCTTTGAGACATGCCCGCCTATCCTGAGAATGTCCGTTCACCGGGGTAGACCGGAAGTCGCCTTGGCCCGGTCAAACCGACGCGAATGACCCCAACCGGACGTTGCGCACCCCAAGGCAGGAACTGTGGTATCCTCCGTCAAACGCGATGGGACGGTTTGCTGCTCGTGCTGAGCGTCCTCGTGTCCTGCGATTGCACACGGATCAGAAGATAGCTCTCCCGGATCTCGAGGAGGACCAACGTCGTGAAGCGGGACTTCGACCTCATCGTCTATGGTGCGACGGGTTACACCGGCCGTCTCATCGCCGAATATCTGGCGACGTCCTATCGCGGCGACGATGCTCCGTCCTGGGCGATTGCGGGACGCTCGACCGACAAGCTCCAGAAGGTGCGTGCCGACATCGGCGCACCGGACAATTTGCCTCTGGTGAAGGCGGATGCCGCCGAGCCGGCCAGCCTACGTTCGATGTGCGAGCGTGCGGCCGTGATCATCACGACGGTCGGGCCTTATCAGCTCCACGGTCCCGAGCTTGTGGCGGCCTGTGCGGCCACGGGCACGGCCTATGTTGATCTGTGCGGCGAACCTGCTTGGATGCGGCGCATGATCGACGCCCATCACGAAGAGGCGGAACGGACCGGTGCGCGCATCGTCTTTTCCTGCGGCTTCGATTCCATCCCGTTCGATCTCGGCGTGCTCACGTTGCAGGAGAAGGCGCGCGAGAAATTCGGACGCCCGGCGCGCCGGGTCAAAGCCCGCCTGCGCAACGTGAAAGGCGGCATGTCTGGCGGCACCGCAGCGAGCGCTCGGGCGACGTTGGCCGCCGCGGCGCGCGACCCGGCCCTGATCCGGCTGCTGAACGATCCCTTCGCGTTGACGCCGGGGTTCACCGGGCCGTCTCAGCCGTCGGGCCTCGTCCCCGAATACGACCCGCGCATGAACGTGTTGCTCGTGCCGTTCCCCATGGCGCCGATCAACACCAAGAACGTGCACCGCACGAATTTCCTGTTGGGTCATCCCTATGGCAAGGACTTCGTTTACGACGAGATGATGGTCGCGCCGGGATTTGGGGAACTCGCCCGCGTGACGACGGAGACGTTCGCCACGATAGTTTCCTTGGTCGCGACCGGCGGTCTCAAACCCGGCGCAGGCCCGACTCGGGAAGAGCGCGAGAAGGGCTTCTACGACATCCTCTTCCTGGGCGAGCTGCCGGATGGCGGACGGGTCGAGGCGGTAGTCACGGGCGACCGCGATCCGGGCTACGGCTCGACCAGCAAGATGATCGCCGAGAGCGCTCTCTGTCTCGTGCGCGACGTGCAGGGCGAGGGTGGCATCTGGACGCCGGGCGCGCTGATGGGTCCGGCATTGCGCAAGCGTCTGAACGAGCGCGCCGGCCTCACCTTCAGCGCGCATTGAGGTAGCGCTCAGAACTGCAGCGGCGTGCCGGATTACGTGCATCGTAACCAACGAAAGCGCGGCCTGGCGAGCGCGAGCCTCAAATCCGGTTCAATGGCCGCTGTTGGCACCTTTGAGACATGCCCGCCTATCCTGAGAATGTCCGTTCACCGGGGTAGACCGGAAGTTGCCGTGATCCGGCCAAACCGACGCGAATGACCCTGAGCGGACTTCGCGGCCTAACGCGCATGACGATTGCGCACGGTTCGCTAACAATTTTTCCGCGTTACAGCGACCCCCGACATTGGGAATCATGAGTTGCGTTGGAGCAGGCCCGGTGGAATCGGCCATGTCTTCGCCCGTTCCCACGCACCATCACGCCAAATGTACAGCACGAGCTCGTGATTGAGTCGTGGTAGTCCGAGCGTGTCGGTCACCTCATCCATCGTGCCTTCGCCGTCCTGTATGAGCAGATAATCCAGCTCGCCGCGCGCCGCCCAGCTTGCGACTTTTTCAAGGTCGCCGTCGTCCCACCCGATGGTCGCAGCGATTTGCTGTTCGTGCATGTCGAGTCGCCACAGGTTGTAGCGGACCGCCACTCCAAAGGGATTTGAACTCCAGTAGGGCACGATCAGCAGCTTCGACCCTGCGGGTACCACGTCTCGCATTTCGACTGCGGCGTCTCGGAGGAAGCGTTGCCACGCCCTGCCCGGGGGATTGTTGAGATCGCTGCGCAGCGGCATGGCGCAAAACGCCGCCGATACCACCGCAAGCGTGGGAACAGCACTCCGCAGGTCCATCCATGCCGGCCAGCGTGCGATCCCAAGCGCCATGACCGGCGCGTACAGCCCAAGCAGCGCCACATGGGGCGTATAGCGCCAATAGTCGGCCGCAGTACGAGCATCGGAGACTGTCATGACTCCGAGATAGATGATCACCAGGAAGGCATTGTAGCCGAGCCAGACCGTGGCACAGATCACCGCCAGCCATCGCGCCTCGCTGGCTTTGCGCGGCAACTGGAAAAAAGAGGCGACGCCGAACGCCGTGACCAGCCACATCATGGAGTGAAACAGCGGCGCGTCGGCAATGAGGTGGCCGATGGCAGCAAGGGTTTGGCGCAGGACATCAAAATTCCATGTGTCGAAGGTCCGGAAGGCTTGTTCCGAGTTGGGCAAGCTGCCCATGACATACCACCGCCACAACGCGATGACGACAATCGCAGGAGCCAGCATCCGAGGAAGCTGCAGCAACGCCTGCCGTGTTCGGATCGCGGGAACGCGCAACGCCACGAGGATCAGTCCGGCTGTGACCAATACCAAGAGCACCGGATTGGCCTGCTTGAGATTGACCAGCATCGCGCCCACAAGTCCGAAGCGCCAAGCCAGTCCTTCGATATCCACAGCGTCAGGGGCTGACAGACGTACCAATATCTCGACCCCGAGAAGGCCAAGCGCACCGACCGCGACCATCGTTCCGCAATCCGGGTATGACGATAGCACTACGCCACCGTCAAGACCGGGATTGAAAAGAGTCGTGATTGCTACCGCGCTGGCAATCAATATCGGCGGCATTTCTGTGGCCTGCAAGCGCCCATGTCGGACGAGCGCCGCGGCCAGGCCCTCGGCGAAGAGCGCGCTCGATCCTGCGAGCAACAAGGCATTGATGATGGGTCCTGCGGTCTCGAGAAAGCGCCCACCAACGAATGAAGCGGCCGAAATCATGAGCGGCATGCCCTGCGGATAGCCCGGAAATATCGAGAGCGAGCGCGGCAGATCGGGCCATGGGAGCGAATTGTGCCGGTATTCGTAAGCAGCACTGGGCAGCCAATTCCAGAAGTCGTCCCACATCGCGGGATCGTGGCCGGCCGCACTGACGAAAATTGGTGAAACCAGAGCTAATGCGATCCAGGTCGAACGTCCACCAGGAAATTGCCGCCGCATCAGAAGTGCAATCACCGACAAGATGACAAGGCCGGCCATAAGCCAGGAGAGCGGAACGCGCGTCGTGGCCGCAAGAATAGTAAGCGCGCCGGTGAGGAGCCCAAATCCTACCAGCATGTCCGCTCCAGGCCAGCCCGATCGACCTCGTCTAACCGCCGATCCTGCCACAATACAGGCTACAACCGGAATCAGGGTGCACACCAACGCACGCACGGACTCACCAAACATCGATGTTACTCATGGTGGTGACATTGAGATGGCTAACGATCATTTCCCGCGACGCGCTCAATTTTAGAGGACCAACCTTAGTCCATCTGCTTTGTCGGATATCAATTACAAACTTCACTCTGTACGGCTAAATTATAAGCGCCGTTGCTGCCTGCAGAGATCATCCTGCAACCTTTCCTCACAGCGTCCGCTGACGCAAATGACGTGCCCGCTCGGGTTCCGACTTAGTTTGCGCCGCCATAGCCGGCTTGGCCTGGCCTGCAAGTCAGCAGCTAAGGGAGAGACGCAAAATCGCAGCTACCGTCGCGAGCAAGGCACATTGAATTTGACGCAAATAAATGCCCTTAAAGGACAAGCAATCGGTAGCTGACCCTTAATTCGCAGACGCGAACGGCCGGTGCTGGCGACTTCCGAGTTTGGCACTTTTGAGACATGCCGACCGACAGCGACAATGTCCGCTCTCGGTGGAAGACCCGAAATCGTCGCCCAAAAGCGACGCGAATGACCCAAAGCCGACCTTGTGCAGTGCACATCCCCATTGGTATGCTCGATCCATTCACCAGCGGGGAGTGCCGAACGATGTCCGATATCTCGCGGCGCGACCTGACACTTGGCGCAGCCGGTGCTTACGCCGCGTTTGGTCTCGACAAGCCGAACACGTTTGTCGACGCGGCTCACGCTCAACAGTCCGTCCAGCAACCTTTCCGCAAATACAAGGTCGGCGACATTGAAGTCTTCTCTCTGATTGATGGCATGCGTGACGTTCCGCTGCGGGAGGGTATGGTCAGGAATGTCAGCGTCGAACAGGTCAAGGCCGCGTTGCGCACTGCCGGTTTTCCCGACAACCAGGCGCCCCTGCGGTTTATCGTCATGGCGCTCAAGCTGCGCGATCAAGTGGTCCTGATCGACTCGGGCACGGGCGGTCATCCGATTTATGGTGAGGGGAACGGCCGGCTATTCGAGAGCATGGCGGCGGCGGGCCTTGACCCCAAGGCAGTCAAGACGATCCTCATCTCCCATCTCCACGGCGATCACATTTATGGCCTCATGAACAATGAGAGCAATGCGCAGGTCTTCCCGGATGCCGACATCGTGGTGCCCGCCGCGGAATTGAAATGGTGGACGCGCCCGGGGGTCGAGTCGATCGATCTCGGACCGACGCGCAAGGGCCTCGCCCAGCGCATTCAGGCCACGGTGGCGACTTGGAAAAACGTCAGGACCTTTGAGGGAGAACCAGAACTCCTGCCTGGCGTGCACGCCGTTCAGGCGCCCGGCCATAGCCCGGGAATGGTCGCACATCTGGTCAGCTCCGGCGGCGAACAGTTCCTGATCAGCGCCGACGTGGTCAATCTTGCGCCCCACATTTCAACAAATCCCGAGTGGCAGCTCGCTATCGACCAGGATCCGCAAATGGCTGTCGAAACGCGAAGGAAGATCTTCGATCGCGCGGTGGCCGACAAGCTCACCATTTCGGGTACTCACTGGTTGATGCCCAACGTCGGCAAGCTGGCCAAGGATGGCAACAGCTACGTATTCGCAGCCGAGGGGTAATATCCCCGCGACACTACCCGTTGGCAATTGGGACGATGACGGCTGCCCGTAGCAGAGAACCGGGCGGCATCTGAGTCAGCTTTTTCGCACTTTTCGGACATGGCGCGATGTCCGACTTGAGTCCGTTATGCTCACCAAACCGGGCGTCCGCCGACCACTTCAAATTTATGGATTCATGCCCTGGTCTAGGTGGTGTGGACTCTAAGGATTCCCTTTTAAGAGCAAATCAGATTCAAGGCTGCTTTTGGGGAGGCAGTCTTGGG